>NZ_CP023018.1:1273413-1370913 GCF_022406875.1 Ectothiorhodosinus mongolicus
CGGGTGATAATGTGAAGATGACGGTATCGCTGATTGCTCCGATTGCGATGGAAGAAGGTTTGCGTTTTGCGATTCGTGAAGGCGGTCGCACCGTAGGCGCCGGCGTCGTCGCGAAAATTATCGAGTAATTCATATGTCAGCCAAACAGAGAATCCGTATCCGGTTAAAGGCGTTCGATCATCGTTTGATCGATCGCTCGGCGGCTGAGATCGTGGAAACCGCGAAACGTACCGGTGCACGGGTCAAAGGTCCTATCCCTTTGCCAACGAAAATGGAGCGTTTCACCTTGCTGATTTCGCCGCATGTCAACAAGGATGCGCGTGATCAGTATGAAATCCGCACCCATAAGCGCCTGATGGACATCATGGATCCGACGGATAAGACCGTCGATGCTTTGATGAAGCTCGATCTGGCGGCTGGCGTGGATGTGCAAATAAAACTTAACTAGCCACATTCTCTGTGGCATAATGTTGGGCTTTTCGTGGCCCGGTACAAGGGTGTCTTGTACCGGGCTGTGTTTTCCGAACGTTTATAAATTATTGATTACGCTCCGCTGTTTGGGGGCGAGTACAGAGGTAGTGTCATGGCAATCGGACTGGTCGGTCGCAAATTGGGCATGACCCGCGTCTTCACCGAAGACGGGGTGTCACAGCCAGTTTCCGTCATTGAAGTCGAGCCAAATCGCGTCACCCAGGTGAAGCAGTTGGAAAGTGATGGTTATCGGGCGGTGCAGGTCGCCGTGGGTGGCCGTAAAGCCAACCGTGTGCGCAAGCCCCAGGCGGGTCATTACGCCAAAGCGGGCGTCGAAGCGGGCCGCGGGCTGTTCGAGTTTCGTTTGGGCGATGCTGAAGGTGAAGATATCTCAGTGGGGTCGGAGTTGACGGTCGGTCTTTTCGCTGACGGCCAATCTGTGGATGTGACGGGTACCAGTAAAGGCAAAGGCTTTCAGGGTGTCATTAAGCGTCACAACTTCAGTATGCAGGATGCAACCCATGGCAACTCTCGATCGCATCGTGCGCCGGGCTCGATTGGTCAAAACCAAACCCCTGGGCGTGTGTTTAAGGGTAAGAAGATGGCTGGCCATATGGGTAACGAGCGTTGCACAGTGCAAAACCTGCACGTCGTGAAGGTCGATGTCGAACGCAACTTGCTCCTGATCTCTGGCGCCGTGCCAGGTTCGAAAGGCGGTGACGTGATGGTGCGTCCCGCGGTTAAAGCGAAAGGTTGAGCAGTATGAAGATTAAGCTCGCAGCTGGAGAGAAAAAGGATGTCACCGTCGCTGATGGTGCATTCGCTCGTGACTTCAACGAAGCCTTAGTGCATCAAGCGGTTGTGGCACATATGGCGGGTGCACGTGCTGGTACAAAGGCACAAAAAACTCGCAGTCAGGTGCGCGGTGGCGGCAAGAAGCCGTGGCGCCAAAAGGGTACCGGTCGCGCCCGTGCAGGCACGATCCGTAGTCCGCTTTGGCGTGGGGGCGGCAAGATTTTTGCGGCTTCAACCCGCAGTTTTGAGCAAAAACTGAATAAGAAAATGTACCGTGCCGCGATGGCCAGTATTTTTTCTGAGCTGTTGCGTCAAGAGCGCTTGGTGGTGGTTGATTCTTTCACCGTCGCCGAACCTAAGACGAAGGCGATGATCGCTGCGTTGCAGGCATTAGATGTCACCTCAGGTGTGGTCGTTCTGAGTGAGTTCGACGCCAATGTATTTCTAGGCGTCCGCAATCTGCCGCATGTCGATGTGCTCACCGTCTCCGGGCTGAATCCCGTGAGTTTGGTTGGGGCTGACAAAGTGGTGATCACGGTGGCGGCGCTGAAGCAGGTTGAAGGGTGGTTGTCATGAGAGAAGAAAGACTTCTGAAGATTTTGGTCGGCCCGCTTGTCTCGGAAAAAGCGACCATGCTAGCTGACGCCGCCAATCAACACGTATTCAAGGTGTCAACTGACGCCACGCGCGAGGAAGTACGTGCCGCTGTTGAGCAGCTGTTTGATGTCAAAGTCGCCTCGGTTCGCGTGCTGAATCAGCAGGGCAAAAGCAAGCGCATTGGCCGTTTCCAGGGTCGTCGTAATCACTGGCGCAAGGCGTATGTGACGCTGGAGCCAGGTCACGATATCGAATTGGCCGGCAACGAATAAGTATTAAGGTAAGCTGACATGGCAATTGTTAAATCTAAACCTACTTCCGCCGGCCGGCGGTTTATGGTGCGCAACACTACCCCCGGGCTGCACAAGGGCGAGCCCTTTGGGCCGCTGTTGGAAAAGAAAGTGCGTACTGGCGGCCGCAATAACCAAGGCCGCATCACCACGCGTCATATTGGTGGTGGCCATAAGCAGCGCTATCGCGTTATTGATTTCAAGCGCAACAAAGACGATATCGGCGGTAAAGTTGAGCGCATCGAATATGATCCCAATCGCAGCGCGCACATCGCTTTAGTGCTATACGCCGATGGCGAGCGTCGCTATATTATCGCCCCCAAAGGCTTGCAGGCGGGTGATGCTGTAATGTCGGGTAGCCACGCGCCCATTCGCACCGGTAATACGCTGCCGCTGCGTAACATCCCCCTGGGTACCGTGGTGCACTGTATCGAAATGCGCCCGGGAAAGGGCGCTCAGCTGGCTCGCAGTGCCGGTGCATCTGTGCAGTTGGTGGCGCGTGAAGGACAGTACGCCACCCTACGTTTGCGTTCCGGTGAGATGCGCAAGGTGCATGCTGACTGCCGCGCTACCATTGGCGAGGTCAGCAACAGCGAGCATAGCCTGCGTAAGTATGGCAAAGCAGGCGCAAAGCGTTGGAAGGGTGTACGTCCGACGGTTCGTGGCACAGCGATGAACCCGGTCGATCATCCGCATGGTGGTGGTGAAGGTCGTAATTTCGGTCTGCATCCGGTAACGCCCTGGGGTGTGCCCACCAAGGGTTACAAAACACGCAAGAACAAGCGGACGACTCACTTAATCGTGCGTCGCCGTAAGTCCAAGTAAGAGTTGAGAGGGTAAATCAGTGCCGCGTTCGCTGAAAAAAGGTCCGTTTGTTGACCATTATTTGATTAAAAAGGTCGAGGAGGCTTCTGCCGCCAACGATCGTCGTCCGATCAAGACCTGGTCGCGGCGCTCAATGATTATTCCGCAAATGGTCGGGCTGACTCTGGCTGTCCATAATGGGCGTCAACATGTTCCCGTGCTGGTCAACGAAAATATGGTTGGCCACAAACTGGGTGAATTTGCAGCGACGCGCACCTTTAAGGGTCACATAGCCGATAAGAAGGCCAGGTAAGGATTTGGAAATGGAAACCGTAGCCAAATTGAAATTCGCGCGGGTATCACCGCAGAAATGTCGGCTTGTTGCCGATCAGATCCGTGGTCTGCCGGTAGAAAAGGCGCTGCAGGTCCTCAACTTCAGTCCCAAGAAATCAGCGCATTTGGTGCGTAAGATTCTTGAGTCAGCTATCGCCAATGCAGAGCATAACGATGGCGCTGATGTGGATGAGCTGCAGGTCTCGCGCGTCTGCGTTGACCAGGGTCCAGTACTCAAGCGTATTCAGGCGAGAGCCAAAGGGCGCGCCAATCGCATCAGCAAGCGCACGAGCCACATTACTGTGGCCGTCAGCGCGAAATAACGGGGTTTTCTCATGGGACAAAAAGTTAATCCAATCGGCTTCCGCCTCGGGATATCTGCGGACTGGGCATCTACTTGGTATGCCGATGGTCGTGACTATGCCGATAATCTGCATAGTGATTTGCAGATTCGCGAGTATCTGAAGAAAAAACTCTCGCAAGCTTCGGTGAGTCGTATTGAAATCGCCCGTCCCGCGCGTCAGGCCTTCATCACAATTCATACGGCGCGTCCAGGAATTGTCATCGGTAAAAAGGGTGAAGATATCGAAGCCCTGCGCCGCGACGTATCGGAGCGCCTTGGCTTGCCCGCGCAGAGCGTAAAAATCAATATTGAAGAGATTCGCAAGCCAGAAACCGATGCACAGTTGGTGGCCGAAGGTATTGCGCAACAGCTGGAACGTCGCATTATGTTCCGCCGCGCCATGAAGCGCGCGGTAGGTAATGCGATGCGCCTTGGAGCCTTGGGCGTCAAGGTGCATGTCTCGGGTCGTCTTAATGGCGCTGAAATTGCGCGCAGCGAATGGTATCGCGAGGGCCGCGTCCCCCTGCATACCCTGCGTGCGGAAATTGATTATGGGTTTGCTGAAGCGCGCACCACCTACGGCATCATTGGTGTCAAGGTGTGGGTGTTTAAGGGTGAAGTCTTTGATTTCGATAAGAAATCCGAAGAGTCCGCCCCGGAAGGCAAGGCCGCGGTGAACTGAGGAAGAGATCATGCTGCAGCCAAAACGAACCAAATTCCGTAAGCAGTTCAAGGGCAAAAACCGTGGAATGGCGATTGCCGGGGGCAGCGTTAGCTTCGGGGAGTATGCCTTGAAGTGCGTTGACCGGGGTCGAATCACTGCGCGCCAGATCGAAGCGGCGCGTCGTGCCATGACCCGTCACATTAAACGTGGCGGAAAGATCTGGATCCGCGTGTTTCCCGACGTGCCAGTGACCAAGAAGCCCGTAGAAGTGCGTATGGGTAAGGGTAAAGGTAACGTGGAATACTGGGTATGCAAAGTGCAGCCTGGTCGCGTTCTGTATGAGATGGAAGGAGTTAGCGAAGAGGTGGCCCGCGAGGCATTTCGTCTGGCTGCTGCCAAGCTCCCGGTGAAAACGACTTTTGTGACCCGGCAGGTGATGTGATGAAGGTGAATGAAGTGCGGGGCCAGACCAGTGAGGAGCTTCAAAAAGAATTGCTGGAGCTTCTCAAAGAGCAGTTCAAGATGCGCATGCAGAAAGGTACGGGGCAGCCACCGCGTCCTGATCGCTTCGGTAAGATCCGTAAGGATGTTGCCCGCATCAAGACAGTATTAAATGAGCGTGCAAGGGCAGGCGAGTAATCTCATGAGCGAACAAGCAGTCAAAGAACAGCGCGCGATCACTGGACGAGTGGTCAGCGACAAGATGGACAAGACCCGTACAGTGCTGATCGAGCGTCGTGTTCGGCATCCTCTGTATGGCAAGTATCTGCGGCGTTCCACGAAGCTGCATGTGCATGACGAGGGTAATGAATCGCGCATGGGCGACACCG
The DNA here is from genome assembly GCF_022406875.1 of Ectothiorhodosinus mongolicus. Classification (NCBI taxonomy): domain Bacteria; kingdom Pseudomonadati; phylum Pseudomonadota; class Gammaproteobacteria; order Chromatiales; family Ectothiorhodospiraceae; genus Ectothiorhodosinus; species Ectothiorhodosinus mongolicus. The sequence goes on from NZ_CP023018.1 coordinate 1,278,541, forward strand.
TCTTGATTAAAGAAAGCCGTCCGATGTCACGCACGAAGAACTTCCGATTGCTCAAAGTGCTTGAGCGGGCGCCGGAATAAGCTGCTGCGATAAAAGTTGAGAAGAAGCGAGATCACACATGATTCAGATGCAGACAGTTTTAGATGCGGCAGATAACAGCGGTGCGCGTAAAGTGCAGTGCATCAAGGTGCTGGGAGGCTCCCATCGCCGCTATGCCGCTGTGGGCGATATCGTCAAGGTAAGCGTGAAAGACGCCATCCCACGCGGCAAGGTGAAAAAAGGCGAAGTCTACAACGCCGTTGTGGTGCGCACTGCCAAAGGTGTGCGGCGCCCCGACGGTTCGTTGATCCGGTTTGATCGCAATGCTGCGGTGCTGCTGAACAATCAATTGCAGCCCATCGGTACGCGTATCTTCGGACCCGTGACCCGTGAACTGCGTGGTGAGCGTTTTATGAAAATTATTTCCCTGGCACCGGAAGTGCTCTAAGCGGATCAGGGTGAGGTAAACGAGATGCGCAGAATCAGACAAGGCGACGATGTTGTCGTAATTACCGGTAAGGACAAAGGCCGGCGTGGGACCGTGATCAAGGTTTATGAAGATCAGCGTGTGTTGGTGCAAAACATCAACATGGTGAAGAAGCACCAAAAGCCCAATCCTTACGCGGGTGTGTCCGGCGGCATTATCGACAAAGAAATGCCGCTGCAACTATCGAATGTGATGTTGTACAACCCTGCCACGGGCAAGGGTGATCGCGTGGGCTTTAAGGTATTGGAAGACGGTCGCAAAGTGCGTGTCTACAAGTCCAATAGCGAAGTCGTTGACGCGTCCTGAGGGTGAGAGAAATGGCTAGGTTGAAAGCGTTTTACAAAGACAAAGTCACCGACCAGCTGATGCAGCAGTTCGGCTACGAGAATATAATGCAGGTACCGCGTATCTCCAAGATTACCCTGAACATGGGCTTGGGTGAGGCCGTAGCGGACAAGAAGGTGATCGAGCATGCAGTCTCCGATATGACAGCGATTGCTGGTCAGAAGCCGGTAGTTACGAAGGCTCGCAAGTCCATTGCTGGATTTAAGATCCGTGATGGGTATCCGATTGGCTGTAAAGTGACTCTGCGGCGCGAGCGCATGTATGAGTTTCTCGACCGTTTAGTGAATATCGCATTGCCCCGAGTTCGTGACTTCCGCGGTTTGAATGCCAAATCTTTTGATGGCCGCGGTAACTACAACTTAGGCGTTCGGGAACAGATCATTTTCCCGGAAGTGGATTACGACAAGATTGATGCGCTGCGCGGTATGGACATCACCATTACCACTACAGCCCGTACGGACGAGGAAGGTCGCGCCCTATTGCAGGCGTTCAACTTCCCCTTCAAGAGTTAAGAGGTTTTCGCATGGCCAAGATTTCCATGATGCAACGCGAAGTCAAGCGCGCTCAGTTGGTGAAACAATATGCCGCTCGGCGTGAGGAGCTTAAAGCAATCATCAACCATCCCGATACGGATTATGAAACCCGTATGGAAGCAGTGGTGAAGCTACAAAAACTCCCGCGTGACTCCAGTTCTGCGCGTCAACGTAACCGCTGCCGACTGACTGGTCGTCCCCATGGTTACTATCGGAAGTTTGGCTTGGGTCGGAATAAGTTGCGCGAAGCGGCCATGCGGGGCGATGTCCCCGGTCTGGTCAAGTCGAGCTGGTAAGAGGAATAAAATCAATGAGCATGACTGATCCCGTCGCTGACATGCTGACCCGTATTCGCAATGGTCAGCACGCTGCAAAAACAGAAGTAAGCCTGCCAGCCTCCAAGCTGAAGTTGGCTATCGCCAATGTGCTGAAGGACGAGGGCTACGTTGGTGACATACAAGTGTCAGAAGCCGATAAGAAGGCGGTGATGACCATTAAGTTGAAGTATTTTCAGGGTAGTCCGGTGATTGAGAAGCTGAAGCGTATCAGCCGTCCCGGACTGCGCATTTATCGCAGTAAAGACGAACTCCCCTCCGTGATTGGCGGTCTGGGCGTGGCGGTGGTTTCCACTTCGAAAGGAGTGATGACTGATCGACAAGCACGGGCTCAGGGTCAGGGCGGTGAAGTTCTTTGCATCGTTTCCTAATCGGATAAGTAGTCATGTCACGAGTTGCGAAAAACCCAATCAACCTGCCCAAGGGCGTTGAGATCAATGTCGGCGCCGAAAGTATCTTGGTGAAAGGTCCCAAGGGCGCTATGGAATTGCGTGCCCACGCAGATGTTGAAGTTGCTCAGGAAGGTGGTGTGCTGCAGTTGCGCCCTGCCGCTGGCGACGAGTCTCGCTACGCGATTACCGGCACCTACCGCGCCTTGATCAACAATATGGTGCAGGGTGTTAGCGCCGGCTTCGAGCGTAAGCTCGAGCTAGTGGGCGTGGGTTACCGGGCTCAGGCTCAAGGTAATAAGCTCAATTTAACGCTGGGTTTCTCCCATCCTGTGGAATATCCAGTGCCCGAGGGCATTACGATTGAAACCCCCAGCCAGACTGAAATTCTGGTTAAGGGTATCGATAAGCAGAAGGTAGGGCAGGTAGCTGCAGAGATTCGCAGTTATCGTCCGCCGGAGCCCTATAAGGGCAAAGGTGTCCGTTATGCGAATGAACAAATCATTCGCAAGGAAGCCAAGAAGAAATAAGGCCAGGTGAACGCAATGGATAAGAAACCCGCTAGACTCCGCCGCGCGGCTCGCGCGCGCCATAAGATTCGTGAACTGGGCGCGCATCGGCTGTGTGTGCATCGCACACCCCGGCATGTGTACGCGCAGATTATCGCCCCCAGCGGATCGGAGACCGTCGTCGCCGCTTCGACTCTGGAAACAGGTATGCGCGGCGAGCTTAAGTGCACAGGCAATGCCGCTGCTGCGGCCGCTGTTGGCAAGTTGATTGCCGAGCGTGCAGCTGCAAAAGGGATCACCCGCGTCGCGTTTGATCGTTCTGGTTTTAAGTATCACGGCCGCGTTAAAGCGTTGGCTGATGCCGCCCGCGAAGGCGGACTGCAATTCTGAGCAAGGGTAAAGCAATGGCAACAGTGAGTGCGAGTAGCGAAACCGACGGGCTTCAGGAAAAGCTCATTACGGTCAATCGTGTGGCCAAAGTGGTCAAGGGCGGGCGTCAATTCCGTTTCACTGCGTTGACAGTGGTCGGTGACGGTAACGGTAAAGTGGGCTTTGGTTATGGCAAGGCGCGCGAAGTGCCCTTAGCGATTCAAAAGGCCATGGAATCGGCCCGTAAGAATATGCAGCGCGTGCCTCTGAAGGACGGTACATTGCACTATCCAATGACGGCTCGCCACGGTGCTGCCAAGGTATTCATGCAGCCGGCCTCAGAAGGTACGGGCATCATCGCCGGTGGCGCCATGCGCGCGGTTTTTGAAGTGGCGGGTGTGCGTAATGTGCTGGCTAAGTGCATTGGTTCACGCAACCCCGGCAATATGGTTCGCGCCACCTTGAACGGCCTCGTGGATCAGAAAGATCCGCAGCACATCGCTGCCAAGCGCGGTAAGAAAGTCGAAGAGATCGTGGGTTAAGTCATGGCCGATAACAAACAACTGAAAGTCACCTTGGTGCGCAGTAAGCACGGGCGTCTGAAAAACCATCAGGATTGCCTGCGTGGCCTGGGTATCCGTCGTATCCATCGCACCGTATTGGTGAACGATACGCCGGAAAATCGCGGCATGATTAACAAGGTGTCCTATCTCCTGAAAGTGGAGGAGGCGTAAGTGATGAAATTAAATGAACTCAGCCCAGCACCAGGCAGCCGCCCTGATGCCAAGCGCGTCGGCCGTGGCATTGGCTCGGGCCTCGGTAAGACCGGTGGTCGTGGTCACAAAGGTCAGAAATCTCGTTCTGGTGGGTACCACAAAGTGGGATTTGAAGGTGGCCAGATGCCTTTGCAGCGTCGCCTGCCAAAGGTGGGATTCCGCTCGCGTACCATGAAGGATAATGCCGAAGTACGTTTGCACGAGATTGCTTTGATCGAGGGCGACGTGACGTTAGCGTCACTGAAAGCTGCGGGTGTCGTGGCGGCAACTGCCAAACGCGCCAAAGTGATCGCCTCAGGTAAGCTGGAGAAGGCCGTGACCCTCAAAGGTATTGGCGTGACACCGGGTGCACGTGCGGCTATTGAAGCTGCCGGTGGCAAGGTCGAGGGCTAAGTGGCCGCAAGCAACCCAATGGGTGGTGCCTCTCTAGGCGGTGTCGGTAAGTTCACAGAACTCCGACAGCGCCTTTTGTTCGTGGTTATGGCGCTGGTGGTTTACCGTATCGGAACCTTTATTCCGGTGCCGGGTATCGATCCCATTGCGTTACAACAGTTTTATGACGCCCAGTCAGGCACCATTTTGGATATGTTTAACATGTTCTCTGGGGGTGCTTTAGAACGCCTGAGTATTTTTGCCTTAGGCGTGATGCCGTACATCTCGGCAGCCATTATTATGCAGTTGCTCGCCGCCACCGTCCCAGCTTTGCAACAGATTAAGAAAGAAGGCGAGTCCGGGCGGCGAAAGATCACTCAGTACACGCGCTATGGGACGCTGGTATTGGCTTTGGCGCAAAGTGTTGGTATCAGCATTGCGCTTAACCAGCAGACGATGGGTGAGGCCACTATCGCTTTGAACCCTGGTTTAGGCTTCATGTTCACCGCGGTGGTTTCACTGGTGACAGGCACCATGTTCTTGATGTGGTTGGGCGAGCAGGTGACCGAGCGGGGTATTGGTAATGGTATCTCCTTGATCATCTTCGCGGGTATTGTGGCGGGTTTGCCGGGTGCTTTTGGTGGCACTCTAGAGTTGGCCAGTACGGGCGAGTTGTCACCGGCTTTCGTCTTCTTGCTGTTGACCATGGGTTTGGGCGTGATCGGATTTATCGTCTTTATTGAGCGCGGACAACGCCGTATCACGGTGAATTACGCCAAGCGCCAAGTGGGTCGCAAGGTGTATGGTGGTCAAAGCAGTCATTTGCCACTGAAGTTGAATATGGCTGGGGTGATTCCGCCTATTTTTGCGTCGAGTATTATTCTCTTCCCAGCCACTTTGGGGACTTGGTTCGGTCAGGCAGAGGGCGTGACTTGGTTGCGTGATTTGTCGACGGCTTTGGGGCCGGGGCAGCCTTTGTATGTGATGTTTTATGGCGCCGCGATCATCTTTTTCTGTTTTTTTTACACGGCATTGGTTTTTAACTCTCGCGAAACCGCCGAAAACCTGAAAAAATCTGGTGCCTTTATTCCCGGGATTCGTCCAGGTCTGCAGACTGAGCGCTATGTCGATGGCGTCATGACGCGTCTGACCGCAGTGGGTGCGATATACATCACGCTCGTCTGCTTGATGCCGGAATTTCTGATTTTGTATTGGAATGTGCCTTTCTACTTCGGTGGCGCCTCACTGCTGATTATTGTCATTGTCGTGATGGACTTTATGGCGCAGCTGCAGGCGCACCTCGTGTCGCATCAATACGAGGGGCTGATGAAGAAGGCCAATTTGAAAGGGTTTGGAAATAAGCCGGGCATGTTGCGTTAAGCAAGGCCCTGAGGAAAGAAAATGAAAGTTCGCGCATCCGTAAAAAAACTCTGCCGCAACTGCAAAGTGGTTCGGCGTAATGGCGTCGTTCGGGTGATCTGTTCAGATCCGCGTCACAAGCAGCGTCAGGGTTAAGGCATTGATTCAATATACCGCACAAGTTAAGATAGCCGGCTTTTCTGCCGGTTTTTGGAGATAGCTGGATGGCTCGTGTAGCAGGTGTCAATATTCCCGACCACAAGCATGCGGTCATTGCGTTGCAGGCCATTTATGGCGTGGGCAAGACGCGCGCGCAGCTCATCTGTGGCTCAGCAGGAATCAAACAAGAACAGAAGATCCGTGATCTCACGGAAGAAGAAATCGAGAAGCTGCGTTCGGAAGTGGCTAAGTTCGCCGTCGAGGGTGATCTGCGTCGCGAAACTTCCATGAACATTAAGCGCCTCATGGATCTCGGTTGCTATCGGGGTTTGCGCCATCGCCGCGGTTTGCCGCTGCGTGGCCAGCGCACCCGCACCAATGCACGCACCCGCAAGGGCCCGCGTCGTCCCATTCGCAAGTAAAGTTTTGTAACACAGGAATCAACAGGTATGGCACAAGCCTCCACCCGGACCAAGAAAAAGGTCAAGAAGTCGGTTTCCGATGGTATTGCGCACATTTATGCGTCATTCAATAACACCATCGTCACCATCACTGATCGTCAGGGGAATACACTCTCTTGGGCGACAGCGGGTGGCTCAGGCTTCCGTGGTTCACGTAAAAGCACCCCGTTTGCCGCTCAGGTTGCAGCCGAGCGTGCCGGGACCGCTGCCCAAGATTACGGCTTAAAAAACCTTGAGGTGTTGGTCAAGGGTCCTGGTCCAGGGCGTGAGTCTGCGGTGCGTGCGCTGAACAATGTGGGTTACAAAATCACCAATATCAGCGATATCACACCCATTCCGCATAATGGCTGCCGTCCGCCTAAAAAGCGCCGCGTGTAGACTGGAGAAATTTCATGGCCCGTTATATTGGACCCAAGTGCAAACTCAGCCGCCGCGAAGGCACCGACCTCTCGCTTAAAAGCCGCGCGCGTGCACTGGATACGAAGTGCAAACTGGACAAAGCTCCCGGCCAGCATGGGGATCGGCGCACTCGCCTCTCCGACTATGGTGTGCAGCTGCGTGAAAAGCAGAAGCTGCGTCGTATTTATGGTGTGCTCGAAAAACAGTTTCGCAACTATTACAAAACTGCGAGTCGTCTCAAGGGCTCTACGGGTGATAACCTGTTAAAGCTCTTGGAATGCCGCTTGGATAACGTGGTCTACCGTATGGGCTTTGCCACGACCCGCGCTGAGGCGCGTCAGTTGGTGAGCCATAAGGCTATCTTGGTGAATGGCAGTGCGGTGAATATCCCGTCATATCAGGTCAAAGCCACCGATACCGTGACGATTCGCGAAAAATCCCGCAAGCAGGTGCGTATTCAAGACGCACTCGCCTTGTCTGAACAATTTGGATTCCCGGAGTGGGTGGAAGTTGACGCTAAGAAGATGGAAGGCATCTTCAAAAGCATCCCAGAGCGAAGTGATCTGCCAGCCGACATCAATGAGTCGCTGGTGGTCGAGCTCTACTCCAAGTAATCGCCCTAAACGCAACAGCACAAGAGGTCCTCAATGCAGGCCAAAGTCAATGAATTGCTTACGCCTCGTCATATCGAGGTTCAGGCGGAAAGTGCCAAACTCTCGCGCGTGGTTCTTGAGCCGCTGGAGCGCGGTTTCGGCCATACGCTGGGTAATGCCCTGCGGCGTATTCTTTTGTCTTCTATTCCTGGCGCCGCGATTCTTGAAGCGGAAATCGAAGGCGTGCTGCATGAGTACACCGCCATCGAAGGTGTTCAAGAAGACGTCGTCGATATTTTGCTCAACCTGAAAAGCGTCGCTCTGCGAATGCACAACCGTGACGACGCCACTCTGACTCTGCGCAAGAAAGGCCCGGGTGTGGTCACCGCCGGTGATATCGCCTTGGATCATGATGTCGAGATCGTTAATCCGGATCATGTGATAGCGCACCTCACCAAAAACGGTGAACTAAATATGCGGTTGATGGTAGGCCGTGGCCGGGGTTATCAGCCAGTCAGCGCTCGTCGTGGCCCTGAAGATGACACAGCTAAGACCGGTCGACTCTATCTGGATGCCAGCTTTAGCCCTGTGCGCCGTGTCGCCTACCGCGTCGAGAGTGCTCGTGTGGAACAGCGCACCGACATGGATCGACTGATCATCGAGTTGGAAACCAATGGTACCGTCACTCCGGATGATGCCATTCGTGAGGCGGCCTCTGTGCTGCAAAGCCAATTGATGGCCTTTGTCGAATTACGTAGTGACGAAGTCGTGCCGCGTGAGACTCGTTCCATGGAAGTCGATCCCATCTTGGTGCGCCCCGTGGACGATCTGGAACTGACCGTGCGTTCAGCCAATTGTCTGAAGGCGGAAAATATTTACTACATCGGTGATCTGATTCAGCGCACCGAGGTTGAGTTGCTGAAGACGCCTAACTTGGGTAAAAAGTCGCTCACCGAAATCAAAGACGTGTTGGCCTCTCATGGTCTATCCATGGGGATGCGCCTAGAAAACTGGCCACCGCCGGGGCTCAAAGAGCACGACAAGAAAAACGTCGGCTAAGCCACGCGTTCTAGCTTATTAATGCAAGGAAACTGAAGTCATGCGTCACCGTCACTCGGGAAGACAACTGAACCGCAATAGCTCGCATCGCAAAGCGACCATGCAGTCGTTGGCTTTGTCGCTGTTCCGCTACGAGGCTATTAAGACCACCGTGCCTAAGGCCAAGGAGCTGCGGCGCGTTGCTGAGCCGCTGATCACTCTGGCCAAGAATGATAGCGTGCATACGCGCCGCGTGGCCTTCGCGCGTCTGCGTGATGATGCCGTGGTGGGCAAGTTATTTTCTGAATTGGGTCCACGTTACAAAACGCGCCCAGGCGGCTACATGCGGATTTTGAAGTGCGGGTTCCGCAAGGGCGATAACGCACCGATGGCCTATGTGGAGCTGGTTGATCGTCCCGATTTTGAGGAAACAGTGGCCCCAGAGCCTGAACTTACGGCGGAACCTGAAGTGACTGAAGCGCCGGTCGAAGCCAGCCAAGAGGCTGTGGCGAAACCGAAGGCCAAGGCCAAGTCTACGCCTAAGGCCAAGACCAAGGCTGAAACCAAGTCTGAGGAGTAATGGCCCAGCTTGAAGTGGCAATGGGCTATGAGAAAGCCGACCTTCGGGTCGGCTTTTGCTTTTTGTGGCTATGACTCACAGCGCTCTCAAACCCATGGCAGCCTATGACTTTTTGAGGGCGATGCGGCCGTTTTCCTTTGTGGTGGCCTTGTCGGCCTGTGGCCTGGGCACCTTGCTGGCTTATCAGCAGGGGTATGGTTCCATCACGCTTGCGCTGCTCATCGTCCTTGCCGGCATGCTACTGCAAGCTGCAGTCAATCTGATTAATGATCACGCCGACCTGCCCCTGCTTCAGGCGGAGCTGCAGCGCGCGGATTCTGGTTCAGCGGCCCTGTTGACCCAGGCCATCACGGCGATTCACCGAAACTATCGCGTCGGCTTGATCTTTTTGGGCATCGCCTTGTTGATTGGGCTGGGTCTGGTGTTACACCGCGGTTGGCCTTTGCTGCTATTGATCTCGATTGGTTTGCCGGGTGCCTATTTTTATTCCGCTGAGCCGATTCACTATAAGCGCCGAGGGCTCGGCGTGTTCATGGTGTTTTGGCTGATGGGGATCCTTCTGATAGGTGGTTCAGCGATGGCTATGGGCGCGCCTTTATCCCTGCAAGTGCTGCTGATGAGCGTCCCCTTTAGTCTGTTTACCGCCCTAGTCTTGCTGGGTAATGAGATTCGTGACTATGACAAAGACCGCGCAAACGAGTTGCGTACCTTGACCGTGCGCATTGGTGTGCCTGCGGCCCGCGTGTTTTTTGCATTGGGCCTGGTCGGCAGCTATCTGATGTGTCTTTTCTTGTGGCGAGCCGAACTCTTGCCGATATTCTGGCCGCTCATATTATCGCTGCCTTTTGCCATTACCCCGCTGCGTGCCGTTGTTACACGCTCGGTTCAGGCCCAGGCGTTACCCCAGCAAACCGGTCGATTGTTCGCCGTATTTGCGTTGCTATATCTAGTGAGTTGTTTACCGCTGCTCTAGTTCACCCGACCAAAAAAAGCCGCTTTTTCGCCCGTGGCTCGGCCGTTACGCACGCAATCATTCATGGCGATGCCGCGAAAGGCATTGCCGGTAATATGAAGGCCACGATATTGCTCAGCGCGATCCATGATCTGATCGACCGCTTTGATATGCCCAACCGGGTATCCGGGCAGGCCTTTGGGCCAGCATTTAATCATGGTCGCATCGGGTTCCTGAGTGATGCCCAATGCTTCCGCCAAGCCGCGTCGTGATTCGGCAATCAACGCCTCATCACTCAATTCGAGTTTCTCTGGTGAGCGCTGTCCACCGAGCATAATGCGCACACTTTTCATTCCTGGCGGCGCTCGGTCGGGAAAGATGCTGCTGTCCCACAATACACCCAAAAACGGTAGCGGTGCTGTGGCTGTCGTCAGAAGGCCAAAGCCATCCAAATCATGATCCAGTTGTTTCCAGCCAAAACCCACCACCGCAATGGGAGAGTAGGATAAAGCAGCCAACTGCTCAGACAACTGGGGGTCGAGTTCTTGGAACATGGGCGCTGCACAATAGGCTGGTACAGCCGTAATCACCTGATCAAAGTTCACACTGCTATCTGGAGTGCGCACCACATATTGCGCGCCTTCGCGAGTGATGGACTCGACGCTGGTGCCAAGGTGCCATGTGGCTTCAATTTGGCCCTGCAAGTGCTCGATGATGCGACTCATGCCGCCTTTGAAGCTCATCAGAACACCGCCGGGTCCCGCACTTTTCTTGCGGCGGGCCAGCATGCCCTTGAATAAACCACCATGATCGCGCTCTAGTTGAGTGACCAGCGGGAAAGCAGCCTGCACTGAGACCCGATCTGCTGTCGTGCCATAAATGCCCGCCGTCATGGCATCTAAAAAAACATCTGTAAACGCTTGCCCCAAGCGGCGATAGCCAAAGGCCTGCAGGGTTTCATCCACATCGTCTTTTTTCGCAGGGATAAAAAACTCGCCAGCGACACGAAGCTTTTGCGGCAGAGTCAGCAATTTGGATTTCAGGAATTTGGGTGGGCTGTCTGGGAAAGCATGCATGGCATCGGTATAAATAAAGCGCTTGCGCGAGGCATCTTCGCTGCGCATCAATAAATGCAATCCTTGGCAATCTTCCACCAGTTTCAACATGTCCGGCTTGTTGCTCAAAAAGCCATTGCCACCTTCCTCGAATAAAAAGCCATCCAGATCGCGGGTATGCAATGTGCCACCGGCATGCGCATTGGCCTCATAGATATGTATCTGCGCATCGCTGCGGGAGCGTTGCAGGTAAAAAGCCGTGCTCAGTCCGCTGATACCAGCGCCAATGATGGCTACGCGCATGTAGTCTGCTCCTGCTTTTGTTTATCCTGAATCAGAGCGCGTCTGACGCGTTCAAATGCTTGGCCACTGATATGCGAAATAATCGGCTTAGCCACGCGGCCCACGGTTTTATCCAGTAATTTACTCGGTAGGTGATACTCGATAACGAGGCGTACTCGTGTGCCTCCGGGCACGGCGAACAAGCGATAGCGCCCCGTATTGGGAATGCCGCTTCGTGAGGCCCAACTGAGTTTGGTGGGGGCTTCTTCCTCGACAATGGCTACGTCCCAGCTGAAACTCATGCCATTGGTTTTTACTTTCCAGCGATAAGTGACCTCATCCAGGGCAGTCACTGATTCCACCGCATCGGCATAGCGCGGAAACTCATCCACACGGCGCAGCAAGGCAAATACTTCCTCAGGTGCGGCTGGAAACAACATATCGTGTTCGATGGAAGGCACTCTATTCTCCCCGTTGTGTTTTTGGCGTCATCATGGCTAGACACCCAAGCGCTCAGCGCCGATCAAGAGTGTTCAGCCTGTTTGGCGATTCCGCGCGCCATGGCATCAAAAACGATGGCATGGGCAGGCGCCATGGCGTACCAATACAGGAGGCCCCAAAAACCGGCAGGATGCCAGTAATTATGTACCTCAATCTGCGTCCCCTCATTTTTTGGACTGATACAGATTTCCAGAATACCTGAGCCTGGTACCCGCATGCCAAAGGCCAAGGTCAAGCTTTGTTCCTCTCGCATGGCAACCACTCGCCAAGAGTCGACCATATCGCCCAGGCGGAGTAGGTCAGGGTCGCGTCTGCCGCGATTGCGGCCAGGCCCACCCAGCATCCAGTCTAACCACTCGCGCAATGTCCATAGTGTATTGAGGGCGAAGTAGCGTTGTTGACCACCAATGCGTTGCACCAGCCTCCATACCTCTTCTGGCGAAGCAGAAGACCAAGCGCTACCCATGGCTTTTTTAGCGTAAAATCCATAGTCCAAGCGTTGTTGGCGGAAGGCAAAAGCGCCTTCTGTCCATCGCGCCGCAACCCGATGCTCACGTTCAGCAGCAAAACTGCGTTTCACCGCAGCGCGAAAGCCCAACAGCTTTTGCGGCATCAGGGCCTTAGCCCTAGCATCATGCGCCACATAATCTTCTTTTAATCCCTCAATAAGTGCGCGGGCGATAGGGGTGGGTACCGAAGTCACCAGATGCAGCCAATAAGATGAGAGTTTAGGGGACAGCAGAGGAACTGGAATAACCAGCGGTGGGCGATGTTCGGCTTCCTCGGCCAAGATCCTCATCATCTCGCCATAAGTCAGATATTCCGATCCCGCGGTATCCAAGATTTCACCATGCACGGACTCATCTAAGCGAGCCACCTGCGTTAGATAATGTAATAAATTCTCCAAAGCGATAGGGGGTGATCGTCGAGACACCCAGCGTGGTGTCAGCATCACCGGCAGATGCAACACCAGGTCCCGCATGACTTCAAAGGCCGCAGAACCCGGGCCAACAATGATCCCAGCGCGTAATTCAATCACCGGCACCGTGCCGCGGCGCAATTCATCGCCCGTCTGACGACGTGAGACGATATGCTCTGAGCGCGCTGATTCGGGGGCAAGGCCGCCCAGATAGATGATACGTTTTACCCCAGCATCGGCCGCCGCCTGCGCAAAATGACGTGCAGCCAAAAGATCCAGATCGCCAAAAGCTTTGCCCGCGCCCATGGAATGCACCAAGTAATAAGCCGTGGTGACCCCTTCTAAGGCAACCGCCAGCGTCTCGGGTTTCAGTGCATCGGCGGCAACACATTCAACATCCGCCCAGCCACGGGCTTGTAGCACCGATAGATTGCGCGCTGCTGCGCGTATCCGAGAATGGCCGGCGGTGATTAGCCACGGTACGAGATTTGAGCCAATATAGCCGCTGGCACCAAACACCAAGCTAAGCTCTTGAGATGATGGGCTGCTCATGTGACGGCACCCTCATTTTTCCTCAACAGCATGCGCACCATGGCGGTACTCAGCAGTTCGCCCGATTCGTTGCGAATATCAACTTGCCACAATTGCAATCGCTTGCCCAATTGCCGCGGCAGCGCGGTGCCATTCGCCCAGCCGCCTGAGCCGCTTTGCACATGTTGAATATCCAGACTCAGACACAAAGCCAGCGTGTCATCAGGGCAGGTCAAAGAAGCGGCCAGGCTCGCCAAAGTCTCGGCCAGTGCAGCGCTGGCGCCGCCGTGCAGCAAACCCATGGGTTGCAGCGTGCGTTCATCAATCGGCATACGTCCGCTCAGCCCCAGGTCGTCAATGGCCGTGATTTCCATACCCAAGCGCGCCATCAGTCCCTGTTGAAACTGCGCGTTCAAAATCGCTAAATCGGTGGGTCTACGCCAACTGGGTTTCATGGGCTATTTGGGTCCTGATAAGGCAAAGCTTGCAGGGCGAGCAGCTGCAGTTCGCGGCGCCTGGGTTTGATGCCAGTCTGCTCGGGCATGGGCAGAAAAGCCAATGGCAGCATAAAACTCGGCAGCTGGGTGCCCAGCCAAGCCTGAAGCTGTTCAGTTGCGATGGGATTGTTGGAAGTCACAAAGGCCATGGGCCGTTCGCCATAAACAGGATCGGGGTAAGGAACGACAATGGCCTCCAGAATATCAGGATGTGTTTTCAGTATCCTTTCAATCGACTCTGGCTGGATATTTTCACCGCCGCTGATGAACTGATTGTCGGCGCGTCCGACAACGCATAGCTCGCCATTTTCCCAGCGGCCAAGATCTCCGGTATGAAACCATCCATCAGCATCGCGCGCTGGATCCAGACTTTGGCCACGCCAATAGCCTAGGAACAGGGTCTGACCCCGAACCAGAATCTCTCCTGAGTCCGCAAGGCATAGCTCCCGATGCGGCAATAAATGCCCTTTTCCCTGAGGGTCACGGGTCCATACCTGAGCCGTCATTTCCGTTAAACCATAGCTCATCCAACAGCTCAAGCCTCTATCCGCAGCTTGTTGTAACAGTTGCGGATCAGCAGGTCCGCCGCCGATAAGCAGCTGACTGAGGGTGCTGGGTAACCTCGGGGCTTGCAGCAGCCGGCGCAGCTGAGTTTCCACCAAGGACAAATGGGTGACCTGCCATGCGGAAAGAAAATCCCCGTCCTGCGCCTGTTCACCAAAAATCATGGCGGCCCCCGCCAGCATGCAGCGAAACACGATCGCCAAGCCACTGACATGATAAAGCGGCAATGACAGTAGATAGCGGTCCATATGATCTAAGGGGGCGAGTGTATTGGCTCCTTGAGCACTGCGCACCAGGTTTTCATGGCTGTGCACTGCTAACTTCGGTATGCCGCTACTGCCGGAGGTGAGTATTCCGCTCCAAGGCTCATCCGCAGCAAAGTTTTCTTTTAAGTGCGGAGCTGCGGTGCTTGATGACGGCATGGGTGTTAACGACTGTCCAGGCACGAGACTAAAGTGATGTAGCTGTGCCGCTATCAAAGTTTGTTCTAGGTAAGCGGGTGGCAGCCGGGAATTGATGGGAACAGCCCAAGCGCCAGCGCGCGCCACAGCCAGCAGATCAATCAGGGTTTGTAGATCAGTACTGGCTTGCAGCACCACCCACGTTTGAGGTCTGAGGCCTTGCTGCTGGAGATCTTTAGCCCGCAGGCTAACGCGTGTATGCAGGGAATGATAGTCCACCGAACCGATGTCAGGTCCGCAAGCGGCGACACTGCCCGGGTGGCGCTCAGCCGCCTGGCTTAATAAACAGTCGGTCAAGACCAACTCCCCAGACATTGCATGTGCTTGCGCTCCATCACGGGTTTATGCGCATGCTGTGGCTGACTGTGTATCGGTTGAATCAGGGCTGCCGTTAATGCCCCAAAGGTATCGAGTCCATGCGGGCCAGAAAGCTTTAAGTGATCGGCCAACGCAGCATAAAAATCCAGCGTCAGATTGCTTTCATAAGCGGCACTGAGCACGATGGTTTTTTGCCACTCATTGGCGGCATAAATCAACTGCAAACTTCGCTCTAAACCCAGCAACATGGGTTTGATCACCAAAGCCTTTAAGCCCGGCAACCGCAGCAGCGCAGCCAAGCTCGCCTCAGAGCAGTCGCGCAGGGTTTCATCCAAAGCAAAGGGTAGGCCGGTCTCCTGCCACCAAAGCGCATAATCGCCGCCGGCGGGCAATGGCTCTTCCACATAATCGATGGCGCGGATATCGAGGCCTTGGGCCAATGCACGGCCGGCCTCCAGATTCCAGCAGCGATTGGCATCGATGCGCAGAGTAGACCCGGGTGACAAGGCACTCAAGGCTACTTGGATACGCGCCTGATCAGTGGCAAAATCCTTCGCTCCCACTTTGATTTTGAGACAATCGGCTGCACCCAGCTCGGGTAATGTCTGGTCATGACGCCAAAGCCTGCATGAGGCAACAGGGCCGGCAAAAGAGAGGTTTTGTTGCATCTGGAATAGCCCCGCTTCAATCCCAAAGCGCGCTTCCTCTGCGCAATCAAGCGGTGCTTGTTGGAGGCTTTGTCGCCAGTTAGCAGCGGAATTCAGCAAATCGAGTATTTGTTGTTCACAGCATGCCAGCGTGCTGCGACTAAAGCCGGGCAAGGGGGCTATTTCAGACCAGCATATCGATTCGGGTGATTGGCCATGCCATTCCAGCAGCAGGCCCTCGCGAACATCCAGCGTCTTTACACCCAGAGACAGGCGCGCTTGCAAGGGCAGGCGATAACGCCAAAGCTGCAAGCGGGTGATCACGGTTGGCGCTTGAACTTACCAAAGTCGGGCCGGCGTTTTTCCAGATAGGCGTTGCGCCCTTCCTGACCCTCTTCGGTCATATAAAACAGCATCGTGGAATTGCCGGCCAATTCTTGAATCCCGGCCTGACCATCGAGTCCGGCATTAAAGGCGGATTTGAGCATGCGCAGGGCAATGGGCGAGTGTTGAAGAATTTGTTGGCACCAAGTGACTGTCTCGATTTCCAAGTTAGCCAGCGGTACCACGGTATTGACCAGTCCCATATCCAAAGCCTGTTGGGCGTCATACTGGCGGCACAGAAACCAGATCTCCCGGGCTTTTTTCTGCCCCACCACACTGGCCATATAACTGGCACCGAAGCCACCATCAAACGATCCAACCTTGGGTCCGGTCTGTCCAAAGCGGGCATTGTCAGCGGCGATGCTGAGGTCACAAATCAGATGCAATACATGCCCGCCACCAATGGCATAACCGGCAATCATCGCCACCACTGGTTTGGGGCAGGAGCGAATCTCTTTTTGTAAGTCCAGTACATTTAAATGATGCACACCGGCATCATCACGATACCCCGAGTCGCCACGCACACGCTGATCACCGCCGGAGCAAAAAGCCAGATCACCGGCTCCCGTGAGGATCACCACCCCGATGTTCTCATCAAAGCGAGCATCAGACAGCGCTTGTTGCATTTCTTTAACCGTCAACGGGCGAAACGCATTACGCACCTCGGGGCGGTTAATGGTGATTTTCGCCATCCCTTTAGCCTTGTGATAGAGGATGTCGCTAAAGCTTCCGGTATGGTCTTCCCAGGAAGCCCCCGGGCGGATGGTAAATCCTGTATCTGTGCTCATGATGGGCGTTCTTCGTTGCTAAGGAGATGGCTTATGCGTTCGGCAAATGCCGCGGGTGCGCCCGCATGGCAGTTATGCCCAAGGGTATCAAAGAGTACCAGCTTCAAGCAGGGTTTTTGGGCCTGTAAGGCCTGTGCTGTGGCCATGAATTTGGCATCTTGGCCTCCGGTGATATAGGCCTTGAAGGTTTTCTGCTGGCTTAGCTGAGTCATTAAATCTGCTTGCTCCCCGAGGCTGGTGACCCTCATTAAAGCAGCCATAGCAGCAGGATCTTGCCGGCGGCGAGCGCTGATCAGCTGCGTTCTTTGGCAATCACTTAAATCTTGGAATACCGCTTGCTGATACCAATCGTGAAGCACCTCAGACAGCGGTTCGCTGGCGAAGCGCTGAGCCCACTGCCGATCCTGAATGAGGCGTTCTCGTCTTGCAGCCTGGTTTGGCAGTCCCGGATGCGCGCTCTCTAGCAAAAGACTTTGGATGCGCCCTGTGGCTTGAGAAGCCCAATGCATGGCAATACGCCCTCCCAGGGAATACCCCAGAAGGTGAAACTGCTCTGGCAAATTGGTTTGGAGTTGCTCCCATGCATATCGGCTGTACACTTCAATATTCGCAGAATCTTCGCTACCCGCTAGGGTCTGAGCATCGGGTAGGTTTGGGCTGATGAGAGCGCGCTGATTGGGCCAGTGGCGCCGCACATCCTGCCAGTCATCACCGCTGCCCAAAAAACCATGCAATAAAACTAAGGGCAGCATCATGCTGGCCGAGTGGGCTCGGCGGTGCCGCGAAAATGGGCGTTGAGGCGCTCCCATTCTTGTTGCGTGTGTTCCGCTACCACCTTGTACTCCAATAGGCTCACCCCCGGGTGAGCACAAGCCTGTCGGTAGGCATCGCCAAAGGCTGCAAGGGACTCGGGAGCTGAATATTTAAGGCCGAACTGCGCACTGATATCAGCAAACTGTAAGCCATGTGGGGTTTGAAAAAACGCTTTAAATATGTCTTTTTGCTCGCGTGCGGGTAGGCCATGAAAAATACCCCCGCCATCATCATTAATCACCACGATCACCAATGGCTTGGTTTGATGTTTGGCCAAGGCCAAGCTA
The DNA here is from genome assembly GCF_022406875.1 of Ectothiorhodosinus mongolicus. Lineage (NCBI taxonomy): Bacteria > Pseudomonadati > Pseudomonadota > Gammaproteobacteria > Chromatiales > Ectothiorhodospiraceae > Ectothiorhodosinus > Ectothiorhodosinus mongolicus. The sequence continues at coordinate 1,296,283 of NZ_CP023018.1, forward strand.
TTGAGGTCATGCAGCAGTGAGAGATCTCCCAACAGCAAGCTCAGACCGCCATGACTATGCAGGGCAGCGCCCATGGCGGTCGCCACCAGCCCGTCAATGCCACTAGCGCCTCGCTGGGTCAGTAATGAGGGCAGTCGGTCTGGGCGCGCCTGAGACACCCAATCCACTAAGCGCACACTGAGGCTGTTGCCGACCATTAGCGTCATATCGCTGGGTAACTCTTGGCTGATCATGCGCGCCAGATGCAAGCTCGAGCCTCCATCAGCCAGTAGGTCGTCTAATTCGTGTTCGATCCACTGTTGCAATGCGGTTAGTTGGGTATCAATCGCTTGCATGCCCTTAAGTCCCTGGCAAAAAGCCGTGATATCCGCTTGTCTTTGCTGGGCTCGGCGGCTGGGGTCTAGAGAATCACCATGGCTGTCGATCAGCCAGTAGTCTCCCGGAAACTCCGCCAGCCATTGATTCAGCTGTTTACTCACCAAGCGCCCGCCCAGCTGAATGACTTGCTCGTAGTGATCCAGGTGTTGCCGGCACTCGCGATGGGATGTGGCCAAGCTGGCGTAATTCAGCACTTGTGGGTGGGCATACAAGCGCAAACCGCTGCCTACATCACCCAGTATCGATAGGCCGGTGCGTTGTGCTAATCCCAGAATAGCGCTCGCTTCTTGCTGATTTAACTGGCCGGTGACCAGCAAGCTGCGCTTATCGAGGGTCGGCATCTCGGCCCAATCAATCGCAGTTAGTGAGCCGCTGGGGATTTGCCTGCGCTGTAAGTCCCAAGCGGGTTTGCGTATTGCATACAGAGGTTCCCGGAAGGGAACATTGATATGCCCCGGGCCACGGCTGGCGGGCGACAAACAAGCGATGAGGTACTTGTGCAAAGTATCCTGAGCATGCGTTGCTTCTAACTCATCGAGTACCAGAGTCTGGCGCACTTGGGGATGAAAAATATCAAGCTGCTCGATCGTCTGATTGGCACCGCAGCCGACCAAGTCTGAGGGTCGGTCGGCAGTGACAGCCAGCAGGGGCAAGTGGCTGTGGCGCGCCTCAACGATGGCAGGGTGTATATTCGCGACGGCCGAGCCTGAGGTGGTGATGACGGCTACAGGCCGTTGGCTGGCCTTAATCAGCCCCAAGGCAAAAAAGCCAAGCCCGCGCTCATCAAAGTGCGTATGCAGGCTGATATCCGCATAGTGCTCTGCCCATTGCACCGCCGCCAACACCAGCGGTGCGCTGCGGCTGCCGGGTGCCACGCACAGTTCACGCACACCGTGATCATAAAGCGCTTGAAGAAGTGCGCAACTACGTCTGAGGTTGGCCTCGCTGATTGCCTGATTCATGATGCTCAGCGCATCAGGGCATCAAGAAAAGATGAGATTTTGGCCTCCAGTTCCTGCCATTCAGTCTCTGGTTCCGAGCCGGCAACAATGCCCACGCCTGAAAAACAGGAGACCTGATTGCCGCGCACCAAAGCAGAGCGAATGGCCACCGCAAATTCCACCGTTTGTGGCGATACCAGACCCACAGCGCCGCTGTACCAACCCCTTTGTGTGGCCTCTAGCTGCTGAATCAGCGCCTGCGCAGCCACTTTTGGCACACCGCACACCGCTGGAGTGGGATGCAGGCAGCTCAGCAACTGTGCATCACTCACCCCGGGGCGGAGCTGGCCGGAGATGGGCAAATAACGATGCTGAATGCGGTCTAGTTTGATTACGCCCGGCAGACTGGGGCTGTAAAGCTGCTCGGTTAAAGGCTGCAGTTGGGCTTGGATAAAGCCCGCCACCAACTGATGCTCCAAGCTAAGTTTGGGATCGTTGAGAAGTTCACGGGCCAGGAAGGCGTCCGTCTCAGGGTTGCTGTCTCGCGTCATCGTTCCCGCCAAAGCTTCGGTGGCAATGTAATGACCTTCACGCCGGAATAAACGCTCTGGTGTACAGCCCATGAACAGGCTGGAGCCCATCTCAAAGGCAAAAGCGAAGCAGCCTTGATTGTTTTTTTGCCAACGCTGTAGCACCGGGAATGCCGGCACAACATGGTCCAGCAGAACGTCGACGCGCCTGGCCAATACTGCTTTTTCAAGCTCTCCTTGGTCAATTTGATGCAACACCTCATGAATCCGTCGGCGGCAGGCTGAAAATACCATGTGATCCTGTCGTTGCACGGGGTCCGAGGAGGCTGGGTCGATGTGTTCAGGCCAAGCCAATTTCAAGGACTCTAGGGTATGCACCAGCTGTTGTCGCTGCCTAACAAATGCCTCATGGCTGCTGGCATATAAGTTGATCTGGAGTTCATGGTGGTCGCCCTGCTGGCGAAGTGCTACCGCAGGAAGAATAAAACGCGCTGCGGGAAAGTCCTGCCACTCTGAATCGCCGGGGCGATGATTAAATGCGATCCCGCCCAGAAAGGCTTTGTCATGATGTTCCAGCACATGATGCATGTGTGTGAATAGGTCATCATAATCACCGTCGGCGCTGGCGGTGAGCACAACAGCGGCGCCAATGCCTGCCCACAGGGTCTGGCCATCGCGGCTGCGCCACAGGCAGCGTTCACCCAGAGGGTTATGATGCAGCCATTGAAAGGCATCAAGATGACCTACGGACTCGGTAGCGTGCAATAGCCTACCGGCCTGAAAATGCCATTGTTTGGCGGCATCAATCAATCGCTGCAAGGCGACATCCGCGGCGATTGGATCCAGCTGGGCCCGATCAATAGATGGCATTGAGGCTGGGTCAGCGAAAGCTCCTGACTCACCGTCCAATAAGCGCTGTTGCCGGTTTGATTGACTAGGGGAAGACACGGGGATTCCTGAAATTCCTCTTTGTGCAAACCCCCACAGTTTACCTTGAAAAGCCGTATCGATGACCCCATCTAAGCCTGTAATCAGACACTCAAATCAAGGAATCTTCAAAATGCGTATGGACAAACTGACCAGTAAGTTTCAGCAGGCATTGGCTGATGCTCAGTCTTTGGCCATCGGTCGGGATCATCAAATGATCGAGCCCGCGCACCTGATGATTGCGCTGCTTGATCAGCAAGGCGGCTCGGTTCGGCCACTACTGGCGCAGGCGGGCGCTAATGTTAACCTCCTGCGCTCACAATTAGGCGAGGCCCTTGAGCGCTTGCCTCGCGTTGAGGGGGCGGCTGGCGATGTGCATGTGGCTAATGATCTTTCGCGTCTGCTCAATATCTGCGACAAGCTGGCGCAACAGCGCAAAGATCAGTTCATTTCCTCCGAATTGTTCGTGCTTGCTTTGTTGCAGGGCAAGGGCGAGGTTACTGATTTGCTGCGCCAGGTCGGCGCCTCGCGCCAGTCCATTGAGCAGGGCATTGAACAGCTGCGTGGTGGGCAGGCGGTCAATGACCCCGGCGCTGAGGAGCAACGTCAGGCTTTAGAGAAGTACACCATTGATCTGACTGAGCGCGCTGAGCAGGGCAAGCTGGATCCTGTCATCGGTCGTGATGAAGAAATTCGCCGTGCGATTCAGGTATTGCAGCGGCGCACCAAGAATAATCCAGTATTAATTGGCGAGCCGGGCGTCGGTAAGACCGCCATTGTTGAGGGTTTAGCGCAACGCATAATCAATGATGAGGTGCCCGAGGGTCTAAAGGGTCGGCGTGTATTGTCGTTGGATATGGGTGCCTTGATTGCCGGTGCTAAATTTCGCGGTGATTTTGAAGAGCGGCTCAAAGCGGTGCTCAAAGATTTGGCCAAACAGGAGGGCCAGATCGTTCTCTTTATTGATGAACTGCACACCATGGTGGGTGCCGGTAAGGCTGAGGGGTCCATGGATGCGGGCAATATGCTCAAGCCTGCCTTGGCGCGCGGTGAATTGCATTGTATTGGCGCCACGACTCTAGATGAATACCGCAAGTACATCGAGAAGGATGCGGCACTTGAGCGACGCTTCCAAAAGGTTTTGGTGGATGAGCCTAATGTTGAGGACACGATCGCCATTTTGCGTGGCTTGAAGGAACGTTATGAAGTGCATCATGGCGTCGATATCACCGACCCAGCCATTGTTGCCGCTGCGACGCTATCGCATCGTTATATCACCGATCGTCAGTTGCCTGACAAGGCCATTGACCTGATCGATGAGGCCGCCAGTCGCATCCGAATGGAAATCGATTCCAAGCCGGAGAGCATGGATCGACTGGAGCGGCGGTTAATTCAGCTCAAAATTGAGCGCGAGGCGCTGAAAAAAGAATCCGACGATGCCTCGCGCAAGCGCCTAAAGACGCTTGAGGACGAGATTGCGCGACTGGATCGAGAATATTCTGATCAAGAAGAGATTTGGAAGTCCGAAAAAGCGGCGCTTACCGGCGCTGCCTCGGTGAAAGAAGCGCTGGAACGGGCGCGCATGGACCTTGAAACAGCACGGCGTGCGGGTGATCTCGGCCGCATGTCGGAGCTGCAGTATGGGCGTATCCCTGAGTTAGAAAGGCAGTTGGCGGAAGCCACGCCGGAGATGACACAAGAACCTCGGTTGCTGCGTAACAATGTTACCGATGAGGAAATTGCGGAGGTGGTCTCGCGCTGGACGGGGATTCCCGTAGCCAAGATGCTGGAAGGCGAGCGCGACAAACTGCTGCGCATGGAGGAAGTCATCACACAAAGGGTGGTAGGTCAGAATGAGGCGGTCACAGCCGTTGCCAATGCCATTCGCCGCTCTCGCGCGGGCCTGTCCGATCCAAACCGGCCCAATGGGTCATTCCTGTTCTTGGGACCCACAGGGGTAGGTAAGACCGAACTCACCAAGGCTTTGGCCGGCTTTTTATTCGATACCGAGGAAGCCATGGTGCGTATCGATATGTCGGAGTTCATGGAGAAACACTCCGTGGCGCGCTTAATTGGCGCGCCTCCGGGATATGTGGGCTATGAGGAGGGCGGGTATCTAACCGAAGCGGTGCGGCGCAAGCCCTACTCAGTCATCCTGCTTGATGAGGTGGAGAAAGCCCACCCGGATGTCTTCAATGTGTTGCTGCAGGTATTAGATGATGGGCGCCTGACCGATGGTCAGGGGCGGACCGTGGATTTCCGCAACAGCGTCATTGTGATGACCTCTAATCTGGGTTCGCAAATCATCCAGGAAATGGCCGGCGAGGAACACTATGATGAGATGAAGTCAGCGGTCATGGCGGTGGTGGGTTCCCATTTTCGTCCGGAATTTATCAACCGTATCGATGAGGTAGTGGTGTTTCATCCTCTTGGCCAAGAGCAAATTCGTGCCATTACCACCATCCAACTCGATTACCTGCGCCAGCGGTTGGCTGAACGCGATATCCGTATAAACATCAGTCAAACGGCCTTGGATCGTTTGGGCGAGGCAGGCTTTGATCCGGTTTATGGCGCGCGGCCATTGAAACGAGCCATTCAGCAACAGCTAGAAAATCCTCTGGCGCAGCGCTTGCTCAGGGGTGAATATGGTCCCGGAGACGTGATAAAAGTGGATGTGCAGGATGATGCCCTGAGTTTTGGAGTGAATACCCATGAGTGAAACCTTGCAATTATCGGGTGAGTTAGTGAGTCAGGTGCAGGATATACTGGCAGCGCATGATGAGCGTTGTCAGGATCCTCTGGTTGCCGTGCAATATCTATCCGCCGTCAGCGGTTATGTGTTGGGCTGTCAGCCCATTCCCGCCCATCAGCGGGATGCATTTTTAGATCAGTTGGCGCAGTTCATGCGTCAAGTGCATGATGATGTTGCCAGTCAGTCCGCGCCAGCTCCGGCACAAGCGCCTGCAGGTGAAGCCTTCGGGGTATGGCAACCTGGTGATCCTTGATTACGGATTGTCGGCGTCTTTTTTGCGGGTCATTTCGCGCAGCATGGCTTCTTGATCGGCAAAAGAAGGCATGCGCTTCTTGGTCTCTGTAGGCTTTTCCTCGCCTGTGTTTTTGCCGGGCTGGAGAAAAATGCGCATGCGTAAGCTTTTATTGTAGTCGTTGACACGGCGATCGATCCAAAAGGCATCAAAGACGAGAAACACGACAATTGCCACACCGGCCATTAGCGCGAATGGGATATTGGCCGTTACTAAGCCGAGAATGAGTAATACGGCCAGCAACAAATAAGCGACCCCGCCCCAAAGTTCTTTTAAGTAGAAGCGATGCAGCCCCAAAGGCGCCAAGAGCAATAATAAATAGGCCGTCCGGCGATGGCGCATCTGGCGTGTCAAACTTGCATTGACGGCTTGTAAGCCGGCGCCGCGCAGATTCATTTGTTTCCAGGATTTTTTCAACATGCTTGGATTGGGCTTCAAGGCTGGTAGTATGCACAACGTACGATTTTGATCAGGAATTTGCAAAATGGCTGACCGACGTCTGCAAGTCTTTTACACCGTGGCACGTTTGCTGTCCTTTACCAAGGCGGCAGAAGCCTTGCATATGACCCAGCCAGCGGTGACCTTTCAGGTGCGTCAACTTGAAGAGTATTTCAATACCCGCTTATTCGATCGCACCCACAATCGCGTGAGTCTAACCGAGGCCGGCCGTGCCGCTTTCAATCATGCGGAGCGCATCTTTGAGACCTATAAGGAGATGGAGAACGCCATTCGTGACATCACCGGCGATGTTAATGGGGCGCTTACCTTGGGTGCCAGTACGACCATAGCCGAGTATATGCTGCCGGCCTTATTGGGAGATTTTAAAAAGCGCTACCCGGAAGTGAATTTGCGTCTGCGTGTCTCAAACTCTGAGGGCATCATCTCCATGGTAGAGAACAATGTCATCGATCTCGGTGTGGTCGAAGGCCCGGTCGCCAATCGTAATCTACAAGTTGAGGTTTGCCGCCTAGACGAATTGGTGGTGGTTACACCGCCTGATCATGCTTTGGCCAAAAAGCATTCCGTCCACATTGAGGAAGTCCTGCCTTACCCCTTCATCTGCCGTGAAGAGGGTTCGGGCACTCGTGAGGTGATCGCGGATTATCTGGCACAGCAAGGCATGGGGCGCAACGCACTAGCTGTCAGCCTCGAGCTTGGCAGTCCGGAAGCAATCAAAGGTGCAGTGGAAGCGGGCATGGGAGTCTCCATTCTGTCTGTCAGCACGATTGAAAAAGAACTCACCCTCAAACGCCTGGCCAGCATTCCCTTAAATCCGTGTCTGAATCGTCCCTTTTCATTTGTCCATCAACGGCAAAAATTTCGTTTGCGGGCGATGGAGGAACTCTTGAGTTTTGCCCGCGAATATTGTCAGCCGGATGCATCGTGAAATCTGGCATCCCAGACTGAGAGGTCAAAGATGAAGAACTATGCGGTTGTTCAGCATTCTTATGCCGAGTTCTTGGGGCTTATTGAGAGTCACTTGGAAAAGCGCGATATCGGTTTTAGCTATTATCGGCCATTCGTTGGTCAGGACATGCCTGGCTCAGCCGCACAATTTGATGGCTTATGGCTGTTAGGAGGCGCTTGGCCGACGGCTGATGCCGAGAATAATCCGCAGGTGCCTGATGAGATCCGTTTAATCAAGGTGTTCCAAAAGGCCAAACGGCCCGTCGTTGGCTTGGGTATGGGTGGGTTGTTGGTGGCACAAGCCGCTGGCGGTGAAGCTATGGCCGAACCGGCCTACACCAGCGCCTTTGTAACCGCACAAATCACCGAGGCTGGGAAGGGCGATCCTCTGGCTGAGGCGCTCAATGGAAAAAAACTGCTGGCGCTGTTCCATGGCAGTGTCGATTTGCCAGAGGGCGTGCAGCCCATCTTGGTGGATGAGCACGGACGCTGGTTAGCCATTCGTCCAGACGCACTGACTTATGGCTTGTTATTTCGCCCTGAAATGAAGCCCGGCATGCTCGAGGACATCATTATGGAGCAGGGGCACAATCCCCCGCCCAATATCGGTGAGTTACTCTCGGAGGCCCGTATGGAGTGGCTGAATATGCAGAAGGTGACCGATGAAGTCGTCGTCGCCTTAGTGGCAGAGCTGGGCCTGATGCAGGAGCGGCGCAAAATGCCGGTATTTAACCTGACGCTGGAATGATGAGACGGTGATGATGTCAGCGGGTAACCGCAAGGTAAAACAGCGGCTGTTGCAGGCTCTGGTGCAACTGCCTGAAGAAAAAGCCGAGATGCTAGCGGATTTTGCGGAATTTCTAGCCGGCAGGCAGGAGGCGCTGCCGCTACAAACGCCTAAGCTGCTTCCGAGGTCGCCTGAAGAGACTGTTGTCCAAGCCATGAAACGCTTATCCGCGAGCTATCCTATGCTGGACAAAGCCCGATTACTCAACGAGACTTCCATGCTGATGTCTCAGCATGTGATGCAGGGACGGTGCGCGACTGAAGTAATTGAAGAACTTGAGGCGGTATTTATGCAGCACTACCAGTCTTATCGGGAAGGTGGTCGATGATTCCAGTGCTTGAGCGTTGGTATCAGCGCCATTTTTCCAATCCTCAAGTAGTGATTCTTGCGCTACTGCTTTTGTTTGGCTCATTGGTGATGATTTTTGCCGGTAAGCTACTGGCGCCGATTCTCGCTTCTATTATCTTTGCTTACCTTCTTGAAGGCGGTGTGCGCCGCTTACAGGCTTACGGATTGCCGCGGCTTCTGGCGGTCACCATCGTATTTATCGTCTTCTTAACCCTAACCATCGCCTCCATACTTTTGCTGATTCCGATGCTGAGCCAACAGATTGTGCAATTGGTGCGGGAGTTGCCTGCCATGGTGGTGCAGGGTCAAGGATTATTGCTGCAACTGCCTGAACACTATCCGCAGTTCATCTCCGAAGAGCAGGTCGTGGATATCATGGGAGCGATTCGCGCCGAAACCATCGCCTTAGGGCAACGGGTGGTGAATTTCACGCTTAACTCGGCCATGCATGTGGTCACCATTATGATTTATTTGGTGGTAGTACCACTCATGGTTTTCTTCATGCTCAAGGACAAACAAGTCATCATGGCGTGGATCAGCAGTTTCTTGCCGCGTGATCGCCATCTTGCCAACAGGGTTTGGGCAGAAGTGAACGTGAAAATTGCCAGTTATGTCCGCGGTAAGTTTCTCGAGATTCTGATTGTTTGGGCAGTGAGCTACCTGACCTTTTGGTTCTTCGGGCTAAACTATGCGTTGCTGTTGTCCTTCATGGTGGGTATCTCAGTGATCATCCCCTATGTTGGTGCTGCCGTAGTGACTTTGCCGGTGGCCATGGTGGCGTATTTTCAGTTCGGCCTTTCCTCAGAGTTTGCCTATGTGCTGATTGCATACGCGGTGATTCAATTCCTCGATGGTAATGTACTGGTGCCCTTGTTGTTCTCTGAAGTGGTCAACCTCCACCCCGTTGCGATTATTGCCGCCGTGCTGATCTTCGGTGGCCTTTGGGGCTTATGGGGCGTATTTTTTGCCATTCCTTTGGCGACCTTAATCCATGCAGTGATCCGCTCATGGCCGCGCCTGGATCGGCTTGAGGTCGGGGCAGCGGGTGCAGCTGATGCCGAAGAAAGCCCGAGCTGACGCCTTAGAGTTGCTCTGAGGCGTAATCTGCCAACCGTGAGCGCTCGCCCCGTTGTAAGGTCATATGACCACTGTGCTGCCAATGCCGGAAACGGTCCACCACAAAAGTCAGGCCTGAACTGGTCTCGGTGAGATAGGGCGTATCGATCTGGCCCACATTTCCCAGACACACGACTTTGGTTCCCGGTCCGGCGCGGGTGATTAGGGTTTTCATTTGTTTGGCGGTAAGGTTTTGCGCCTCATCTAGGATGATAAATCGGTTCAAAAAAGTACGCCCGCGCATAAAATTCAAAGAGCGGATTTTCACCCGGCTGCGCAGCAGATCTTGAGTGGCGGCGCGGCCCCAATCACCCCCAACATCCGATTGGGTCAGCACTTCTAGGTTGTCCATCAAGGCGCCCATCCACGGCGTCATTTTTTCTTCCTCGGTACCGGGCAAAAAGCCAATATCTTCGCCCACTGGCACAGTCACCCGCGTCATGATGATTTCTGAATAGCGTTTATCATCCAGCGTTTGCGCCAAACCCGCAGCCAAAGTGAGCAAGGTTTTGCCGGTGCCGGCGGCTCCCACCAAGGTCACAAAGTCAATATCGGGATCCATCAATAGATTCAGCGCTAAATTTTGCTCGCGATTGCGGGCTTGGATTCCCCAAACCGAATGCTTATTGCTGGTGAAGTCGCGTATGGTCTCAACTAAGGCGGTTTCGCCTTCGATGGCGCGGACGATGGTGGTGAAGTCTTCCGCCGACTCATTATAAAGAAACTGGTTGGGATGCCATTGCGCCACAATCGGGCCAGAGATCCGGTACAAAGTTCGGCCACTCTCCTGCCATGAGTCCATGGTTTTGACATGGGTCTCCCAAAAGTCTTCGGGTAAATCAAAGCGGCCACTGAACAACAGGCTGACATCATCCAATACCTGGTCATTGAAATAATCTTCGGCATGAATGCCAATGACAGTGGCTTTAATGCGCAGGTTGATGTCCTTAGAGACCAGCGTGACACGCGTGTCCTTGGCCTGGCTTTGCAGTGCTAACGCAGTACCCAAAATGGTGTTGTCGGGCGTATTGCCGGGCAGGTTGTCAGGCAAAGGGCTGCCTTGTGCTTTGACCTCAAAGAACAGACGGCCGGTGACTGTGGCCTCATCCCTAAGGGGCACGATAGCGCCAGTTAAAGGTAACCCAGAAGCAATGTCTTTAGAGTCGGACGACTCTAGGATTTCGTCTAAAAACCGACTCACTTGGCGCACATTGCGGGCCACCTCGGATAAGCCTTTCTTGGCTCGATCCAGCTCCTCAAGAACCACCATGGGCAGAAAAATATCGTGTTCCTTGAAACGAAATAGTGCCGTGGGGTCGTGCATCAGCACATTCGTATCAAGCACAAACAGGCGTTTGCCCGATATTTCCTTTTTCAATGTGGTAGTCCTTTGAGAGGTGATCAGTCAGAGAGTTCCTCGAGTACTGCAATCACTTCTTCAACATGTCCAGGAACTTTTACCTTGCGCCACTCGCGGCGCAAAACGCCCTGGTTGTCGATGATAAAAGTACTGCGCTCGATCCCACGCACTTGTTTGCCATACATGTTTTTCATTTTGATGACGTCAAAAAGCGTGCAGAGGCTTTCATCCTCATCAGACAATAGCTCGAATGGGAAGCCATATTTGCATTTGAATTTTTCATGAGATTTAACGCTGTCACGAGAGATGCCCAGCACGCGTGCGCCGGCAGCCTCTATGCGGGAAAAATGTTCGGTGAAATCCTTACCCTCTGTGGTACATCCTGGGGTGTCATCTTTGGGATAGAAATAAAGCACCACAAAACCTTGCCCCAAAAGAGAAGACAAGCTGATTGCTTGATCCCCAGTGGCCGCCAGAGTGAACTCCGGGACTTTTTCGCCAACAACAACAGCAGACATACGGTTCTCTCCAATATTCAATTTTTCTAGCCACTTAGGGTTTGATGGGTTCGATCACCCCATCCAGGTTTAATTCATCACACAAGTCCAGAAAGTCATCGCGCAGTGAGGCGATGTGTTCCCCGGCTGGCACTTCCACCGCTAGGTGAGCAGTAAAAAGCGAAGTTGTTGAATGTGAGGGCGTGTAGGCGTGGGTATTCATTTCCCGGATCTCGATGTCTCGGGCAGCAAAAAAGGTCAATACCTGATGCACAATGTCCGGTTGTTCTAAGGCGATGATGTCGACCGAGTAGGGCAGCGTCTGGCTAGAGAGCTGTGGTGTGCTGGTGTGTCGTGAGAGCAATTGTAGCTCTGCTTCAGCGGCAATTTCCGTTAGGGCTTTTTCCACTTTGCCCAGCGTGCTCCAATTCCCATTGATCAACAAAGCACAGCTAAAACTGTCGCCCCAGACGGATAGATGACTGTCTTGGACGCTGCAGCCACAGTCCAGTATGACAAAGCTCAACATCGGTAGGAGGCCGGGGCGATGTTCGCCCGAAACACACACGAACAGATGGGTTTTTCTGTTGTGTCTCTGGGTTGCGCTCATTCCGGCGTGGGCTTTTATTTTGGGCAGGCTTTTCAATGCAAACAGGTTAACAGTTTGTTGCACGGCTGCCTACGATTGATTACGTGATTTTGGCGCTTGATGGTTGCCCGTGCTGACCAGTACTATGAGGGGGTTTTCCCGCGCGGAGATGTGGATGTTTCACGGCAGCATGGTGGCCTTGGTCACTCCGATGAATAGCGATGGCTCTTTGGCCTTTGAGGCGCTTGAGCATCTGCTTGAGTTTCATATCGATCAGGGCACGGATGCGATTGTCGCGGTGGGCACGACGGGCGAATCGGCCACCTTAGATGTCGCCGAGCACTGTGAGGTGATCCGTCGTTGCGTGCAACTCGCTGAAGGTCGCCTGCCTATTATTGCTGGCACCGGGGCTAATTCAACCACAGAGGCAATTGAACTGACTCGGCTAGCGATGGAGGCGGGTGCGGATGCTGCTTTGTTGGTAACTCCTTACTACAACAAACCAACGCAAGAAGGTCTGTATCAACATTATCGCGCTGTGGCTGAAGCCGTCCCTATGCCCCAGATACTTTATAATGTTCCTGGGCGCACGGCCGTTGATCTGCTGCCTGAGACTGTGGATCGGCTGGCTGATATTTCCAATATCGTCGGATTGAAGGAAGCGACAGGAGATTTGCAGCGCGCCGCGGAACTGGTTGCGCTTTGTGGTGATCGAATGGATTTGTACAGCGGGGATGATCCCACAGCTTTGGATTTTATTCTGGCGGGAGGCAAAGGCAATATATCGGTCACAGCCAATGTCGCCCCCTCAGCCATGCACCAGATGTGTGCTGCAGCGCTGCGACGGGATGAAAATGCTGCGAGAGACATAGAAGCCCCAATTAAGGAATTACATCAGGCACTGTTTGTGGAATCCAATCCGATCCCGGTGAAATGGGCCCTGTACGCGATGGGTTTGATACCGGATGGAATCAGGCTACCCCTTACTCCATTGTCGCAGGCTTTGCGAGCTCCTCTGTGTGAGGCTCTGCGCCGAGCAGGCATAACTCTTAAGGCATAGAAAGATGACTGAATTGAAGCCGAAAAAAATGATGTTGGCAGTGGCCTTGGCCTGTGCGGGCAGTCTGAGTTTGGCCGGATGTGGGCTTCTTGGAGATCGTGACCCGACGTCACGTGAAGCCCAAACCCGGGCGCTTGAAGTGCCCCCGGATTTGATTCCGCCCTCGGTGGATCCCAGTTTTCGTATCCCTGAAATCGGTGAAGGGCGAGTCGCCGCCAGTCAAATGCCTGCCGGACAGAGAGAATCCGGCATAACTCAAACTGCAACCGTGGCGCGGGTCTTGCCTGTACCCGATGGCATGGAGATTCGTCGCGAGGGATCGGTGCGTTATCTGCATGTCAACGCCGCGGCCGATGAGCTTTGGCCTGCCATGCGTAACTTCTTTCGCGAGCAGGGGTTGGCTTTAACGGTAGACGCCCCTGAGCGCGGAGTATTTGAAACCGATTGGGTGCAAACCCGTGCGGGACTGCCCCAAGAGGGCGGCTTACGCAGTCTCATCGCTCGTGTGTTTGGTGATGGCTACGATGCGAATATGCGTAATCAATTCCGAGTTCGGGTTGAGCCGGAATCAGCCGAAGCCTCATCTATTTTTGTCAGTCACCGTGGCGCAGAGGAAGTGGCTGAACGCGAGGATTTGATTCGCTGGGCCATGGTGCCTGCTGACCCTGAAGCGGAAGCACAAATGTTGGTACAAATCATGAATCATCTGGCAGGTATTCAGACCGATGAGCCTGCGGCGACCGGTATGCAGTTTGTCGATGTGGGGCCGGCAGTACGACTGGTATCGGATGCGACGCCGCCTTATGTTGAAGTACAGGGTGAATTTGAGCCCACTTGGCGGCGCTTGGGTGTGATGTTGGACCGAGCCTCGTTACTGGTGGATGACGTCGATCGATCTAACGGGATTTATTACGTCACCTATCGTCCGGAGCGAGATCAAGCTGAAAGGACTGGGTTTTTGGGGCGCGTCTTTAGTCGCGAAGACTTGCGGGTAGATACGAACACTCAGTTCAGGATCATTGTTCGCGAGTTCGAAGGGCTTACGCGGATCACCGTTCAGAATCAGCAGGGTGAGCCCGCATCGCAACGTGAAAACGATGTGGTACTCACCCGCATTCGTGACCAGTTCGGCTCTTAGGCCAGATCTTTGTCCGTCTCAATCAGCGCATAAGCGGAATGATTGTGGATGGACTCGAAGTTTTCTGAGGTGACGGTGTAGGCGCGGATGCGCTCTTCATTATTCAGGCGCAAAGCCACGTCGCGCACCAGATCCTCAACAAACTTCGGATTATCATAAGCCCGTTCGGTAACGAATTTCTCATCAGGACGCTTGAGTAGCCCATAGAGTTCGCATGAGGCTTCGGCTTCAACCATATCAATGATTTCTTCCACCCAGATGAAATCGGCGATGCGGGCGTCCACTGTCACATGTGAGCGTTGATTGTGGGCGCCGTATTGAGAAATCCCCTTGGAGCAGGGGCACAGTGTCGTTACCGGCACCAATACCTTGATGCGCATCACTGCCTCACCGTCTTTCACCTCACCGATGAAACTCACTTCATAATCCAACAAGCTGCAGACGCCAGATACTGGGGCCGCTTTGTTGATGAAGTAGGGGAAGCACATTTCGATATGTCCTGACTCTGCTTCAAGACGCTCAGCCACCTCTTGCAGCATGAGTTTGAAGGTCTCCACGGTAATTTCTCGCTCATGGGAGTTGAGGATATCCACGAAGCGCGACATGTGGGTGCCTTTAAAATCCTGTGGCAAGTTCACATACATAGAGAAGCGAGCCACCGTGTGCTGCTCGCCACCGGAGCGATCTTTGACGCGAACCGGGTGCAAGATGTCTTTGATGCCCACCTTGTTAATGGGAATCTGGCGAGTGTCAGCACTGGACTGCACGTCAGGCATATTGGTAACAACAGTGGCGGCCGTAGAGTTCATCATTCGTTTCCTGATTCAGTTTTCCGTATAGCGGACGCAAGCCCGATCTGTTTCCCACAGAGTGATAGCCTTGAGTTGAATGCCTTTGTTGTTGCTAAGGCGTTCTGACATCTCCTTGAAAAACCAGGCTGCAATATTTTCAGCGGTAGGGTTTTGGTTTTGAAAAGCGGGCAGATCATTGAGATAACGATGATCCACAATCTCAGTCACTTCCCGCGCGTACTGTTTGATGGTTTTGAAATCCAACACCATGCCGAGGTTATCCAGCACTGAGGACTCAACTTCCACCTCAACTTTCCAGTTATGCCCATGCATTCGGGCGCAGTTTCCGGGATAGTCCCGCAAAGTGTGTGCAGCACAAAACTCCGTCAAGACTTTCAGATTGTATAACGGAGTCGCCACTAAAGCTTACCAGTTTGGTCGGATATTATCGAAGCAGGGCCGGTGGCACAAGTTTTTCCTTGAAGGCGTAGCTCGATGGCCTCTGCAATGGCATTGGCAGTCAGCCCAGCATCCTCTAGCAACTCCTCACGGCTACCTTGACCCTGGAAACGATCGGGCAAGCCCAGATGCAGCATGGATACCATGATTCCCTGTTGGTGCAGATATTCTGCAACCGCCGAACCAGCGCCGCCAGCTACCACATTATCTTCCACGGTGACCAACAAATTATGCTGCTCCGCGAGTTCTTGAATCAGTTGGGTATCCAGTGGCTTCACAAAGCGCATATTCACCACAGTCGCGTTGAGACGTTCACCTACTTCCAGTGAGATGGTCAGCGGAGCCCCAAAAGCCAATATGGCAACCTCCTTACCGTTGCGACGCATTTCAGCTTTGCCTACTGGCAAAGGCAGCAGCCCGGATTCGGGTGCAACGCCAGGGCCTTTGCCACGCGGGTAGCGGACCGCGGCGGGCTGATCTAAAAGATAGCCGGTGGTGAGCATGCGTCGGCACTCGTTCTCATCGGCCGGGGTCATGATCACCATATTGGGCAGACAGCGCATAAAAGAAATATCAAAACTGCCGGCATGCGTGGGCCCATCTGGACCGACCACGCCAGCGCGATCAATGGCAAACAGCACGGGCAATTTCTGCAAGGCAATATCATGCACCAGTTGGTCATAGCCTCTTTGCAAGAAGGTCGAGTAGATGGCGACCACCGGTTTAACTCCGGTGCAGGCCAGGCCGCCCGCTAAAGTCAGGGCATGCTGTTCGGCAATACCGACGTCGTGATAGCGATCCGGGAAGCGTTCGGCATAGCTCACCAAGCCTGAGCCCTCACGCATCGCCGGCGTAATGGCCACCAAACGCTCATCGGCCATGGCTTGATCACACAACCATTGCCCAAATACTTCAGTGTATGTGGGGCTAGAAGGCTTTTTATTGGGTTTGCTGACTAAGCCTTGCTCGGGGTCGAAACTGCCCACCCCGTGGTAAGCACAAGGATCTTGTTCGGCGGGTTCATAACCAAAGCCTTTTTTGGTCACCACATGCAACAGCAGCGGGCCCTCAAGAGCATGCAGATTGCGCAATACTTTGACTAAGCCGGCGACATCATGGCCGTCGACTGGGCCGTAGTAGTTAAAGCCCAGTTCCTCAAATAAGGTCCCAGGGACGATCATACCTTTGACATGTTCCTCGGCGCGGCGCATGAACTCGCGCATCGGCGGCATGCGATCTAAAACCTTTTTGCTGCCCTCGCGAACGCCTGAATAAAGTGGGCCTGTCAGCAGGCTGGCCAGATAGCGATTCATGGCACCTACATTGGGCGAGATCGACATGTTGTTGTCGTTGAGGATGACCAGCAAATCCGCTTTTTCATCACCGGCATGATTCATCGCCTCAAAAGCCATCCCTGCAGTCATAGCGCCATCACCAATCACAGCAATCGCTTTGCGCTCCTGTCCCAGTTGCCGGGCGCCCAGCGCCATGCCCAATGCGGCACTGATTGATGTGCTGGAGTGGCCAACGCCAAAGGTGTCATAAGGGCTTTCATCGCGTTTCGGAAAGCCTGCGAGTCCATCCTTGATGCGGAGCTTATCCATGCCTCCGCGCCGCCCGGTGAGAATTTTGTGCGCATAGCTTTGATGGCCCACATCCCACACCAGAAAATCCTCTGGTGTGTTAAACACGTGATGTACGGCGATAGTGAGTTCAACGGTTCCCAAGTTTGCCGCGAGATGACCACCGGTGCGTGCTACCGAAGCCAGCAAAAAGGCCCGTAACTCCTGTGACAGTTGCTTGAGCTCAGCAACCGATAAACTGCGGAGTTGTTCCGGGCTGGTAATGGTATCCAGCAGAGGATATGTGTCCATGGAGCTCAACATCAGGCAATCACGAAAACTTTCATTATCCCTTTCGCCCCATCTGACGCGCAAGCAACTTCACTTTCTTAATGGATACGTTCGATGATGTAACGGGCGATGTAGCGCAGCAATTCGGCTTTTTCACCAAAGCGCTCAATACTGCTTAACGCTTGGTTCACTAGCTCTAATGCCTCCTTTTTCGAGGCTTCCAAGCCCATTAGGGCCGGATAAGTTGCTTTACCCAGAGCCTGATCAGCTCCTTGGGTTTTGCCAAGCGTGTGCGTGTCGCCTATCACATCCAGCACATCATCTTGAATTTGAAATGCCAGGCCAATGCACTTGGCATAGTGATCCAGCTTGGCAGTGTCATCCTCATTTGCTGAGGGCGCACCCAAGGTTGCCAGCATCACAGCGGCACGAATCAAAGCCCCTGTTTTGTGAACATGCATATCTTCGAGTTCGGCGATACTCACCGTCTTGCCCGCCGAGGCAAGGTCAATAGCCTGGCCGCCCACCATGCCCCTTGATCCAGATGCCATGGCCAGATGTTGAATCATCGCTAAGCGCGGTTCAGCGGCCGCAAGCATGGAACGATCCTGCGCCAGAATTTGAAAAGCCAAGGCCTGTAGTGCATCACCTACCAAAATTGCCGTTGCCTCATCAAAGGCCTTATGACAGGTAGGTTTGCCGCGGCGCAAATCATCATCATCCATAGCTGGCAGGTCATCATGAACCAGCGAATAAACATGGATGAGTTCCATGGCGCAGGCCGGGCCATCCAGTTGCTCCAAGGGAACTCCCAATGCCATTCCCGTGCCATAAGTCAGTATGGGGCGTATCCGCTTGCCACCATTGAGAACGCTGTAGCGCATAGCCTCATGCAACATCTGCGGATGAATGCTGGCGGCTGGCAACCAATCTTGAAGGCGCGCCTCGACGCGCTGCTGCAATTCGCTGATCAGGGGTTTCATTCCCCATCTCCGGCACCATCGAAACCCTCATTGGGCGATGCGACGGAAGTCTCTTCGCCGTTAGCACTGAGCTGGCGAACCTTCTGCTCTGCACTCATCAAGACCTGCTGACATTGTCGGGTCAGAGCGATGCCCCGCTCAAACTCGCCCAGCGCATCTTCCAAGCTGAGTTTGCCGGATTCCATGCGCGTCACCAAAGATTCCAATTCAGTCATGGCCTTTTCAAAATCAGCCAAACTGAGATGTGTTTCCTGACTCATTACCGTATTGTCCTTAAGGTTGTTGCGCCTACGTTAGCCCAAAGCCTCTGCGGCGAAAAGTCTCAGATGGCATCCAAGACTTCAGAAAGTCTTCGCGCAGCAATGATTTCCATACCGCGAATGGCTTTACGCGGCTGATTGCCAGCGGGCACGATAGCTCGGGAGAACCCATGTTTGGCGGCCTCCCTGAGACGCTCTTCGCCATTGGGCACAGGCCGAATTTCTCCCGCCAGCCCGATCTCGCCAAAACTCACCAGCTCATGAGGCAGGGCGCGATCGCGAAAGCTAGACAAAGCCGCCAACAGCATAGGGAGGTCTGCTGCCGTCTCACTGACGCGCACCCCACCGACCACATTAACAAACACATCTTGATCGAACAGCCCAATGCCGCCATGCCGATGCAGCACAGCCAACAACATATTCAGGCGATTTTGTTCAAGACCCACCGTGACTCGACGTGGCTGCGATGCATGCGATTCAGCCACCAACGCCTGCACTTCCACCAGCAAGGGCCGAGTGCCTTCCCGCGTCACCATAATGATGCTGCCGGGCACCGGCTTTTCGTGCCGAGAGAGAAAAATCGCCGATGGGTTGGTCACCGGCTTGAGGCCCGTGTCTAGCATGACGAAGACGCCCAACTCATTGACCGCTCCGAACCGATTTTTAACGGCGCGCAGCAATCGATAACGGCCGCCCGGATCACCCTCAAAATACAGTACGGTATCGACCATGTGCTCCAGCACCCTAGGTCCGGCGATTTGACCCTCTTTGGTGACATGACCTACCAAAAACAAAGCAGTGCCCGTTTGCTTGGCATATCGCACCAGCATGGCGGCACTTTCGCGCACCTGCGAGACAGAGCCGGGCGCGGATTGCAGAGCTTCTGAATATAGGGTTTGAATCGAATCCACCACCATCACCTGGGGTGCTTCTTGGCGCGCATGCTCGATCATGCGCTCGACGCAGGTCTCAGTCAGCAGGCGCAGATCCGCGCACGCCAGTTCTAGGCGGCGCCCCCGCAGTGAGACCTGTTCAGGGGACTCCTCGCCAGTCACATACAGGCTTTTGGCATTCTCTAGCGTGGCTAAAACCTGAAGCAGCAATGTGGATTTGCCAATGCCCGGGTCGCCGCCAATGAGCACCACCGATCCTTGCACCAAACCGCCTCCCAAAGCCCGATCCAGCTCGGACAGACCGGTGGGTATGCGTTTCTCGGCATCGGCGCTGATGTCTCCCAAGCGGCGCACCTCCACTGCAGCACCGGCGTAGCCAGCAAAGCGGCCGGGGCGAGAGTCGGTTTGTGTGTCAATAATGGCTTCGCGAATACTGTTCCAAGCACCGCATTCGCCGCATTGGCCCGCCCATTTGGCGCTGATGGCGCCACATTCACTGCACTGATATTGGTTTTTAATTTTCGCCATACGTTATCTTTATTGATCCGCTTCAGAGGGGTCCGGTGGCACGGCTGGGCTGAGGCGCGGATCGATACGAACAGTTTTAATGGCATTGTTTTTAACATGCAGAATTTCGATGGGGTAATTCTCGATCAATACACTGGTATGGGCATCGGGGATGGTTTCCAGGTGTTCCAGTATGAGTCCGTTCAGCGTGCGCGGGCCCTCTAGGGAAAAGTTCGAGCCCAACAGGCGATTCAGGTCACGCAGGCTGATGCCGGCATCGATGAGATAGCTGCCATCCGCCTGAGGCAGGATTTCGGGATTCACGGCCGCTGGATCGGTGGTGAATTCACCAACGACTTCCTCCAACAAGTCCTCTAGCGTCACTAAGCCCTCGATATCCCCGTATTCATCCACGACCAGGCCGATGCGGCGACGCTCTCTCTGAAAGTTCAGCAACTGACGATTGAGATTGGTGCCTTGGGGAATGAAATAGGGGTCACGCAAATTGGCGCGTAAGTGCTCAGCACTGAACTCTCCCTGATAGACCATGGGCAGTACCCGACGCAGGTGAATAAAGCCCAGCATGTTGTCTACGCCGCCAGCAAAAACTGGCAAGCGCGTATATTGGCTGTGAATGATGAGGTCTTCGATCTCGTCCCAATCATCTTCCAGATCGATGCCGACAATTTCGTTGCGCGGCACCATGATGTCCTCCACTGTGGCCTTTTCTAAATCGAGCAAATTCACCAGCATGCGCTGATGCCGCGCGGGAATCAGTCCGGCCGCCTCGTTGACGGCTACTCGTAATTCCTCACTCGAGAGTGCATGTTGAGCCCGCAGTTGTGGCCCCACGCCAAGCAGGCGCAAAACCCCATTGGCCAGCAGATTTACCAGCCACACCAGCGGATAAATCAGTCGCAGCAGGGGGCTATATACATAAGAAGCTGGATAAGCAACGCGATCAGAATGCAGCGCCGCCAGAGTTTTCGGCGCCACTTCGGCGAATACCAAAATAGTGAGAGTCAAAAGGCCAGTGGCAATGGCGATACCGATGTCGCCATACAGTCGATAGCCCAGATAGGTCGCCAACTGAGTGATGAGAATATTGACGAAGTTGTTACCCAGCAGAATCAGGCCAATGAGGCGGTCAGGTTGTTCCAGAAGCTTCTGCGCGCGTCGAGCCCCGCCATGACCCGCTTGAGCCATATGTCGCATGCGATAGCGGTTGAGTGCCATGAGCGCGGTTTCTGATCCGGAGAAGAAAGCGGAGCAGAAAAGCAGGGCGATCAGCACAATCGCCAGTGCACTTAAGGGTATGTTTTCCACGTTCGGATCAGACGCCGAGTAAGCGCGCCAGGATCATGCGGCTACCGATATAAGCGATAAATAGCCAAACAAATCCGGCCAATGTCCAATGCGCCGCCTTGCGACCGCGCCAGCCAAATTGAAAACGACCAAACAGCAAAACTGCAAACATGACCCAGGCAATCAGCGCGAACACGACCTTTTGCAGCAGGTGCTGGGCAAAAATATCCTCCAGCACAAATAGGCCGGTGGCCAGCGCCGCGGTGAGAAAAATAAACCCCCATCCGATGATGTGAAACAGCAGTGTATCCATCAATGATAAAGGCGGTAGGGCACGAATCAGCCCGCCGGGGCGATGGTTTTGCAGCATATGGGTTTGAATGGCCAACACGGCAGCTTGAATCGCGGCAATGGTGAATAAGCTAAAGGCAATGAGTGCCAACAGCGTATGAGCACGCAGTGAAGGGTCCATGGGGGTAGCCGGGCCTACGCCGGAAAGCGCCATGTCTAAGGCCACAGTGACACCGGCAAAAGGCAGCAAGACAATGCCTAAAACGTGAATCGGATGCCGGAACGACCAGGCAAAAAGAAATGCCGCGATAACCCAAGCGGTCAGCGAGACCACCGTGAATACTCCGAGGCTATCGGCATTTTCCCCGAATAAAAACGCATACAGCACAAAGGCATGCAGCACGATGGCCGCGCCCCACAAGGTAAATAGGCGAGGCAGACCACGACTGCCAGGGGGTTCTCCTGCGGCCGTGAGTTTCAGGCGCTGCATCAACAGCGCGCCGCCGACGAAATAGAGTACGGTGGTAATGAGGGCAATTAGGGCGACAAGCATGCGTCTTCCGGGACTCAGATTGACACCCGAATGATTGCACAGATCACCGCAGCGGTGAAGTAATGCGAAGTTTCGCGCTACAATACCTAGCCATGTTCAGCACACTTTCAGATCGCCTTCAGGGCACCATTAAGCGGCTGCGTGGCCAAGCGCGCCTGACTGAGGAAAATATTCAGGAGACCGTGCGCGAGGTGCGTAAGGCCCTGTTAGAAGCCGATGTCGCTTTGCCTGTGGTGCGGGAGTTTATCAATCGTGTGCGCGAGCGGGCCATTGGCAGTGAGGTCTTGACCAGCCTGACGCCAGGTCAGGCGTTGGTGAAAGTGGTTCACGATGAATTGACTGAGGTGATGGGCAAAGCCAATGACGCTCTAGACCTCAGTGCACAGCCGCCAGCGGTTATTTTGATGGCGGGTTTGCAAGGCGCGGGTAAGACCACATCCGCGGCCAAGCTGGCGCGGCGCCTAAGAGAAAAAGACGATAAAAAAGTCATGCTGGTGAGCTGTGACGTCTACCGTCCAGCTGCGATTCGCCAGCTTGAAACCTTGGCTCATGAAGTGGGTGTTGGCTTCATCGATAGTGCTGCTGGCCAGAATCCACGCGATATTGCCCGCCAGGCGCTGGATCAGGCACGCAAACAATTTCAGGATGTTTTGATTGTTGACACCGCCGGTCGGCTGGCGATCGATGCCGAAATGATGACGGAAATTGCAGATTTGCACGCTCTGCTACAGCCGGTAGAAACCCTATTTGTGGTGGACAGTATGACTGGCCAAGATGCGGCCAATACCGCCAAGGCATTTAATGAAGCACTGCCACTGACTGGAGTGATTCTCACTAAGGCCGATGGTGACGCCCGAGGCGGTGCAGCGCTCTCCGTGCGACACATCACGGGGAAACCCATTAAATTTATGGGTATAGGCGAGAAGACCGCCGCGCTCGAGCCATTCCACCCCGAGCGTCTGGCCTCGCGCATTTTGGGTATGGGGGATGTTTTAAGCTTGGTGGAGCAAGCCTCGACCCAGGTCGATCAGAGCAAGGCCGAAAAGCTCGCCCGCAAACTCAAAAAAGGCAAAGGTTTTGATTTAAACGACTTGCGCGAGCAGCTGGGACAGATGTCAAAAATGGGTGGTATGGCGAGCTTGATAGAAAAACTGCCTGGAGCAGGCCAGCTGCCTGATGCCGTCAAAAACAAATCCCATGACAAAGATCTGGGCCGCATGCTCGCGATTATCGACTCCATGACCCCAGTTGAGCGGCGTCAGCCGGACATGATTAAAGGGTCGCGCAAGCGACGTATCGCGCTGGGTTCTGGGACTCAGGTGCAGGACGTGAATCGGCTGCTCAAACAACACCAACAAATGAGCCGCATGATGAAACAGTTTTCTAAGGGCGGGATGAGCAAGATGATGCGTTCACTCAAAGGCAAGATGCCGGGTGGGCGGATGCCCTTTTAATGCTTGTTCCGCGCTATTTGGCGTGTATAATGCGCGGTTTACTTTGGGATTGATCCCCCAACCTCATCCGAAAAGTTTAGCGGAACAGAATATGGTAACGATTCGACTGGCACGCGGCGGCGCCAAAAAGGCACCCTTTTACAAGATTGTGGTGACGGACTCTCGCCGTCGTCGGGATAGCGGATATATTGAACGCTTGGGCTACTTCAACCCCGTGGCTCGCGGCCAAGAAGTGCGCCTGCACATGAATGCAGAGCGCATCGATCACTGGTTGTCACAGGGTGCCAAGGCTTCTGAGCGTGTGGCCACGCTGCTCAAGGAGTTTCGCAAGCAGAACACCCAGGTTGCCTGAGCGCGGCTAACACCACCATGGTGGTGCATGACGCAGTGATTCTGGGCCGCATTGTCGGTGTCTATGGGATCAAAGGCTGGGTCAAGGTGTTTTCCGAGACGCAGCCACGCGAGGGAATACTGAATTATCAGCCCCTGTACATTGCGGACGGCGACAGCTGGCAGCCGCTAGCAGTCGAGACGGGAAGGCTTAGCGGTAAAAGCATTATCCTAAAATGCCAAGGCGTTGATGATCGTGACGCGGCCCAAGGGTTGGTGGGGCGGGCGCTGGCGATTGATGCGGACCAGTTACCCCAGTTGGATCCGGGTGAATACTACTGGTCACAGTTGTTGGGTTTAGAGGTGGTGAATCTCCAGGGCGAGCCTCTGGGTAGAGTCGATCATCTTCTAGAGACCGGCGCCAATGATGTGTTGGTGCTGGAGGGTGAGCGTCAGAGATTGGTGCCCTACGTGCCGCAGGTCGTTAAGCAGGTGGACTTGGTGCAAGGGCGGATGACAGTGGACTGGGGTGCTGACTTTTGAGTGCACTAAGGTTTGATGTCGTAACAATTTTTCCACAGTGGGTTGAGAGTCTCACCCACTGGGGCGTAACCGGAAGGGCAGTAGAGCAGGGTCTGATAGAAGTCGGTTGTTGGGATCCGCGAGATTACACTCAGGACCGCCACCGGACCATTGATGACCGGCCCTACGGCGGCGGTCCTGGGATGGTGATGAAGCTGGAACCTTTGCGTTGTGCCATAAAGGCGGCGCGGCAGGCAGACAGCAGACCCGCCAAGGTGCTGTGTCTCAGTCCGCAGGGGCGAGTGCTAGACCAGGGCGCCGTACGTCAGATGGCCTCAGCCTCGCGGCTGATTCTGTTGGCGGGGCGCTATGAAGGTATTGACGAGCGCCTCATCGAATCGGAAGTCGATGAGGAGTGGTCGCTAGGAGATTATGTGCTGTCGGGTGGTGAACTCGCTGCCATGGTTCTCATTGATGCCTGTGCCAGGCTGGTTCCCGGTGTTTTAGGGGATGCCGAGTCTGCACAGCAGGACTCGTTTAGTGATGGTCTGTTGGATTGCCCTCACTACACGCGGCCAGAAAGTATTGATGGTGTGGCAGTGCCGCCGGTTCTATTAGGCGGAGATCATGCTAGAATCGCGCGCTGGCGGCGCAAGCAGTCCCTAGGTCGAACCTGGGAACGGCGTCCGGAGTTGTTGAAGGAAGAGAATTTAAGTGAGGCAGACCAAGGTCTGTTAGAAGAGTATCAGCGCGAAAAGTCTGGGAATCAGGGCTGAAGCGCAAAACGAAGTCGCAAAAGAGGTTTGAAACATGAGCACGATTATTCAGCAACTCGACGCCGAGCAAATGGGTCGCCAAGTGCCGGAGTTCACCCCGGGTGATACGGTCGTGGTGCAGGTTAAAGTGAAAGAAGGCGATCGCGAGCGTTTGCAGTCTTTCGAAGGCGTCGTCATTGCCAAGCGCAACCGCGGTATTAACTCCGCTTTCACGGTTCGCAAGATCTCCCATGGGGAGGGAGTGGAGCGCGTCTTCCAAACCTACAGCCCCAGCATTGCCGATATTCAGGTCAAGCGCAAAGGTAAGGTTCGCCGAGCCAAGCTCTACTATCTGCGTGGTCGCAGTGGTAAGGCAGCGCGAATTAAGGAAGACATCTAAGACTTGCGGCTTAAGCTGCAAAAACTCCTCAACAGCCAGCTTGTCTGGCTGTTGGCGTTTATGCCGCCTGCTTTTGCGGATTTGCTGATTGATGAGGCGCGTCTGCTTGCCCGTATGGGTGCCACCGATATGGCTTTGGAGGTTTTAGACCGAGAGTCTTTGGACTGGCAGGTGCAAACCGGGGCATGGATGGATCGCGAACAAGTGCGCCTGGAGATACTCAGTCAGGCTGAGCGCTGGGAAGAAGTCGCTGAGCGCGCTGCGCTGATTCCCATTGAATTACCGGTAGAGTTTGTCCTGTGGGGACGTACCCAGCAAGCCACCGCGCAGCTAGCTCTAACACAAAGCCAAGCAGCCCGAGACACTTTGCGGCCATTGATATGGTTCGGCTCACAGCATGTCGAAGCCCGCTGGCTGCAGAACTGGCGTCGCATGGTCATCGAATCCTATGAGCAGGAAGAGCGCTGGGCAGACGCCTTGCCCGCCTTGGCTTTTTATCAAGCTGACTATAGCGATCAAGGAGAAGATCTTAGTCTTTGGTTAGCGCGTCTGTTTTTTGCCTCGGGGGATTATGCAGCGGCTGCTGCTCAGCTGGTTGGGGCCAGTGATGCGCGTGGCATCGCACTGCGCCTCATGGCGGAGCTGCAATTGCCTGAGAGTAATGCCGAGCAAATCCGTCAGCGAGCCGTGCGTCAGGCCAGAGCCCAGAGCGCTGGCAGTGCCGAT
Source organism: Ectothiorhodosinus mongolicus (assembly GCF_022406875.1). NCBI lineage: Bacteria > Pseudomonadati > Pseudomonadota > Gammaproteobacteria > Chromatiales > Ectothiorhodospiraceae > Ectothiorhodosinus > Ectothiorhodosinus mongolicus. Next base: position 1,322,487 of record NZ_CP023018.1, read on the forward strand.
GCAGCTCGCTCACTTGCAGTAGCGGCCCGTGCCGCAATGGCAGGTGATCAGCTACAGGCTCAGATCCTGGCTTTAGAAGCGGCTCTGGCTACTCAGCGACATCTGCACACCGATGATCGGGCTTTTCAAATTCCCAGCCAGTGGCTGTGGGAAGCCTATCAACGGCTGGGTGCCCAGCAGAGTAATGAAAGACAGCTGCTCTTGGGTGAGGATGAAGCATGGATACAACTCGTGACATCTTTAAGCGCTAGTGATGCGGTGACAGCCCGCGCTTTGCTGGTGCAGATGGCAATGCGCTGGCCCAACCCTGCTGGGCGAGATCAGGCTCATGATGGCTTTGTTCGCCTGCTGCTGGATTCGCTCAGTGGTGGCAGCGAGGTGCTTAACCGTCTTTATCTCACTGGCACCGTTTATGGCAGCCCACAGAGAGTGCCGCACGGGGCGCGTCATCTGCTGGCACAGCGTTTGTTGGAAGCTGGCGATTTGGCCACTGCGGCCAGCTTAATGTTGGATGTTCAGGCGCCGCCCGCCAGTTTAGATGGCTTTGATTGGGGCCTGCGTCGGGCGCGGGCGCTAATTCTGGGCGGCTACGAAGAAGCGGGCATTGATGGATTATACGATGTGTTAGCTCAAACCCCGGTATTGGACGAAGCCCGGGGTGAGCGTTTTCTGCAGGTGATGTTTGATCTGCAAACGGTGGGGCGTGATCAAGAGGCCATTAACCTGTTTCAGGCCTTGGCACCGCGTTTGGAGTCTTCTCGGCAAAGACGCGAGTTATGGTTTTGGATGGCCGACTCTTATCGAGCCCTGGAGGAATATGACTTAGCGGCGCGGTTGTACTTGCGTTCGGCCTTGGCCGGTGACAGCACTGATCTTTGGGGGCTGAGCGCGCGTTTTCAGGCAGCTGAGGCCTTAGCCAAGGCTGGCTATCTGAATGATGCCGCTTCCCTCTACCGCGATCTATTGCGCCGCACCGACGATCCGGGACGCCGCCTCGTCCTCGGCCAAAAACTCCAAGAGTTGCTGCTGCGTTGAAAAAAATGGGGTACGACCCCATCTAAGGGGTCGTACCCCATTTTTCTGTTATTGAGAGCACGTCATGACCGTCACAAGCCATAAAGAAACCCACTCTTTTCAGACTGAGGTCAGCCAGTTGCTGCACCTCATGATTCACGCGCTTTATTCGAATAAAGAGATTTTTTTGCGTGAACTGATCTCCAATGCAGCCGATGCCTGTGACAAATTGCGTTTTGAGGCCCTATCCGACGATGCTCTGATGGAAGGTCAGGCTGAACTGGCAATCGACATCCAGTTTGATCCCGAGGCTAAGACGTTGAGCATTACGGATAATGGCATCGGCATGAATCGCGAAGAAGTGCTGGCCAATATCGGCACCATTGCCCGCTCCGGAACCCGCGAATTTCTCACCAAGCTCACTGGCGATCAGAAAAAAGATGCGCATTTGATCGGCCAGTTTGGTGTGGGATTTTATTCAGGATTCATCGTTGCCGACAAAGTCACGCTCACGACTCGGCGCGCCGGTATGGGCGCTGAACATGGGGTGCGCTGGACTTCCGATGGCAGTGGCGAGTTTGAGATTGAAACTCTTGAACGGTCTCAGCGCGGCACGCAGGTGGTGTTGCATCTGAAAAAGGACGCTGAGGAGTTTCTCGATGAGTGGCGGCTGCGACAGATTATTACCCGGTATTCCGATCACATCTCCCTACCGATTCGCATGCCTAAGCGCGATGACAAAGGTGAGGAGATGGGTGAATGGGAAACCGTGAACCGTGCCAGCGCCCTCTGGACCCGCTCCAAGTCAGACATCAGTGACGAGGAATACCACGAGTTTTACAAACACGTAGCCCATGATTTTGAAAACCCCTTGGCTTGGACGCATCACCGCGTTGAAGGCCGCCAGGAATATACCTCGCTGTTATACATCCCACGACGTGCACCCTTTGATCTTTGGGATCGAGAGCGCCGCCAGGGTATCAAGTTATATGTACAGCGCGTCTTCATCATGGAAGAAACAGAGCAGTTGATGCCGACTTATCTACGCTTTGTGCGGGGCGTGATTGACTCAGCTGACCTGCCATTGAACATTTCCCGTGAGATCCTGCAAAGCAATCGCTTAATTGACGGCATGCGCTCAGGTTCGGTGAAGAAAATCCTGGGGCTGCTGGCGGATATGGCAAAAAACCAACCCGAGCAATATGCCGAGTTTTGGGAGGCATTCGGCCGTGTGCTCAAGGAAGGTCCCGCCGAGGATCATGCCAATCAGGAACAAATTGCTCAGCTGCTGCGTTTCGCCAGCACCCATTCCGGTGAGGCCAAGCAAGACGTCTCGCTTGAGGACTATGTGGCGCGCATGTCCAAGGATCAGGACTGCATTTATTACATCACCGCCGATTCTCATGCGGCGGCCAGCAACAGCCCCCATCTAGAGGTGTTTCGCAAACGCGGTATCGAAGTGCTGCTCCTGTCTGATCGGGTGGATGAGTGGCTGGTGGCACATCTGACGGAGTTTCAGGGGAAAAAGCTGAAATCAGTCGCCAAAGGCGATTTGGATTTAGGCAAACTCGATTCCGAGGACGAGAAAAAAGCTCAGCAGGAGGCTGAAGAGCAAGCCAAAGATTTACTGCCGCGCCTAAAAAATGCCCTCGAGCAACAGGTGGAAGACGTGCGGTTTTCTCATCGCCTGACCGATTCCCCGGCCTGCATCGTGCTCTCCGAGCATGATATGGCGCTGTACATGCAACAGTTGCTCAAGCAGGCTGGCCAAGATGTGCCGCGCACGCGGCCGGTGCTTGAGGTGAATCCGGCGCATCAATTGATCCAGCGAATGCAGGCCGAAAGTGATGAACAGCGCTTTCAAGACTGGGCCAGCTTGTTGCTCGATCAGGCCATCTTGGCCGAAGGTGGGCAACTGGAAGATCCCGCCGGTTTTGTGCGCCGGATGAACACATTGATGATGGCTGCGTGATATTCATCTCGGGGCCGCATCAGGCCTAGGCTACAGCATAAAAAGGGCCTCTTTTGAGGCCCTTTTTATGGGCGAGGAAAGAAAAAAATCGACCGTTCATACTTGCAATTTCCACCGTCTGGCTATAGCCTCGCTGCTGATGTGACCCACTACATAGTGTGGGTGTCGCCAAAGAAACCACAACAGATTGTAGAAATAGGGGATAGCTCACGATGAAATCTCAGGCCCGTCAAGTGCTTGCGGCAGTAACTTCAAAAGAGGTGCCTCTTCAGCCCGCATCTATCGATATCTGGGACAAAAAATACCGACTGCGCAGTCGTTCCGAAGCGCCGGTAGACCAAACGATTGATGATACTTGGAAGCGCGTAGCGCGCGCATTGGCGGATGTGGAAGCTACCCCAGAATTGCGCGAACATTGGCACGAAAGATTTCTTTGGGCATTGCGTCAAGGCGCGATCCCTGCTGGCCGGATTGTGGCGAATGCTGGCGCTCAAGAGCATAAGCCAGCCACCTCAACGATTAACTGCACCGTGTCGGGAACGATTACCGATTCCATGGACGATATTCTCGATAAGCTGCATGAGGCTGGTTTAACGCTTAAGGCGGGCAGCGGTATTGGCTATGACTTCTCTACCCTGCGTCCACGCGGCGCTTATGTCTCCGGTGCCGGCGCCTACACCTCTGGCCCGCTCTCCTTTATGGAGATCTACGACAAAATGTGTTTCACCGTCTCCTCAGCCGGCGGCCGTCGCGGCGCGCAGATGGGGACCTTTGACATTGGCCACCCTGACGTGATGGATTTCATTAAGGCCAAACGTCAAGACGGTACCCTGCGGCAGTTCAATCTGTCCTTGCTGATTACCGCGGACTTTATGGAAGCAGTGCGCGACGATACCGACTGGCCGCTGGCTTTCCCGGTAAAACAACAGGAAGTGGAACTCGATGGCATCGATATCAATGATGCTTCCCAAGTTCTCTGGCGTGACTGGCCGGGTGATGGCAAGTACGTGCGCAACGACGAAGGCCAGGTTGCCTGTCGGATTTATAAGCACGTGCCGGCACGCAATTTGTGGAACGTGGTAATGACTTCCACCTATGACTATGCCGAACCGGGTTTCGTGCTCATCGACAAAGTGAATGAAATGAATAATAACTGGTGGTGTGAAAACATCCGCGCCACTAATCCCTGTGGTGAGCAGCCCCTGCCGCCTTATGGGGCTTGTCTGCTGGGCTCGGTCAATTTGACCCGATTTGTGCAGGATCCATTCACCCCCGAAGCACGTTTTGATATGGATGGTTTCCGCGAGGTGGTCTCGGTGTTCACCCGTATGCTAGACAACGTGGTTGAGGTTAATGGCTTGCCACTGTCACAGCAGCAAGGTGAGATTGAGCGTAAGCGGCGTCATGGCATGGGCTACCTGGGTCTAGGCTCTACCATCACTATGCTGGGCATGAAGTATGGCGATGGCAACTCGCTATCCTTCACCGAGGAAGTCACCCGCGAAATGGCTTTAGCCGGCTGGCGTACAGGTTTGGAGTTGGCGCGTGAAAAAGCGCCGGCACCAATCATGGATGAAGAGTTTGAAGTGACACCAGCGATGCTGCGTCTGCGTCCCGAGATGCAAGCTGACGGTATCAAAGTGGGCCAAAAGCTGTCTGGGCGTGTCTTGCATGCGCGTTACAGCCGCTATATGCAGAAGATTGCCGAGGCCGACCCACAGTTGGTGAAAGAGCTCGAAAAAGAGGGCTGCCGTTTTACCCATCACAGCTCTATCGCACCGACCGGGACTATTTCCCTGTCGCTAGCGAATAACGCCAGTAATGGGATTGAGCCTTCATTTGCGCACCATTATTCGCGCAATGTAATTCGTACCGGTAAGAAATCAAAGGAAAAAGTCGATGTCTTCTCCTTTGAACTGCTGGCTTATCGCGAGCTGATTAATCCCAAGGCCATGCCTTATTCCGATGATCCCGAGGCCCAGCTGCCGGATTATTTCATCACCGCCGATGACATCACCCCCAAGGCGCATGTCGACGTGCAGGCCGCGGCGCAGAAATGGATTGATTCCTCCATTTCAAAAACAGCCAATGTACCCACCGATTATCCTTTTGAGGATTTCAAGAATATTTATCTCTATGCCTATGAGCAGGGTTTGAAAGGCTGTACCACCTTCCGTTTCAATCCTGAGGCCTTCCAGGGCGTTCTGGTTAAGGAAAAGGATCTGGAGAATACCGTGTATCGCTTTGTCTTAGAGGACGGCAGCACGGTGCTCGCCAAGGGCAATGAGGAAATTGAATACGACGGCGAGACTCATACGGCCGCTAATCTCTACGATGCCCTGAAAGAAGGGTACTACGGTAAATTCTGATTACGGAGTGACAACAATGGCTATTCAGATCGCAAAACAAATTGTCGACTTCGGCATTCAGAAGGACGAACCAGAAACTCAGCCGGCTGCAGAAGCGCCAGCGGCAGAGCAGGCGGTTACCCCTGCTGCCGAGGTCACCGCTAAGGTCGTGCAAATGCACGAAAAACTGGAGCGTCCGGAGATGCTCTTGGGTTCGACCTATAAGCTCAAGACGCCGCTGTCCGAGCACGCACTCTATGTGACGATTAATGATGTGGTGTTAAACCCAGGCACAGAGCATGAATTGCGCCGGCCCTTTGAGATTTTCATCAATTCAAAGAACATGGATCACTTTCAGTGGATCGTCGCTCTGACGCGGATTGTCTCGGCAGTGTTCCGTAAGGGTGGGGACGTTACCTTTTTGGTGGAAGAGCTGCGCTCGGTGTTTGACCCGCGTGGTGGCTATTTCAAAAAGGGTGGCAAATACATGCCCTCGCTGGTGGCCGAGATTGGCGATGCGATCGAAAGCCATATGCGCATGATTGGTCTTATCAAAGACAAACTCGATGAGCATCAGCAGCGCCACGTACAGGAAAAGCGGGCGGAATTTGAAGCTCTAACCGACGCCGGCACCGTGGGTGAAGCGGAAGGTAATTTCCCGGCGACCGCTACTTTATGCGGCAAATGTCACACCAAAGCTGTGGTGGTCATGGATAACTGCCTGACCTGCTTGAATTGCGGCGACAGCAAGTGCGGCTAGTTTAAATCAGGCGCGCAATCGCTCTCTGGCATACCGGGCTGCGCCCAGCAGCCCGGCATCCGTTTCTTGAATAATACCCACCGGCATGCGCTGCAATAGGTGCTGCATGGGTGGCTTGTGGGTAAAGGCTTCAATGAAGCCGCTAGTCGTCAGCAGGGGACGCAGCTTCGCAGCAATTCCCCCGGCAATATAGACGCCGCCAAAGGGTAAGCAATCCAGCGCCAGATCCCCCACCTGACTGCCGTACATTTCGATAAATTGCTGCAACACCCGCAGTGCTAGAGGGTCCTCCTGTTCCAGTGCTAGTGCAGCGATTTGTGCGGCCGGATCAGTCTCTTCAAGGGCCTTTTCTAATGCGGGGCTGGTCATATCTGGCTGTCCACAAAAGAACGCGGCGATACGGGCAATGCCGCGGCCGCTCAAAAGATCCTCGCGTGTGCAACGGCCCTGTTGGGCGTGGATGAATTGCCAAAGTGACTGTTGCAGTGCATTGCTGGGCGCAAAGCCCGCATGTCCGGCTTCTGTGGCCAATACTTGAGGCGTGGGGCCAGACAAGCGCAGGCAAGCGCCAAGGCCCGTGCCAGCGCCCACCACCAAGCGCGGCGCCTGATTATTGGGCGTGCCCGTCTGCAGCCAAAATAGCGAGTCCGGTGGTAAATCATCAAGACCCTGCGCAATGGCCGCAAAATCATTCAATAAATGAACCTCTGTGATCGCCAGAAGCTGGGTGAGTTTTTGAATATCCACCTGCCAAGCGAGATTGGTTAATGTCACTTTTTGGAATGGCGCATTCATATCAACAGGTGCAGCAACCGCCAAGACCGCCACGTCAATAGAGCCGACGGTCTGGGTTTTGAGGAATGTCTGTAACAAATCCTCGATTGAGGCATGGTCGCCGCACAGGGTTTCCCAGCGGGCTATCGGCTGCCAACCATTGTCATTCTCTCGAGTTTCGCCCAACAACAAGCGGGCGCGTGTGCCGCCGATGTCTGCTGCCAAAAAGCATTGACCAGGCATGTTGGCTGACTAGGAGGCCTGCAATTGCCGCCGCTTGCGGTCAACGGTTTGCAACAAATGGTCGAAGGCATCGACAAAGGCCTGCACGCCCTCCCGTTCGAGTCTGTCGGTGATGCTGGTCAGGTCAATGCCTAAATCGCTTAAAGCGCTCAGACGTGGAGCCGCTTCATGGGCGGGCGCAGGCAGTTGCGTGGACGCCACGCCGTGGTCAAGAAACGCTTCATAAGTAGCTGGGGGTAGGGTGTTGACCGTGTTCTCACCAATCAGTGCTTCGACATAAACCACGTCACGATACTCAGGGTCCTTGGTACCCGTGCTCGCCCACAAAAGGCGCTGTGTTTGTGCCCCTGCAGCCGCCAATTTCTGCCAGTCGGCACCGCTACAAGTGTCCTGGTAATGAGCATAAGCCAGCTGTGCATTGGCGATGGCGATTTGCCCCAGCAAATGGCTCACAGATTGGCCTTGCTGCAGCCGATCTTTGAGCAGCGCATCCACAGCGCTGTCGACGCGGCTGATGAAAAAGCTGGCTACAGAGGCGATATTGCTAATGTTCTTACCCGCAGCAAGACGCGACTCTAGACCGCGCATGTAAGCGCTGAGTACTGCCTGATACCGCTCCAGAGAGAATAAGAGCGTGACGTTAACGCTGACTCCTTCGGCAGTCAGCTGTTCAATGGCATCGATCCCCGCCAAGGTGGCCGGCACCTTGATCATCAGGTTGGGGCGCTTGACACGGGCATGTAGCTCTAAAGCCTGATGAATCGTCGCCTTGGCATCATGCGCCAAATCCGGCGAAACCTCGAGGCTGACATAACCGTCACGGCCGTTGGTTTTTGCATAAGTGGGCGCAAAAATATCAGCGGCTGCCTGAAGATCTTCTATGGCTAGTTGATAAAAAAGATCGGCCGTGCTGATATCCGGTTCGCGTTGTCGCTGCTTGCGGATGCGCTCATCATAAAGCGAGCTATCACTGATGGCTTTATCAAAAATTGCGGGATTGGAAGTCAAGCCGGCCAAGCCATGCTGCGCAATGAGCTCGGCAAGCTGCCCGCTGGACATTAAGTCACTGCGGATATAGTCATACCAAATGCTCTGTCCCAGAGCGCGTGCCTGCAGCAGTGGGTTGGTGTTCGACATTCAGCGCAACTCCTTCATGGATAAGCTTTCAACAGTGTAACCCGAGCCTTAAACGGGCTTCGAGCCTTGGCGATCCAGGCAGGCGTTACTCAAACGCACGAAATCATCCACACTCAAGGTTTCTGGTCGTCGTTGAGGGTCGATTTCAAGTGCCTCGATCATCGCTGGCGGGCAATAAAGACTCAGCGCATTGCGCAGTGTTTTGCGACGCTGAGAAAATGCATCACGCACCAGCCTGCCCAAATGTTGTGGGTTGCTGGCCACGCGCAAAGGTTGGCTATGTGGGATTAGGCGCACCACGGCAGAGTTGACCCTAGGTGGTGGATTGAAGGCGCCCGGTGCCACATCAAACAGGCGCATCGCCTGGCAGTGATACTGAATCATCACACTCAGACGCCCATAGGCATTGCCACCCGGAGGCGCGGTGAGTCGGTCAACCACCTCTTTTTGCAACAGAAAATGCATATCAGCAATTTGCTCGATCTGCTCGAGCAAGTGGAACAGCAAAGGCGTGGATATGTTGTAGGGAAGATTTCCCACCACCCTCAGTGGCCTTGGACCAATGATGTCATTTAAGTCGAAGCTCAGCGCATCTTGTTGATGAATCTGTAAGTCACCAAGACCCGCGCAGGCTCGCTGTAGCAGCGGAATCACATCCCGATCGAGTTCGACAACGTGCAAACGGCCAAGGCGCTCAAGCAAGCCTCGGCTAATGGCGCCGAGTCCTGGACCGATTTCCACCAAGGTATCGCCGGCGCAGGGATGGATGGCGTTAATCATGCGTTGGATAACGCCGGGGTCATGCAAAAAGTGCTGCCCAAAGCGTTTGCGTGCTTGATGTTCCATCGGATCTAGCGGCTGGCCGAAGAGGACAGCGGTGCCTTTTGGCTTAAATCCACGGCCATTTGCAGCGCTGCCTCTAAACTGCCGATATCGGCTTGGCCCGTGCCAGCAAGATCCAGCGCCGTGCCATGATCCACCGAAGTGCGAATCATCGGCAGTCCCAGAGTGATATTCACCGCATGACCAAATCCAACATGCTTCAGTACTGGCAAGCCCTGATCATGGTACATCGCAAGCACGGCATCGGCATCCCGTAGATGTCGGGGCGTGAACAAGGTATCCGCCGGCAGTGGGCCTTCTAAGTGCATGCCTTCACGACGCAGCTGATCGAGTACGGGGATGATAATGCGGCATTCTTCATCACCCAGATGGCCATTCTCCCCTGCGTGCGGGTTAAGACCGGCTACGACGATACGCGGCTGGTCAATCTTAAACTTAGCCTGCAGATCAGCCTGCAGGATGCGCAGCACCGCAATCAGGCGCTCAGCCGTCACGGCGTCGGCAACAGCGCGAAGCGGCAGATGCGTGGTAAGCAACGCAACACGCAGATCATCAGCTACCAGCATCATCACCGGTAAAACCTGACCACAGCGCTCGGCAAGAAATTCGGTATGCCCAGTAAAAGTGATTCCCGCATCATTGATTACGCCTTTGTGCACGGGTCCGGTGACCATGGCCGAAAACAGATTTTGTAAACACCCGTCAGCGGCTTTTTTCAGCGTCTCAAGGACATACTGGGCGTTGGCTGGATTCAGTTGGCCGGCTTGTGCGGGCGCAGAGATCTGCACTCCGGGCATGACATGCATGACGCCGGGGTGGTCGGCCACCGCCGGTTGATCCGCGTCGAAGGGGGTGAACTCCACAGGCAAGGATAGCTGTCTTGCGCGTTGTCGCATGAGCTCAAGATCGGCGACTACCACGCGCTGGGCAGCACTGGCATGCATACCCAGCTGGCAAACTAAATCAGGCCCGATACCCGCCGGTTCCCCCGGGGTAATGGCGACTCTGGGGACCCGCTCACTCACCGCAGGCGGCGGCCACGTTCCATGCCTGCTGCCAGAGGATCATCAAGGCGATACTCGACAAAAGATTCATCGCGCAAACGACGCAACCAAATCTCCAGTTCATCCTCACGTTTTCGCTCGCGAATGAGGTCACGAGCTTGAGCCCGCATGATCTCGCGAGAACTATCGTGGCTGCGCCGTTCAGTGACTTGCAGAATATGAAAACCAAAGGGGCTAGCAAAGGGCTCTGAGACATCACCCACGGCGGTACGATTCATGACGTCCTCAAAGGCCGGAACCATCATGCCGGGGTCAACCCAGCCTAGGTCTCCGCCGCGCGTGGCACTGCCAGGGTCATCAGAATGCGCCCGCGCCAGTTCCGCAAAATCTGCACCATCGGCAATGCGGTTATAGAGATTGCGCAGCCGCTCACGTGCCTCTTCGGGGGTGAGGATCTCCGAGGGTGTGATCAGAATGTGGCGGGCACGTGTTTGTTCGATTTGTACCTGCTCATTGCCGCGGCGCTCAGTCAGCTTGACTAGATGAAAGCCCGAAGGAGAGCGAATGACTTCACTGATGTCACCCTCACGCATGAGCACTACATGACGCGAGAACAAGGTTGGGACTTGGGCGGCGGAACGCCAACCCAAATCGCCGCCATCCAGCACGGTTTGCCCTTCAGATTCACGCAACACCAGTTGTGAGAAATCAGCTCCGTCCAAGGCTTCGCTGCGAATCGCTTCAGCGCGCGCCCGCGCTTCGCGAATTTGCTCAGGATTGGCACCCTCCGGCAGGGAAATAAGCAGATGCTGTAACCGATATTCTAAATTGCGATCAATAGCACCGCTCTCGCTGGCAATCAAATCATCGATTTCCTGCTCACTCACCTGAATACGTGTATCCACACGGCGCCGATGCAGTTGTGAGATGGTCATTTCGTCACGAATCTGTTCGCGAAAAGCCCTGAAATCGATACCGTCGGCTACCAAGCGATCGCGAAACTGCCCTAAACTCATGCGATTTTCACGGGCGATGTTTTCCAGCGCATTGTTCAGACTGATGTCATCAATGCGAATGCCGAGGCGACTGGCCTCCTGTAATTGCAAACGCTCCATGATCAAGCGATCCAGAACGGGTCTGAGTAAAGCCTCGCGAGGCGGTCTCTGACCATCGCGAGCGGCAATTTGCTGTTCAATCAAGCGCAGACGCTCGAGCAACTCACTTTGCATGATCACATCTTCATCGACCACAACAGCAACGCGATCTAAGAGTTCACCATCGCCCGCCTGCGGGACCGTTCCTTGAGCTTGCGCGGCGTTTAAAGCGTAGGCGCCGAGTAGCGCACAGGCCAGCATCGATTTAATAATCTGTTTCATAACCTAAGACACCCTCAGAAATCAGCTCGCCCAGTGGGTCACCCAAACTGCCCATGCCGCTAAAAATAAGTTGTAGAAAAACGCCCTCATTATACGGCTCTTCTGTGTTTGCTGTGAGGATACGTCGTCCCAAAAGCCGCACAGCCCAACAACAGCTCCGATATTCCAGCCCCGCAAAGGCTTCAAGGTCTTCTTGGTCGCGCAAGCTATAGGACCAACGTCCCACAGCCGTCCAGCGAGAGCCCAGCGGCCAAGCGGCAGAAAAGTCGACTTGCTCTTGATTGTCTCGGCGGTATCGGTGCGCCAGGTTCAAGACGCGCTGCTGGTCGGGTCGATATTGTAATTGAGTCGTCCCCTGTTCAATTTGTTCCCAATTTTTATCCCATTGCGCGGTGGTTCTCACACTCACGGACCGCCAGGGTCGCCAAGCCGCCTCACCGATGTAGGAAGAAGCGGATTCCGTTTCAATTTGATTGGATCCTAAGCCTACCCGTCGGTCGCTGAGAAAATGAATTTGCCCCAAGCTGGCGCGGAATTCCTCGATGCCCGAGTCCAAATTGATGACGCGGGTGGTGAGCGCGGTGGTGATCTGATTGGTATCGCCGACGCGGTCTGCACCGCTGAATCGTTGTTCATTAAACATCTGATCGAAACTAAACCCGAACCTTGAAGTGTCAAAGCGCGGAATGTCGTCTTGATCTCGAAACGGCGTGTAGGTGTAGAAAAGGCGGGGCTCTAGGGTCTGCAGGCGTTGCTCACCGAAGAAGCGATCGAAAAATAGCCCCCCATCCAGGCTGACCGTTGGTAGTGCACGGCTGAGCGAATCATCCCCAGAGGCAAAGGCATTATCCGCCTCAATATTGTTTAAAGCATAGTGGGTCAGCCGATAACTGGCCTTAGGCGTAAAAAACCACCCCGGGGCGCGTTGTGGCCAGCTTAAGCCATAGGTCACATCGGTACGCTGCGCTGTTAATGAATCACGTCGATCGAACGCCACCCATTCCGCATCTAAGCGGTAATCCAGATCGCTGCCCGCAAAGCCACCGCTGCTGCGCCATTGAATTTGCGGCAGGCGTTTGTAGGGACGTGATCGGCCAGCGATACTTGGGTCGATGGTCTCATAGTCCTGAGCCCGTGCCAGAAGACTCCAGCCATTACCGCGATAATTCAGATCAGCACGTCTTTCCAAATGGGTGGCACTGGTGATGTTCAGGCTGTCTGCAAAATCATCAAAATACTCAGGGTCTGATACCGTTGACCCAAAGGTCGAGAACCCCAGTCTTGGAGAAATATCCCAGCGATGCTGCCAGGCAAATAGGCTACGGTCATCGTTATAGACAGAATCATTGGGCAGATAATCCAGTTCCAGCTGACCGCTGCTCGCCGAAGTTAGGTAGCGGTACTCGGTGCGCAGCATGGTGCCGCGTCTTTGCATATAGCGGGGTGCTATCGTCGCGTCACGCTGTGGTGCTAAATTGAGGTAATAAGGGATTTCAATATCGGTGCCGGTACTGGTCGAGTTGCCGAAACTGGGGATGAGAAAGCCGGATTTACGCCGATCGTCAATCGGGAAATCCACGTAAGGCGTGTATAGTAATGGCACGCGGTAAAAGCTCAGCCAAGCATTTCTGGCCACGCCCCTTCCAGTCTCTTGATTAAGATCGACGCGCGATGCCCTGAGTAACCAATCATTGCGACCTGGATCGCAAGTGGTGTAGCTCGCGCGGGTCAGCCGGGTGCGGTTTTCACCGCGCGGTTCGATTAAATCCGCCTCGCCTCGAGCATGGCGAGGGTATAGGAAGTATTCCGCCTCGCGAAACTCACCCTGTAGCGTCTCTAAAAAAATAAACCCTTCTGGCCCAGTAATGCTTAATTCACTCGCCACATCCAACTGCACATTGCCAAAGGCATCAACGCGCCCTTGGGCTTCGTCGTATTCAATTCGATCGGCATAAATGCTGCGTGCATCTTGATGTGCCTCAGCATTGCCGATCAGTTCTGAGATTCCGCCTCGATCCATGAAACCCGAATCACCAAAGAGGCGAAGCTGTCCATCGGCGGGGAACAATACAGCAGGTGGCTCAGGCTGATATGTGCATAAGGCCCATTCGCCCAAGGTCGTCGTTGGCAGCAGGGCTGCTGCCAACAATAAAAATCGTGGGTGAAAACGCCGCAAGGATTTTTAGTGCTTACTTAAGACCGCCGCTACTGCAGCAAACACATCCTCGATCTCACCTTCTCCCTGAATACTATGCAATAGGTCCTGCGCGCTGTAATGCTCGATTAGAGGCTTAGTCTGGTCCTCATAAACCTTGAGACGGCTGGCGATGGTTTCTTCTTTATCGTCAGCCCGATGAATCAGGTTGGTGCCGCCGCAGGCATCGCAGACGCCTTCACGAGACGGCGGATTGGTGTGAATATTATAGACCGCGCCACAATCCGCGCAGCTACGACGACCGGTAAGACGGGTCTTTAGTTTTTCCAAATCGACATCGATTAGAATGGCGGCATCCAGGGGCTGATGCAGATCGCCGAGCATGTCATCCAGTGTTTTTGCCTGCGCTAGATTGCGCGGAAATCCGTCGAGAATATAGCCGCTCTGAGCATCGGGCATAGCCAAGCGTTCGCGAATCATCCCCAAGACGATGTCATCGGAGACTAAGTCCCCGGCATCCATCGCCGCTTTGGCTTTTTGCCCGAGCGGGGTGCCCGCGGAAACTGCGGCACGCAGGAGATCGCCGGTGGAAATTTGCGGGATGCGGTAGCGGTCAACAATAAGTTTTGACTGCGTGCCTTTGCCCGAGCCCGGAGCGCCCAAAAGAACGATACGCATGTTTTTCTCCACCTGAATTTGGGTAAAAGAGTATAGTTTGTCTCGGGTTATAACCGCTCCGGTGAAGCTGGCGCAAGATGCTTGGATCATGGAAATTGTTTCTGAGGCGGTTCGTATTGCTCCACAACCCGTTATACTGTGGGCTTTAGCACCCATTTAAGAGGCTCTTTGAGTGAATATCGCAAACATCCCTGTGGGCAAATCTGTGCCCGACGATATCAACGTCATCATCGAAATCCCCGCCAACGCCTCGCCCGTGAAGTATGAGGTGGACAAGGACAGCGGTGCTTTGGTCGTTGATCGTTTTATGGCGACGCCGATGTTCTATCCCTGCAATTACGGCTTCGTGCCGCATACGCTCTCCGATGATGGGGATCCCGTGGATGTTTTGGTACTTACCCCTTATCCGCTGCTCAGCGGTAGCGTGATTCGTGCCCGCCCCGTAGGTATGTTGAAGATGACCGATGAATCGGGTGAAGACGCAAAAGTATTGGCTGTTCCTATCGACAAGCTCAGCCCCGTTTATCAGCATATTCAGGGTCCTGAAGATGTGCCGCCCTTGTTGCTCGAGCAGATCCGCCATTTCTTTGAACACTATAAAGAATTGGAGCCAGGCAAATGGGTGCGCGTTGACGGTTGGGCGGGTGTAGATGCTGCTCGGGCGGAAATTACCGCATCCATCAAGCGCTATGAACAACAAGCCTGAGTTCTGGACTTTCCCTGTTGAAAGGGGATGATGCGGCGGCAAAGGCTTAAAGACCACCAGCAGGAACAGCATCTGTTCCGCGTGCGGATTATTATTGCCACGGTGGTGGCCGCACTGCTGCTTGGCCTACTGGGTGTGCGACTAACCTACCTGCAAGTGGTCAACCACAGCCACTTTGCGACTTTATCGCAAAATAATCGCGTCCGAATTGAGGCTCTGCCGCCGCCGCGTGGTTTGATCTTTGATCGCCATGGCGTGGTAATTGCGGAAAACCGCCCCTCACATCAGCTTGAACTGATTCCCGAACAGGTGCGGGATTTGGAAGATACGCTGGCTCGGCTTGGCGAGCTTATTAGGCTAGAGCCACAAGACCTCGAGCGTATTCAGCGCGGGCTGCGCACCTCGCGACGATTCAATAATGTGGCTGTGAAAAGCAATCTGAGCGATGAGGAAATTGCTCTTTTTGCCTTGAACCGGCATTTATTTCCTGGAGTGGATCTCTACGCCAGGCCGGCCCGACATTATCCTTACGGCGCTTCTTTGGCGCACGTTTTAGGTTACATGGGCCGTATCAATGAGAATGAACTACAGCGCATCGATCGGCGCAATTATGCCGGCACCATGCACATCGGTAAGACCGGAGTTGAGCGCTTTTACGAAGATAAGCTGCATGGTCAGGTGGGACTGCGGCGCGTTGAGGCTAATGTTCAGGGGCGCGTGTTGCGTACCTTGGAAGAGCAGCCGCCGATTTCCGGTCAGGACATCACGCTCACCATTGACGTCACTCTGCAACTAGCAGCCGAGCAGGCTTTGGGGCAATCAGCCGGTGCAGTGGTAGCACTAGATCCGCGTAACGGCGAAGTGCTGGCGATGGTCAGTACACCCAGCTTTGATCCTGGCCTGTTCTTTCACGGCATTCCCCAACACACCTACTCCGAGTTGATGAGCCATCCGCGGCGCCCTTTGTTTAATCGAGTTTTGGCCGGTCAGTATCCACCGGGGTCTACCTTGAAGCCAGTGCTGGCTTTGGGTGGTTTAGAACATGAGTTGATTGTGCCATCCCGCTCTATGTATACCCCGGGTTACTACCAGTTGCCCAATTATTCTCGGCGTTTTCGTGACTGGACTTATCATGGTTGGGTGAATATGGATGAGGCGATTGCGCGCTCATCCGACGTGTATTTTTATGACCTCGGGCATCGCATGGGTATCGACCGTATGTCTGAATTCTTTGGTCTTTTTGGTATCGGAGAGGCTACGGGAATCGATTTGTTGGGAGAGCGCCGCGGCGTCTTGCCCAGTCGGGCTTGGAAGCGGCAGGCCATGGGTGAGTCATGGTTTCCCGCGGAAACCATTATCGCTGCGATTGGTCAAGGATATATGCTCACCACGCCTCTGCAGTTAGCCAGTATCACCGCCACGCTGGCAATGCGTGGGCAGCGGGTCACTCCGCACTTACTAAAGTCTCACGAGACCGACATGGATCTGCCCAGCAGTGAACGTGGACGTAATGGTTTGCAGCCAGTGACAGTTCGCCGCGACAGTCTATGGGATCCGATCATAGAAGCCATGGTCAATACCATGCATCAACCCTATGGCACGGCATTTCGCACCGGCCGTGATGCGCTCTATCAGATGGCCGGTAAGACTGGGACGGCTCAGGTATTTGGCTTGGCTGAGGACGAGGAATATGACGAAGAGTTGGTTCCGGAGAAGCTGCGCGATCATGCCTTATTTGTTGGGTTTGCCCCCGCTGATGATCCGCGTATTGCAGTGGCGGTGATTGTTGAGAATGGCGGCAGCGGTGGCCGCGTGGCAGCACCCATAGCGCGCCAGGTGGTGGATGCCTATTTGTTAGGAGATGGCTCTTGAGCCTGCTGCGCAGCATCGAAGACGACCGCTCTGTAAGCGGACAGTTGTTGGGCGTTTTGCGGCTCGACCCCCTGCTTCTATTGGGTATCCTGCTCTTATTGGGGCTGGGTTTGGCAGCGCTTTACAGTGCCAGCGGAGAAAACATCGATATGTTGACCAAGCAGGGTATGCGCTTGGGAGTGGCATCATTGGCGATGATCGTCATGGCACAAATCAGCCCTGAACAGCTGCAGCGATGGACGCCCTGGATCTTTGTGGCTGGGGTACTGCTGTTGGTGGCCGTGGCTTTCTTTGGCGAGGTCGGCAAGGGGGCCCAACGTTGGCTGAATCTTGGGTTTGTCCGTTTCCAGCCGTCAGAGCTGATGAAGTTGGCAGTGCCCATGGCTTTGGCTTGGTATTTTGCGGAAAAGCCCTTGCCGCCACGTTGGCATGAGCTGCTGCTGGCCGTTCCCATCGTCGTCATTCCCGCCGTTCTTATTGCGCAGCAACCGGATCTCGGATCGGCGCTGTTGGTGGCCGGTGGGGGTGTCGCGGTAATTATTCTCGCTGGCATTCGCTGGCGTCTGGTGATGTTGTTGGGCGGGCTGGGCATGATGGCTTTGCCCCTGCTTTGGTATTGGATGAAGGACTACCAAAGACAAAGAGTGCTGACTTTATTGAACCCCGAGAGTGATCCCTTGGGTGCGGGTTATCACATCATTCAATCCAAAATCGCCATTGGTTCTGGTGGGCTATACGGAAAAGGTTGGTTAAACGGTACCCAATCTCAGCTGGAATTCCTGCCCGAGCGCTCCACCGATTTCATTTTTGCCGTTTATGCCGAAGAGTTTGGTTTACTTGGGGTTCTGCTGCTGCTGGTGCTTTATCTGTTTGTGATTTTGCGTGGCATGTCTATTGCGCTGCAGGCTCAAGACACCTATTCGCGTCTTTTGGGGGGTGGTTTAAGCCTCATTTTCTTCACCTATGTGTTCGTAAATATCGGCATGGTTTCAGGGCTTGTGCCGGTGGTTGGCGTGCCGCTACCGCTTTTTAGTTACGGCGGGACTTCGCTGGTGACCCTGATGGCAGGTTTCGGTATTCTGATGTCCATTCATTCTCACAGGCGACTGCTCGCACCATGATGAAACGATTGATTGCCGTTGTATGTGCCGCTGTTTTACTCGGTTTTGCGGGCCATGCACAGGCGCGTTATGTCGCCGGTGAGCCCCCTTACCTGCAACGTGAAGAGGTGCAGTCTTTTATCTCTGAACTCGTGGCAGAAGGTTTTGATGAGGCGCAGCTGCGCGAGCTCTTTGCCAACGCCAGACCACAGCAACGAGTCATTGACTTAATCTCGGCCCCAGCCGAGGCGCGCCCCTGGAAAACCTACCGGCCGATATTTATCACTCAGCAGCGAATCAATGAGGGTGTGGCTTTCTGGCAGGAGCACGAAGCGCTGATTTTACGAGCCAGTCGTGCGTTCCAAGTGAACCCAGAGATTATCGTATCGATTATCGGCGTTGAGACCTCCTACGGCCGCAACCAGGGCAACTTCCCAGTGCTAGACACTTTGATGACCCTGGGGTTTGATTATCCGCCAAGAGCAAATTTTTTTCGCTCGGAATTAGCGCATTTTCTGCGTCTGGTTCGGGAGGAGGGCATCGACTTATTGGCGACCCGAGGTTCCTATGCGGGAGCCATGGGGCGAGGGCAGTTCATCTCTTCGAGCTACCGAGCCTATGCCGTGGATTTTAGTGGGGATGGCCGTCGTGATTTGATGAATTCTTGGCCCGATGCCATTGGCAGTGTTGCGAACTATTTTCAACGCCATGGCTGGGCCATGGGCGAACCTGTGGCATTGCGTGCCGATGTCGATGGCGAGCGATACAAGGAACTCCTGAGTCGGGATTATCGCGCGCGCATCTCGCTTCAAACACTGGCCGAACATGGTGTGACACCGACGCGGCCAGTGCCCGAAGATGCTCAGTTCTCCATCATCGAATTAGAAACCGAAAGCGGATTTGAAGTCTGGTTGGGTTACCCCAATTTTTATGTGATTACGCGTTACAATCGTAGCCCTCTCTATGCCATGGCGGTCTATGAGCTGGCGAGCTTGATTCGCAAGGAGCGCATCACCCAAAGTGCCGTCGGTGAGAGTCAATGACCAGTCGTATCGGCCCTTTGCTGCTGATAGCTGTCGTTATTGTTGTGTTGTCGGCGTGTGCCAGTAAACCAGATGGCCCGGTGCTCGATGATCGCGCACCCGATCCTCGCTCGATTCCTGATCTTGACGCTATTCCTGAGCCCACTCCTCGCTTTGAGCCGCCCAGCCGTTATGGCAACCCGCCTTCTTATGAAGTTTTTGGTCAGCGCTACTACACCATGAATAGTGCCGAGGGTTATCGCGAACGCGGAGTGGCTTCGTGGTATGGCGCCAAGTTCCATGGCCGCCGTACCTCTAGCGGTGAGCCCTATGACATGTTTGCCATGACGGCGGCGCACACGAGCCTGCCACTTCCCACGTATGTGCGCGTCACCAATCTGGACAACGGCCGCAGCGTCGTGGTGCGGGTAAATGATCGGGGCCCCTTTTTGCGCGGCCGCATCATTGATTTATCTTATGCAGCGGCGCATCGCATCGGTATGG
Organism: Ectothiorhodosinus mongolicus; assembly: GCF_022406875.1. NCBI lineage: Bacteria > Pseudomonadati > Pseudomonadota > Gammaproteobacteria > Chromatiales > Ectothiorhodospiraceae > Ectothiorhodosinus > Ectothiorhodosinus mongolicus. The sequence goes on from NZ_CP023018.1 coordinate 1,341,995, forward strand.
TAGATCAGGGAACGGCGCGCGTTGAAGTGGTGGCGCTGAATGCGCGCGAGGAGCCTCAGCGTGTAGCGAGAGAGCAGCGTCCTGCGAGAAGTCCTGAGCCAATCACCACCCAAACCGAGGTTGCGATGACGCAGGCAGACAGTTTGGTTTTCGTACAAATGGGTGCTTTTGGAGAACAGCGCAACGCCGAGCAGTTACAGCGTCAGCTGCAGGATGCGGGTATTGAATCGGTGATCATCACCTCCCGAGCGCAGTCTTCTGATGGTTTTTTTAGGGTTCGCATTGGACCCAAGCGCAATCAGTTCGAGGCGCATCAACTCATTGAAAATCTTCGGCAATTAGGATTTGCAGGGATGGCAGTGATCGCCGAGTGACGGTGCGGTGGCCCAAAGCTGGCATGCTACTATTTCGGTTTTTTTCTCCAAGAGGTTGTTACCGGCCATGAAAAGTTGGCTCATTATCGCCGCATTCCTGCTATTCCCTTCCTTGGCTTTGGGTCTGGATGTCCGCGTTCCTCCGCCCTCGGATTTATCGGCGCGCAATTTCGCGGTGATGGATTTTGCCTCAGGAAATCTCCTAGCAGCGCGCGATCCTGATGAACGCGTGGAGCCCGCCAGTCTTACCAAGATAATGACCGCCTATGTGGTCTTTCGTGAAATCGATGAAGGCAAGCTGCGGCTAGATGAGTCGATTCGGGTCAGTGAGGCCGCCTGGCGTACCGGCATGCGTGGCGCCTCGCGCATGTTTATTGAAGTCGGCAATGAAGTAGGTGTCGAAGACTTATTGCGCGGCATGATTGTGCAGTCAGGCAATGATGCTTGTGTGGCTTTGGCTGAGCGTATCGCCGGGACCGAAGGGGCTTTTGTCGATTTGATGAACGCCACAGCCCGCTCCTTAGGTATGAACGACACCCAGTTTCAAAACAGCCATGGTCTTCCCAGCGATGAGACACAGTACACCACGGCTCGAGATATCTCTTTATTGATGCGGGCTTTGATTCGCGAGTTTCCTGAACTCTATCGCTACTATGCCGAGCGCAGCTTCACCTTCAATGGCATCAGTCAGAACAACCGTAATCTGTTGTTATGGCGGGATGATTCGGTTGATGGCGGCAAGACTGGTTGGACCAGCGCTGCGGGATATAACTTGGTGTCATCGGCACAGCGCGATGAGATGCGCATGGTGGTCACGGTCATGGGTGTTCGTGCTTCTAACCACCAGGAAGGTGGCCGTGTGCGCGCCAATGAATCACAGGCCTTATACAATTGGGCCTTCCGTGAGTTTGAAACTCAGCGCATTTATCGCGCCGGACAAGTGGTGATCGAGGGGCGTGTCTGGGGTGGGGAAGAGCGCTCCGTGCCTTTGGGTTTGGTGGAGGATCTTTTTGTCACTCTGCCACGGGGCCGCTACGCTGATTTGGGCGCTGCGACGCAATTGGCTGACCCCTTGGAGGCGCCTTTGGTGCAAGGCAGAGACTATGGACGTTTGCAAATCACATTGGACGACTCAGTGCTGATTGAGAAACCCCTGGTGGCCTTAGAGCCCGTGGCTCAGGGTGGCTGGTTGCGGCGCTTGATTGATACCGTTTGGAAGCAATTTTCATGAGTGAACGGGTGGTCTACTTAAACGGCCAGTATGTGCCGGAGTCCGAAGCACGTATTTCCGTGCTGGATCGGGGTTTCTTGTTCGCGGATGGGGTTTATGAAGTTATCCCAGTCTATGGCGGCTGTCTGTTGCAAGAAGATGAACACTTGCAGCGTTTGGTGCGCAGCCTGGAACAAGTGAGATTGCCCAATCCGCTATCGCTGCCACAATGGAAGTCGGTGTTTGCCGAATTATTACGTCTTAATCCCGGACCCGAGCGCGGTATTTACCTTCAGGTGACGCGTGGCGCAGCGCGTCGAGATCATGCTTTTCCCAAAGCGGCTGAGCCTACGGTGCTGGTCATGGTCAACCCCATCAGCTTGCCCGATGCGGAACTCCTTAAGACCGGCGTGGCGGCTGTCACCCTAAGTGATGACCGCTGGTCACGCTGTGACATCAAATCCATCAGCTTATTGCCCAATGTTTTGGCTCGCCAGCAAGCAGTCGAACAGGGAGCAGCTGAGGCCATTTTGATTCGCCAAGGTTTGGCGGTAGAGGGGGCGGCCAGTAATCTTTTTGTGGTGGCCGATGGAGTGATCGTTACGCCACCTAAAGATCGGCATCTGCTGCCGGGCATTACCCGCGACCTAGTGATTGAGTTGGCCCAGCAACAGGGTTATCCGGTGATGGAATCCGTCATTCCTGAAGATCAGCTAAGCGTCGCTCAGGAAATCTGGTTGACCAGCTCCACCCGCGAGATTTTGCCCGTGACCCGTTTGAATGAGACGCCGGTTGGCGATGGCAAACCCGGCCCAGCGTGGCAACAGATGCATGCCCACTATCAGCGCTTTAAAAAGGAACGGCAGGCCCTGGAATCATGAGTGATGAAGACAGCATAGAGTTTCAGTTCCCCTGTGATTTCCCCATCAAAGTGATGGGCGCGGCACTGCCTGAGTTTCACCAGCGCGTGGAAGAAATCATTCGCCGCCATGTCCCCGAAGTGGGCGCCGATGCTTTTTCCAGTCGTGCATCCAGTGCCGGTCGGTATGTATCGATTACTGTGGTGATCCAGGCTCAAAGCCGTGCTCAACTGGATGATATTTATCGGGATTTGACATCCTGCGAACTGGTGACCATGGCTCTTTAGGGCATGGGTTGCGACTCAGAGATAAAAATACGGCGATTGGGCCTTCAGGCCTACGAAACTACTTGGCAGGCGATGCGCCAGTTCACCGAGGAGCGCCAGCCCCACACCCCCGATGAGATCTGGCAGCTAGAGCACCCGTCGGTATTCACCCTAGGTATCAGTGGTCATGCGGAACACATCCTCGATGCTGGGCCAGTGCCGGTAGTACAAAGCGATCGAGGTGGGCAGGTGACATATCATGGTCCTGGTCAGGTGGTGCTCTATGTGCTGCTGGATCTGAAGCGCCGCCAATGGGGTGCGCGTCGCTTAGTGACGGCCTTAGAGCAATGTGTGATCAGCTATTTGGCCGAGTTGGGGGTGAGCGCCATAGCGCGCCAAGATGCGCCCGGGGTTTACGTTGATGGCGCCAAAATCGCCGCTTTGGGTCTGCGTGTGCGGCGCGGTGGCAGCTATCATGGTCTCGCCTTTAATGTGCATCCCGATTTAAGCGTCTTTAAGCGTATCAACCCCTGTGGCTATGCCGGGATGGACGTGTGCTCACTGACAAGTCTTGGGATCGACCAGTCTTGGCAGCAGGCTGCTGATGCGTTGACACGGACGTTTTTGGCAGAGTGGGCGCGCCCAAGCGCAGACGCTGGCAAGGCCTAGAGATACTCTCGCCAATGGCGGGGGCGTTGATCCCGGCAGCCATGATCCTGTTGTTGATAATGGTGTATGAAGACTTTTTGCGCCACGCCTTTTAAGGTCTCACGGGTTAATCCCAAGTTGGCACGAATGGTGTCTTCTTGGTAGTGATACAACGCGCGGCGCAGTTTGCTGATCAGGCTATTGTCCAAATGAAAGCCCACTTCTATGAGCGCCTGCTCGATTTCCGCATAGGTGATGCGGCGAATGTCATAGCTAACCCATAGGCGTTTGTCCCCGCCGCTACGCACCTCCATTACCGCATCGGCTTCGCGCAGCATCAGCCAAGCAGCCTCAATTTGCTGATTTTCATTCTGCGGCCCCTTAAAAATCAGCTCGCGCTGCCGCAGGTAATTTTCATTATTATCCATGGGGTAATGCTAACCACCGCGCCGGAATATGCAAGATTAAATCCAATAACCTAAGGTACAGCGAAGGTGGCCTGCTAGATCCTGGCGACTGGAAACCTGCTGAAAACCCGCTCGCGTCATCCGTTCTTGTACTGCCACTGCCTGATTCCAGCCATGCTCGAGTATCAGTAAGCCGCCTTCATTGAGGTGCTTGGTTGCTGCATCAATGATGGTGAAAAGATCGGCATAACCCTCAGCCTCGCTGTGCAATGCCATCTGCGGTTCGTGCCGCAAACTAGGCCAATGTGGATCATCCCCAGCGATATAAGGGGGGTTGCTGATAATCAGATCAAAGCGCCGGCCTGTGATGGGCGCAAACCAGTTGCCCTGGCAAAATTCGATGCGCTCCGCCAGCCCCAGAGCATGCGCATTTTGTTGGGCCACAGCTAAGGCTTTTGGGCTGTGATCGGTGGCGATGATGTGCAGTAAAGGCCGCTCGCTGGCCAGCGCTAAGCTGATGGCCCCTGAGCCTGTGCCCAGCTCCAATACGGTTTGCGCGTCACTTGAGGGTAAGTAGGCCAAAGCCACTTCGACCAAGGTCTCAGTGTCGGCGCGTGGAATTAAGACATCGGGCGTGACGCTAAGTCGTAAGGACCAAAACTCTTGATGTCCCAAGATATAGGCCAAAGGCTCACCCTGGCAGCGCCGATTCGTCAAGGCTCGAGTTTCATTCCGCAACAATGGATCAGTAATCTCGTCCTCGCCATGGGCGTAAAGCCACGCGCGATCCCGGCATAGAGCATGAGCCAATAACCACTGGGCCTCGAGTTCAGCGGCATCAAAGCCTTCTAGGGCTTGCTGCATCTCAGCCAGGAGTTGCTGGTAATTCATGACGCGTCTTTAGTCGGCAAGCTGCGCCAGCTGCTCGGTCTGATGCTCATTGATCAGAGGGTCAATAATGGGGTCAAGCTCACCAGCAATAATGGCCTCAAGCTTGTATAAGGTGAGATTAATGCGATGATCAGTGACGCGCCCTTGCGGGAAGTTGTATGTGCGAATGCGCTCTGAGCGATCACCGCTGCCTACGAGGCTTTTGCGGGTGGCGCTTTGTTCCTGATGGCGGCGCGTTTCCTCCATCTCCAATAGGCGTGCCGCCAATAAGCTCATAGCTTTGGCTTTGTTCTTGTGCTGGGATCGTTCCTCTTGGCATTCCACGACAATGCCGCTTGGCAGATGCGTCAGGCGCACGGCTGAGTCTGTGCGATTGACGTGCTGGCCGCCGGCGCCGCTGGCGCGGTAAGTGTCAACGCGAAGATCGGCTGGATTAATATCTGGGATTTCCATTTCATCGGGTTCGGCCATGATGGCGACGGTGGCCGCTGATGTATGAATGCGGCCTTGGGATTCGGTTTCCGGAACCCGCTGTACCCGATGGGCGCCGGATTCAAATTTCAGTCGCGAATACACGCCTTGACCGATAATGCGGGCAATCACCTCGCGGAACCCCCCATGTTCTCCCTCATTGGCCGACAATAGTTCTACCTGCCAGCCCCGTGATTCGGCATACCGGCAGTACATGCGAAACAGATCGCCCGCAAAAATAGCTGCCTCATCGCCACCCGTGCCGGCACGTATTTCCAAAAAGGTATTGCTTTGATCATGAGGATCGCGGGGAATCAACAGCTTTTGCAGGTCAAGTTCTAAGGACTCCAGCGCTGCCGATGCCGCTGCTGCCTCCTCCTGAGCCATGGCACGCATGTCCGGATCTGGGTCGGCCATCATCTCTTCCGCCGTTTTTAGCTCCCAGGCGCCCCGCAAATAATCGCGCCAGCCTTGAGCCACGGGCTCGAGCTGCGCATATTCCATCGAGTAACGCCTGAAACGCTCCTGATCCTCGATAACATCCGGAACAGCCAGCAGCCCACTGAGTTCTTCAAACCGCTCGGCGATCTGCTCCAATTTGCGACGTATGGAGTCTTTCACGAACCGAATTTATCTGTGGGCTTATCGCTACCCGGCAGGTCAAACAGCGTTTGCGCCGCTTCAATGAGATGGAGCTTGCCATCGCGCGCAGACTCATTCAGTCGATGGCAAGGATCATGCAGCAGCTTATTGGTAAGGGTATGGGCGAGGAAGGTGAGAGCCTCCTCTGGAGTTTTCCCGTGTTCTATCATGCCCAGCGCCTTGTCCAGCACTTCGATCTGCACGCCATGGGCCTTGTCACGAAAAGCACGGATAGTGCCGACGGCATTTTGCGCCCGCAGCCAGCCCATAAAGCTATGCACTTGGGCCTCAATGATTTCTTCAGCCTGACGCGCCGCTTCGCGGCGAGATTGCAGGTTTTCCTGAATCACATCCTCAAGATCATCCACTGTGTATAGATAGATGTTTTCCATAGAACCCACTTCCGGCTCGATGTCGCGGGGGACGGCAATATCCACCATGAACATAGGCCGCCGTTTGCGCGCTTTTAATGCGCGTTCCACAGCGCCTTTGCCAAGAATCGGCAGGGGGCTGGCGGTAGAAGAAATTAAAATGTCCGCCTCGGGCAAGCGCGAGGGGATGGCCGGCAGAGTAATAATTTCCGCACCAAATTGATCGGCCAAAGGTCGTGCGCGTTCCACCGTGCGATTGGCCACGATGATATGTCCCACCTGATGGCTGTGTAAGTGCCGTGCCGCCAGCTCAATCGTTTCACCCGCGCCGATCATCATCGCCGTCAGGGGACGCATATCTCCCCAAATTTGTCGGGCTAAAGAAACAGCGGCAAATGCAACGGAGACGGGGCTAGATCCAATGGCCGTGGAGGTGCGAACGTTCTTCGCCACCGAGAAGGCGTGTTGAAATAGGCGCCCCAGTTGTCGGCCCAGAGTGCCTGAGTTGCCGGCACTTTGATAAGCCTCTTTGAGCTGTCCCAATATCTGCGGTTCGCCCAGGACCAGAGAATCTAGGCCACAGGCAACCCGCAGAAGGTGGCGCACCGCATCGTCTTGGGTATGGCGGTATAGGTAAGGTTGGATTTCGTCAGGCTTGAGGCGATGGTACTCACCCAACCACTGCAAGACCTTGCGGTCCGGATGGCTGGCTTCGGAGCGGAAATAGATTTCCGTACGGTTACAGGTTGAGAGAATTGCCGCTTCGTCGACTGGCGTGGCGCGTTGCAAGCCTCCCAGCGCTTCATCCATGCGATCAGGGGCGAAAACAATGCGCTCGCGTATACCCACGGGCGCCGACTTGTGGTTGACTCCAAGGGAGAACAGCATCGCGCGCGAGGTTTGTGTGAATAGCGTATTCTGCTTGAGCATTGAAGTCATGAATAGATGCTCCGCACTCCGAAGCGTTGCACGCGAGTTTACACGCTCTGACGGAGTTCTGCCCGATTTTGGGCGTGATTCAACGCAACTCCTGCGTTACGCGGTGGTCCTATAAGCATGTATAGTCGGTCCATGACACGGTATTTGCTCAGCATGATGAATTCCTTGGTGCAATGCGTTTTTTATCGTTCGAAATGGCTGGCTTTCGGCAGCGCACTTCTGCTGACCGCCTGCACCACGTTGCCGGATCAGCAACGTGTCTCCATGCCACAGACTAGCGTATCTGACGCAGAATGGGTTGCGGAGAGTCAAGACAGCGCCGAATTCATGTATGAATTACTGGTCGGCGAAGTCGCCGGACAGATGGGTGAGCTGGCCCTAGCTGCCGAATATTACCTTCGTGCTGCGCGGCGATCAGACGACCCCGATATTGCGGAAAGAGCAACGCGCATTGCCCTGTTCTCCGGCGATTTGGATCTGGCCTTGCCCGCCGCCGAGGTCTGGATGGAACGTGTGCCAGAGCATCTCGAGGCCCGCCAGATATACGCCGCCTTGCTCATCAGTGCCGGAGACAGTGAACAAGCCGCCGAACAGTTGGATCAGTTGTTTCAGCAGTTGGAAATCTCCGGTGGAGACGGATTGAGTTTGTTGGTGAGCCTAGTTGCGCGCAGCGAGAATACGGAAGCAGCGACCGCGGCGCTGAGTCAGTTGGTAGACAATTACCCAGAGAATCTCGAGTTGCAGCAAGCTTATGGGCGCCTTCTGTTGCAGCAAGGCGATTATGAGGCGGCGCATGCTGTGTTCGCTGTCATCGTCGAGGCCCGGCCTGATGATGGCCATGTGCTCTACACCTTGGCGCTGATTCATATCGAAATGCAGCAATATGATGAGGCTGGATCGCTGCTACAACGTGTTCTAGGCACGGGGGAGCGTCTCGAAGAGAGTCACTACTACCTCGGGCGTATCGCTGAGCTAGAGGGGGATGTGGCTGCAGCGATTGGCCACTACCGGCGCGTGCAAGCCAATAATCATGAGCGCGATGCCGTGTTTCGTCTGGCTCGCCTACTTGGCGGCGAGGGTCAGTTAAGCGAGGCCCGTCAGGCGCTGTCGCGTTATCGTCAGCGCACCCGCGAACCTGTGGTGCAGATTCAGACCTATGTGCTTGAGTCGGCTCTGTTGCGCGATGCCCAGGAATATTCTGCTGGTTTGGAGCTGCTGAACGCAGCTCTGGGGGAGCATCGCGGGGATTTTGAATTGCTGTATGCACGGGCGCTGATGGCAGAACGCTTAGGTGATATCGACACCTTGGAAGAAGATCTGCGTTTCATCCTGCGTCAGGATCCTAACAATGTGACGGCCCTCAACGCCCTAGGCTACACCCTAGCCGATCGCACAGATCGTCACCAAGAAGCGTATGCCTATATCACCCGTGCCTTTGCACAGCGTCCTGATGATGCCGCGATTACTGACAGTATGGGCTGGGTACTGTACCGGCTTGGGCGTCTAGATGAAGCCGAAGACCTGCTGCGGCGCGCACATGCCATGATGGATGATGGCGAAATCGCCAGCAATTTAGCCAAAGTGCTGTTTGCTCAGGGTAAGCGCAGTGAAGCTCGCCAGGTGCTGGAAACAGCCTTAGAGAAATACCCCGAGCATGAGCGCCTGCTGCGATTCCAGCAGCAAATGGGGTTTTGATGCGGGCGCAGATTGCGGCGCTGGGGGCCTTGGTCCTGTTGTCAGCCTGTGCCAGCCTGCCCCAGCCGCCGGCGGTGGATGATGCCCAGCAGGCCTATGAGCATCATGTTAAGGTGCTGCTAGAGCGCCAGCACTGGACTCTGACCGCTCGGGTAGCCGTGCATCATGACGAAGAGCGCTGGCATGCGAATCTGCGCTGGCAACAAAACCAAGATGCCTTTGATATTCAACTCTATGGTCCCCTGGGTCGTCAGATCGCGCATTTGCAAGGCAATTCAGGCGCGGTGCTGCTGCGCTTGCCCGATGGTCAGCAGCTAGAGGACTCCGAGCCTAGCGCCCTGATGCAACAAGCCGTGGGCTGGTCTATGCCGGTTGCCGGCATGCGCTATTGGCTGATGGGACTGAGTGCGCCGCAATCGCCGATACAAGCCAAAGCATTGAACGAGGCTGGCCTGCTGCAACAGTTGGCGCAGCAGAATTGGACCATTCAATACGAACGCTACCAGGATGCCTCAGGTCAGCTCATGCCGCAGCGCCTGCAGATGCAATGGCAGGACACGCAGCTGCGCTTAGTCGCTGATTCCTGGGAGTGGGGCAGATGAATACTCAGCTAAACTTTGCTGATCAGCAATGGGCTGCATCCTTAGAGTCCGGTAAAGCTTGGCCAGCGCCGGCCAAGCTCAACTTGTTTTTGCATATCACCGGACGCCGCGCCGATGGATATCATGAACTGCAGACTCTGTTCCAATTTCTTGATATCGGTGATTTGCTGGATTTTGCGATCACCGATGACGGGCAAATAACCTGCCTGCATCACCTGCAGGGGCTCAATCCAGAACAGGATTTATGCTGGCGTGCGGCGCGCCTGTTGCAAAAAAGTACGGGCTGCTCAGCAGGCGCGCAGATTCACTTGTACAAACAACTGCCCATGGGCGGCGGCTTGGGCGGGGGTAGCTCAGATGCGGCTACCGTGCTGGTGGCACTCAATGCCCTCTGGAATACTCAACTGAGTAGCGAGGAGCTGGCGGCGCTGGGCTTGTCTCTGGGCGCGGATGTGCCGATTTTCGTGCATGCGCAAGCGGCTTGGGCAGAAGGGGTGGGCGAGTATTTGCAGGCTGCCGACCCACCCGAGCCGATTTATCTGGTGATTCATCCCGGAGTACATGTCGCCACGGGGCGGGTTTTCAGCGATCCTGGATTGACACGCACTTGCCCACCAATCACAATGTCCGACTTTATTTTGGGTCGAGCAGGCAATGTCTGCGAGCCCTTGGTGCGGCGCTTATACCCTGAGGTGGGGGAGGCGCTGGACTGGCTCAGTAATGCGGGATGTGAAGCCCGCATGACCGGCACCGGTAGTTGTGTGTTTGCAGCGCTGGGTGATCAGGCTGCGGCACAGAACTTATTGGGTAGTCTCCCAAGCCGCTGGACAGGCTGGGTAGCGAGAGGTAGGAACCAATCGCCATTGATGGATCGCTTGCAACTGTTTGAAAATTGAATAATTGGGCCGTCGCCAAGTGGTAAGGCACCGGGTTTTGATCCCGGCATTCGCAGGTTCGAATCCTGCCGGCCCAGCCATTAATTACAGCTTCCCGGGTTTGCCGTTGTGGAGAAGAACAAGATGATGATTTTCGCCGGGAACGCAACACCCCGGCTGGCTCAAAGCGTAGCCTCGCATCTTAATCTCCCGCTGGGGAAGGCTGTGGTGAGCCGCTTTAGTGACGGTGAAGTCCAGGTAGAGATTTTAGAAAACGTGCGCGGTCGCGACGTTTTCATTGTGCAGTCCACTGGCAATCCGACCAATGAAAACATCATGGAGCTGCTGATTATGGTGGATGCGCTGCGCCGCGCCTCAGCCGGCCGCATCACCACCGTGGTTCCTTACTTTGGTTACTCCCGCCAAGATCGTCGCGTTCGCTCAGCACGTGTGCCGATCTCGGCCAAGGTGGTGGCTAACATGCTTGAAGCTGTGGGTGCCAATCGCGTTTTAACCGTCGATGTGCACGCTGATCAGGTGCAGGGTTTTTTCAACGTGCCGGTAGATAATGTGTACGCCTCACCCATCTTGCTCGGCCACATCTGGCGGCAAAAAATACCCAACCTTTTGGTGGTCTCGCCCGATGTGGGCGGTGTGGTGCGGGCGCGCGCTTTGGCTAAGCGCTTGGATGATGCTGATTTGGCCATTATCGACAAGCGTCGTCCTCGGGCCAATGAATCCCAAGTGATGAATATCATCGGTGATGTTGAGGGCAAAACCTGCATCATCATCGACGACCTCGTGGATACCGCCGGGACCTTGTGTCTGGCCGCCGCAGCATTAAAAGACCATGGCGCAGAAAAAGTGATTGCTTACGCCACACACCCGGTGCTCTCCGGTCCAGCCATCGACAACATCAATGGTTCGCAGCTGGATGAACTGGTGGTCACCGATACCCTGCCGCTTACTGCCGAAGCGGAAGCCTGCGATCGCATCACACAGTTGAGTGTTGCCGGCATGCTGGCGGAAACTATTCGCCGCATTAATCGCGAAGAGTCGGTGAGTTCTTTGTTTATTGATTAGTTTTTTGGCCCCGCTTCTGGTCGCGGATGCGGGTTTTATTGTTTGTTTGGAGAATCTCAATGAGTCTTAATTTTGAACTTGAAGCTGAGCCGCGCGAGTTGCAGGGCAAGGGTGCGAGCCGCCGCCTGCGTCGCGAAGGCAAGCTGCCGGCGATTGTCTATGGCGCTGGCAAGGAACCACTTAGCATTACCTTAGACCACAACACGATATGGCTAAGTCAGGCCTATGAAGCGTTTTACAGCCATATCCTGACCGTCAAATTGCCGGGTAAAAAAGCCGAGCGGGTGATTTTGCGGGATATTCAGCGCCATCCCATCAAGCCACTGATTTTGCACATGGATTTGCAGCGTGTGGTGGAAAATGAAGCCCTGCGAGTGCACGTACCCCTGCATTTCCTCAATGAAGAAATCTGTGTCGGCGTGAAAACCGGCGGCGGTATGATTAGCCATCAGGCCGTGGAAGTGGAAGTCGAGTGCTTGCCCAAGGATCTGCCCGAGTACATTGAGGTGGACGTTGCCGAGTTGAATGTCGGCGATTCCCTGCATCTCTCGCAAATCATCTTGCCTGCCGGTGTGAGTATCGTGGCGCTGCAACAGGGTGAGGATCATGACTTGCCGGTGGTGAGCGTACTGAAAACGCGTGGCGCAGCAGGTGCGGATGATGAAGCCGCTGATGAAGCCGAGGGCGGCGAACAAGCCACTCCAGAAGAATGAGGTAGTGGCGGATGGGCGCCCAGGTATCGCTGATTGCCGGCTTGGGCAACCCTGGGCCTAAGTATGAACAGACCCGGCACAATGCCGGGTTCTGGTTATTGGATGCGCTGGTTCGTGAGCAAAACGCTAGCTTCCGTTTGGAGGCTCGTTTTGGCGGGGAGATCGCGCGTATCCAGCTGGCCGGTCATGATGTCTGGCTGTTAAAGCCCATGAGCTTCATGAACCACAGCGGCCAACCGCTGCGGCAAATGGCTCATTTTTATAAGCTCGATGTGGCTGATTTGTTGGTGGTGCATGACGAAATCGATTTGCCGCCGGGAACGGCTCGCCTGAAAAAAGGCGGTGGGCATGGTGGGCATAATGGCCTGCGCCACATTTTGAGCCATTTTTCTGCGGATTTTTGTCGCCTGCGCTTGGGGGTGGGCCATCCGGGCCACAAAGACCAAGTTGTGAATTATGTGTTGGATCGGCCAAGCCGTGACGAAGAAGAGGCCATTCACGCGGCGATTCAACGTGCACTGCAGGTTCTGCCTTTGGTAGTGGGTGGTGAATGGGAAAAAGCCATGAACCAGCTACACACCGAACCCTAAAACCCGAGTGGAAGCGAAGACTTTATGAGCGTCAAATGCGGTATTGTCGGGCTGCCCAATGTGGGCAAATCGACGCTTTTTAATGCTCTGACCAAAGCCGGTATTCAGGCAGAGAATTATCCTTTTTGTACCATCGAGCCCAATGTGGGTGTGGTTGCCGTGCCTGACCCGCGGCTACAGGCCTTGGCAGAGATTGTGCAGCCCGAGCGTGTGCTTCCGACTACCGTAGAGTTTGTCGATATCGCCGGTTTGGTGGCTGGAGCCTCAAAAGGCGAGGGCTTGGGCAACCAGTTTTTGGCGCATATCCGCGAAACCGATGCCATTGCCCATGTTGTGCGTTGTTTCGAGAACGATGACGTGGTGCATGTCGCCGGGCGTGTAGATCCCGTGGCCGACATAGAAACTATTCATACTGAACTGGCGTTGGCTGATTTAGAGACGGTGGAAAAGGCCTTGAATCGCTTAACGCGAGCCGCCAAGTCGGGCGACAAAGCGGCGATAGCACGCAAAAATCTAGCGGAAAAAGCGATGGCCACTCTGGCCGATGGTCAGGCCGCACGTACCTTGTCTTTGACCGATGAAGAGCGGCCCTTGTTGCGCGAGTTGCAATTGATCACCGCCAAACCAGCGATGTTTATCGCCAACGTCAATGAAGATGGATTTGAAAACAATCCGTTGTTGGATCGAGTGCGCGAGTTGGCTGCCGCAGAACATGCCGAAGTCGTGCCGATTTGTGCCAATATCGAGGCCGAAATCGCCCAGCTTGAAGAGGATGAGAAAGCCGAGTTCTTGGCTACTATGGGTCAAGATGAGCCGGGGCTAGATCGGGTGATTCGCGGCGCCTATGTATTGCTCGGATTGCAAACCTTTTTCACGGCGGGGCCCAAAGAGGTTAGGGCATGGACGATTCGCCAAGGGGCCACCGCGCCGCGTGCCGCTGGCGCGATTCATACGGACTTTGAAAAAGGCTTTATTCGGGCAGAGGTGATTGCCTATGCGGACTTCATCGCCGGTCGCGGTGAACAGGGGGCCAAAGACGCTGGAAAATGGCGGCTTGAGGGCAAAGAATATGTGATGCATGAAGGTGATGTGGTGCACTTTCGTTTCAATGTCTAAAGCCTGCTCAGCTTGACAGCAGGCAGGCTGCGCGCCAGAATGCCGCGCTTCATGTTAATGGCTACGTAGCTCAGTTGGTTAGAGCGCGGCACTCATAATGCTGAGGTCGGTGGTTCAAATCCACCCGTAGCCACCAAACTCTAGTTAGGCTGCCTTAGGCAGCCTTTTTCATGCGCAAAGCCCCAGTCGCGTGGTAATCTTTAATTCAATTTGCCCGACCGTAACACGAGGATATTTGTGAAAAAAATCCTGAGTATGGCTGCGCTCGCCGCTTTGTTGCTGCTCGCTGCGTTTTGGCTATTTGCCCCCAAAAATGATGCGCCCACACGCGCTGGCCCCCAGGGCCCTGTGCTGGTGGTGGCTGCGCCTGTTGATGAGGCCCTGTTCCAGACTCGGCTCAGTGCACTGGGCACCGCTATTGCCAATGAGTCTGTGGATATCACAGCACGCGTCACCGCTCCGGTAAGCGCGATCGAATTTGTCGATGGTCAGCAGGTTCAAGCCAATCGCGTGCTGGTGCGCCTGCAGGCCGATCAAGAGCTGGCCGAAGCCCGCGAGCAAGCGGTACGGGTTGAAGAGCAACGACGTGAGTTGGATCGCATTCGTGGCCTCGTGGCCGATCGCAATTTGCCGCGCCAGCGCTTGGATGAACAACAGTCGCGCGTGAGTGAGGCCGAAGCGCGTTTGGAAGCCGTGCAGTCGCGCGTTACCGACAGAGTCATCCGCGCTCCCTTTGATGGTGTGGTGGGTTTTCGCCGCGTCAGCGTGGGCGCCATGGTCTCCACTGGCACCATTATCACCACCTTAGATGACATCAACAGCATCAAACTGGATTTCAATGTGCCAGAAACCTTTTTGCCTGGGATTGCAGTCGGGCAAAACATCGAAGCTAGCGGTGCTGCCTTCCCAGATGAGCTATTTCGTGGCGTTGTCACTGGGGTTGATGTGCGCGTCGATCCGAGCACGCGGGCAGCCATGGTGCGTGCTGAGATTCCCAATCCCGATGCGCGTCTGCGCCCGGGAATGCTGCTCACGGTGCAGTTGATTAAGGATGAGCGGCTCTCATTGAGTATCCCAGAAGGCGCCCTATTGCAGCGCTTGGATGAGCATTTTGTGTACGTTATCACGGCTGAGAACACCATCGAGCGGCGGGTCGTGACCATTGGTCGGCGTCAGCCCGGGGTGGTTGAGATTCTCGAGGGTCTGAGCGCCGGCGAACAAGTTGTTGCTGAGGGCACCATGCGTGTGCGTCCCAGATCCCGCGTTGAGGTGCGTTCGTGATTATTTCCGACGTCGCCAATCGACGTCCGGTGATGGCGGTGGTCATCAGCTTGTTGCTGGTGACCTTTGGGCTTTTATCTTTTGATCGACTGCCACTGCGCGAATATCCCGATATTGATGCCCCAGTGGTTACCGTGCTCACCGATTATCCGGGTGCAAATGCGGCGATTGTGGAAAGCCGCATCACCACTTTGGTGGAAGATAGAGTCAGCGGTATCGAGGGCATTAAATGGATCTCCTCCGACAGTACCGATGGGCGCTCTCGGGTCACCATCGAATTCAATGTCAGTCGTGATATCGATGCCGCGGCCAATGATGTGCGTGAGGCGGTAGCAAGGGTGGTGCGTCAATTACCCGAGGAAGCCGATACACCCATGGTGTTTAAAGCCGACACCAATGCCAGTCCGATCATGTGGCTGAACCTAGCTAGTGACAGCCTCAATCGCATGGAACTAACGGATTTTGCCGAGCGCTTTGTGGTCGATCGCCTCTCCACTGTAGAAGGGGTGGCATTAATTCGGGTGGGCGGCGCACAGCGTTATGCCATGCGGATTGCTTTGGATCGCGAGGCCTTGGCGGCACGCGGTCTGACCGTTGAGGACATTGAAAGTGCCTTGCGTCGGGAAAATGTGGAGCTGCCAGCAGGCCGTGTCGAGTCTTTAGACCGGGAATTCACCGTGCGTTTGGCGCGCGGCTATGAGGTTGCTGAGGACTTTTCCCGCTTGGTGATTCAGCGCGGCAGTGATGGGCATTTGGTGCGTTTGGGTGAAGTCGCGGATGTGCGTATCGGCCCCGAAAACGACCGAACCGAATTACGCGGCAACGGTGAGTTCATGGTGGGGTTGGGCATTGTCCAACAATCCACGGCCAACACACTGGCGGTATCGCGGGCCGTTCGGGCAGAAGCCGACCGCATTCGCGCTGGCTTGCCTGAGGGTATACGCCTGGTCATGAGTTATGACAGCTCGGTTTTTATTGAAGGGGCTATTAAAGAGGTATTCGTCACGCTGTTTATCGCCATGTCGGTTGTGATTCTGGTGATTTTCCTGTTTTTGGGTAGCGTGCGGGCGATGCTGGTGCCGGCTGTGACTGTGCCGGTCTCTCTGCTTGCGTCATTCATCGCGCTTTATGCCTTGGGTTTCTCGGTGAACTTGTTGACGCTGCTAGCGCTGGTGTTGGCCATCGGTTTGGTGGTGGATGATGCCATTGTTATGTTGGAAAACATCCATCGCCGAATTGAGGACGGCGAGCCGCCGCTCTTGGCTGCTTGGCGCGGAGCGCGTCAGGTAGGCTTTGCGATTGTTGCCACCACTTTGGTGCTGATCTCGGTGTTTGTGCCGCTCGCGTTTCTTGAGGGCAATATCGGCAGGCTATTCACTGAGTTTGCCTTGGCCATGGCTGCGGCCGTGGCATTCTCGAGTATTGTGGCACTGACTCTATCGCCTGTGATGTGTGCCCGCTTGATTCGCAAAGACACTCAAAACACCGGCCTAAACGCGTTCATGGAGCACCATTTTAATCGCCTAGGTGATGCCTATTCGCGTTGGCTTGAGCGGGCGCTGAATCTCCCCTGGGCAACAGGCCTGGCTATGATTTTAGCGCTGGGCGCCATCTTCTTACTCATTGACCGTATTCCTAACGAGTATGCCCCCCGCGAGGATCGCGGCGCATTTTTTGTCCTAGTGAATGGGCCCGAAGGCGCGAGCTTTGATTACATGCGAGAGCAAATGCGAGAGGTTGAAGCCCGCATGTTGCCGCTGCTTGACTCCGGTGAAGCCATGCGCGTGTTGGCGCGCACACCGCGTGGCTTTGGCAATACCGACGTGGTCAATGACGGCTTTGGCATTATCGTCTTGGAGCATTGGAACCAAAGAGATCGCTCAGCTTGGGAGATCATGGATCAGCTCAATCGCGAATTCGCGGAAATTCCGGGTGTGCGCGCGTTTACGGTGATGCGCCAGGGTCTGGGCGGACGGCGTGTAGGTCAGCCTGTGCAGTTTGTCCTAGGTGGCTCCGACTATGAAGAGCTGATGCAATGGCGCGATATCATTCTTGAACGCGCTGCAGAAAACCCCGGGCTGCGCGGCCTTGACTCAGATTTTAAAGAAACCAAGCCGCAGCTGATGGTAACCATCGACAAGGATCGAGCTGCAGACCTGGGGATCTCATTCCAAGCCATTGGTCGCACTTTAGAGACCGTCATGGGATCGCGCCGCGTCACTACCTTTATTGATCGCGGTGAGGAATATGATGTCATTATCGAGGGCCGACTCGAGCAGCGCCGGACCCCCAACGATATCCAAAACATCTATGTACGCTCCAGCACCTCAGGCGAGCTGATTCCGCTGTCTAATGTGGTGAGCTTTGTCGAACAAGCAGATTCCGCCAGTCTCAACCGATATAATCGAATGCGAGCCATTACCATCACTGCTGGCTTAAATTCCGGCTACACACTGGGTGAGGCTCTGGATTATTTGGAGGCTATTGCTTTAGAGGAGTTGCCGGCCACTGCGCGTATTGACTACAAAGCCGAATCCTTGGAATTCCGCGAAGCCGGTGGCGCCGTGCTGTTCATTTTTGTCTTGGCCCTAATGGTGGTGTTTTTGGTCTTGGCCGCTCAGTTTGAGAGTTTTGTGCAGCCTCTGGTGATTTTGACCACCGTACCCTTGGCGGTTGTGGGGGCGCTCGCGGGATTGCATCTAACCGGTCAAAGTCTGAACATTTTCAGTCAGATTGGCATAGTCATGCTCATCGGCTTAGCGGCCAAGAATGGCATTTTGATCGTCGAATTCGCCAATCAGCTGCGCGATGCGGGCCATGAGTTCCGCAAGGCGCTGGTGGATGCCGCGCGCATTCGTCTGCGTCCGGTGTTGATGACAGCGGTGACCACGGTGATGGGCACGCTGCCGTTGATTCTGGCCAGTGGCCCGGGTGCTGAGAGTCGCTTTGTCATCGGTGTGGTGGTGTTTTCTGGTGTCTTATTCGCTACCCTTTTCACCTTATTTGTTGTTCCGACAGCCTATTTGGTGTTGGCGCGTCATACCGGCTCGCCAGGAGCGACGGCCCAGAAAATTGACGAGCTCGATCGAGAGTTTGGGGAAGCCAAGGTGTGATCATGGCCAAGACTTCAGTGGCAACAGACAAACCTATTGCGTTGGCGATGACCGGTGCATCAGGGGCACCCTATGGGTTGAGGCTGTTGCAATGCCTGCTGCAAGAGGGTCGCCAGGTCTATCTGATGATTTCCAAGCCGGCGCAGGTGGTGTTGGGTATGGAAACAGACCTCAAACTGCCCGGTCGGCCGCGTGAAATTCAAGTGCATTTAGGCGAGCTGTATGATGCAGCGCCCGATCAGCTACAGGTGTTTGATCGCGAGCAATGGACAGCGCCGGTGGCCAGCGGCTCCTCCCCCCCCGAGGCGATGGTGGTGTGTCCCTGTACCACCGCTACTTTGGCTGCCATATCCCAAGGCGCCAGCCGGTCTTTGATTGAGAGAGCGGCCGATGTGGTGCTCAAAGAGCAGCGCAAACTGATCTTGGTGGTGCGCGAAACACCCTTCTCAGAAATTCACCTAGAGCACATGCTGCGCCTAGCGCGCATGGGGGTGGTGATCATGCCGGCAAACCCCGCGTTTTATCATCGTCCAGAGAGTATCGAGGCGTTGGTGGATTTCGTCGTAGCGCGCACCTTGGATCATTTAGGGATTGCCAATCAGCTGATTCCCCGCTGGGGGCAATCGCTTCAGGAAGACTGATGGACCTCGCGGTGTTTCCGTTAAACACAGTGCTCTTCCCCGGAGGGGTGCTGCCGCTGCGAATTTTTGAAACCCGTTACTTGGATATGGTGCGGCGCTGCATGCGCGAGGATCAGCCATTTGGCGTGTGTTTAATGCTGGCGGAAAATCCCGGAGTCTCGGCAGCTCGAGTCTGTGAAGTTGGGACTTGGGGTCGCATTGTTGATTGGGAACAGCGCAGCGATGGTTTGCTGGGCATCACCGTGATGGGCGAGCAACGCTTTCGGATTTGCCGCAGCTGGACCCAGCCCGATGGCCTGAATATGGCGGAGGTGGAGGAGCTAGACTGGCCAGATGAAGTGACCTTGCCGCGCGAATATGAGCCATTGGCCGGCTTATTACATCGTCTCTTGCAGGAATTGCCAGAGCCCTATCGCCTGTTGCAAGGGGATTTGCAGCGGGCCGGCTGGGTGTCGGCGCGCCTATCAGAGTTGCTCCCTCTAGAACTGCCACAAAAGCAAATGCTTTTGGAGATGGACAACCATCTTAACCGCTTGCAATTGCTGCGCGAGACCATGCTCGGCGACACCTGAGTTCAGGCCAAATTTAGAGCTCAGCCAGCGCCGCTGCGGCCGCATCAATGGTCTGCTGTAGGTCCTCATCACTGTGCATAATAGAGACAAATCCCGCTTCATAGGCCGATGGGGCGAGATAAACCCCTTTGTCCAGCATGGCATGGAAAAACCGCCCAAAGCGAGCAGTATCGCAGTGACCGACCTCGGCGAAATTACTGACCGTTGGCTGATCGGTAAAGAACAAGCCGAACATACCGCCGACCTGATTGGAGGTCATGGGTACGCCGGCGTTTTTGGCGACGGCCATGATGCCATCCACCAAGGTTTTGGTCTTAGCGGTCAGTCGATCATGGAAACCGGGGGCGGATAAAAGCTCTAAGGTTTTGAGGCCCGCAGTCATCGCGATCGGATTACCAGAAAGCGTCCCAGCTTGATACACCGGCCCGATGGGCGCCACATGTTGCATCACATCACGGCGACCGCCAAAAGCACCCACTGGCATGCCGCCGCCAATGACCTTGCCGAGTGTGGTGACGTCCGGCGTCACCTGATAAAGGGCCTGGGCGCCTCCCAAAGCCACACGAAAACCGGTCATCACTTCATCAAATATCAACAAAGCGCCATGCGCATCACAGACTTCACGCAAGCATTCCAAAAAGCCGGGCAGCGGCGGGATACAGTTCATATTGCCGGCCACCGGCTCGACGATAATGCAGGCAATCTCATCACCCATGCGCGCGAACAGCTCGCGCACCTGATCAGCATTGTTATAGTCCAAAGTTAGGGTATGTTCCGCCAGTGCGGCTGGCACGCCTGGAGAATTGGGCACGCCCAAGGTCAAAGCGCCCGAACCAGCCTTGACCAAAAGTGAGTCACCGTGGCCGTGGTAACAGCCCTCAAATTTGATGATCTTATCTCTGCCGGTGAATCCACGGGCTAAGCGAATCGCACTCATGGTCGCCTCGGTGCCGGAACTGGTCATGCGCACCATATCCATCGAGGGCACCAGTTCACAAACTCGGTCTGCCAGTTGCGTTTCAAGTCCCGTAGGGGCGCCAAACGACAGGCCGCGCACCGCCGCTTCGCGCACCGCCTCAATCACCTCGGGGTGGGCATGACCACAAATCATCGGTCCCCAAGAGCCGATGTAATCAATGTAACGCTTGCCATCCGCATCAACCATATAGGCGCCGCTGGCATGATCGATAAAAACAGGCTCGCCGCCCACGCCTTTAAAAGCGCGCACCGGTGAGTTCACACCGCCGGGAATATGCTTTTGGGCCGCCAGAAAAAGCTCGTGGGATCGGGTCATGACAAATCGCCTTATATCAGCAGGGCTTGAAAGGAAAACTGCCGGCAAAGATACCTGATTCACCCCGCCGGTTGAAAATCAGATCGCCCTTTTCATGGCAAGGCTCAAAAAATGGCCGCCAATTGTGTGGCAGTCAAGCGTGGATCATCCGCCGTAAACACCGCATCGATCACGGCGATTAAATCAGCTCCAGCAGCCTTAAGCTCAGCGGCATTGCCCGCATTAACGCCGCCAATCGCACAAATGGGTAGGTCCAGTTCTGCGCGCGCTTGGGATAACAGGTTAAGCGGTGCCAAAGTCGCTTTGGGTTTGCTTCTCGAGGGGAAAAAGGCGCCAAAGGCCACGTAGCTGGCGCCGGCTGCCGCCGCCTCAAGGGCGAGATCAATGCGGTCATGACAGGTCACGCCAATGATCGCCGCAGGGCCCAAAAGTGTTCGCGCCTCGGGCACCGACCCATCCTCTTGTCCCAGGTGCACGCCATCCGCGCCTACAGCCTGAGCTAAAGCCACATCATCATTGATGATCAGTCCGGCGCCATGTCGCTGGGTTAGAGCCCGCAGCATGCCCGCATCCGCCAGGCGCTGCCCAGGGTCCGGGCTTTTGTCGCGGTACTGTAGCCAGCGCGCACCGCCGGCAAGTGCCGCTTCAATGCGGGCCAGCCAGGCAGCTTGATCACCAGCAGCGCCAGCCTTATTCGCTCGCTGCGGGGTAATCACATAAAGTCCCTGCAACGGCAGGACTTCAGTGCAATTCATGACGTTCGCTGCCGCTCAGGGGTGCGTCCGTAAACAGTCGATCAGGGATTAACTGGCCAGACCCGAGTCGATGCGCGTAACGCAGACTATTCCATGTGTAGTGCAGGCCCTGATGTACGGCGTCGCTCATCGGTAGGCCCCGGGCAATCAGGGCGGCCACGGCAGCAGCCAAAGTGCAACCCGATCCATGGAACTCGCCGGGAAGGCGGCTCAGGGTGATGGTCTCGATCGCGCGACGCGGACTGTAGAGTCGATTGTGCACCGGGCCGGTGTCCTCGTGAGTGCCCGTGATCAAAACATGATGCGTTCCCGCTTCCATCAGCGCTGTGGCACATTCGTCCAATAGCTCCGTGTCGGGCACCAAAATGCGCGCTTCCTGACTATTGGGAGTGAGCAAGGTCACATGAGGCAGGAGTACATCGATGATGGCTTCCTGCAGGGCCACATCCGCCAGCGGAGTGCCGCCACCGGCGGCCAATACCGGATCCAGAACCACAGGGATCTCTGGATACTCCTCGAGCAATTCCGCCAAGGCGAAAGCATTCTCGGCGGAGCCCAGCATGCCAACCTTGATCGCCATTACCGGCATATCTTCCAGCACTGCACTGGCCTGCTCCAGCAACAGTTCGGCATCCAGCGGCCCAAACCCCATGACATCTGTGGTGTTTTGCACGGTAATGGCTGTCACCACCGGTGCAGGATGGGCGCCCATGCTGCCGATAGCCTGAATGTCTGCCTGCAGTCCGGCGCCGCCGCTAGGATCATTGCCGCCAATAGCTAGCACGACCGGAACATCCGAATAATCGCTCATGTTAGACTGCCCAAGAAAAGACACCAATGAAGTCTAGCATCGGCGGCAGAATATCTGCTGATCGTAAGGAGGTTGTTGCCATGAGAAAATTCCAGTGTGTGATTTGTGGGCATATTTACGACGAGGCCATTGGTGCGCCTGATGATGGTCTGCCTGCGGGAACCCTGTGGGAAGACATTCCCGATGACTGGATGTGTCCCGAGTGCGGTGCCACTAAAGCTGATTTCGAGGAAATGGCGAGTTAAACCGCCGCAGAGTCGCGCAACGATATGCTTGGCCAGCCGCGCTGGCGGGCCACTTCAGCAAGGGTCTCATCCGGATCAACGGCCACCGGATGGGCCACCTGTTCCAGTAGCGGTAAATCATTGTGCGAATCGCTGTAAAACCAGCTATCGGCTAGTCCCAAGTCTGGCTGACCTTCTAGCCACTGTTGCAAGCGGATCACCTTGCCGTGCTGAAAGCAGGGCACACCCGCGAGTTCGCCGGTGTAGCGTTGCCCCGCAAACTCAGGCTCAGTTGCCAAAAGGTGCGGGACGCCTAAGCGCTCGGCAATGGGTTCGGTGACAAAGCGGTTGGTGGCGGTAATGATGACCGGCACATGCCCGGCCTCGCGATGTTTTTGCAGCAAGTCGGGTGCCCCCGGAGCGATCAGCGGTTCGATGCGTTCCAGTACAAACTGCTGCCGCCAGGCCAAAAGCTCACTTAGCGGGTGGCGAGCTAAGGGCTCAAACGCAAACCGACAAAATGCCAATATGTCCAAACGGCCGGCGCGGTAGTCATCGTAAAAAGCCTCGTTCCGCGCCCGATGACGCGCACCGTCAACCACGCCCAGGTCGGCCAGAAAGCGACCCCACTCAAAATCGCTGTCGCCGCTTAGCAGGGTATTATCTAAGTCAAATAAAGCCAGTGGCACCACAATATCCTCACCTTCAGTAGGACCATGATGATAACAGATAGCGGCATTTGCCGAATGCGCATGCTTGTGGAAAAATGCAGGAGATTGAAAGACTTTGGAGCATGGCAGGCGTGATTGACCCGGATGGATTTAGACCCAATGTAGGCATCATTCTGTGTAATCAGCAGGGTCAGCTATTTTGGGCGAAACGTCTGGGGCAGCGTGCTTGGCAATTCCCGCAAGGCGGTATCCACCGCAATGAGTCGCCAGAGCAAGCCATGTTCCGCGAACTGACCGAGGAAACCGGCCTGCAAGCCGAGCATGTGGAGGTCATGGGCTGTACCCGCGAGTGGCTCCGGTATCGACTGCCCAAGCATCTGATTAGGCGTCATTCCAACCCGGTATGTATCGGTCAAAAACAAGTCTGGTTCTTGCTGCGTTTGGTGGGCTCTGAGGCTAATGTCCGCTTAACAGCAGCGCCAGTGCCCGAGTTTGATGATTGGCGCTGGGTGGACTATTGGCATCCACTGCAAGAAGTGATTTTCTTTAAACGACAAGTATACCAACAAGCTTTAGAGGAACTGGCGCCACTGCTGTTCGCCGATGCCGTGCCTGAACCGTCGCCGAGTGAGTGCTCGGCGCATCAGTCAGGCTGAGCGCGACCGTGCTCGATGTTCTCCGTCGCATTGTTCTTGAGGTCAGTGCTGCCAATAATCTGACCGAGGCGCTGGAAATCATCGTCCGCCGCGTTCGCCAGGAATTGCAGATTGATGTCTGCTCGGTGTACTTGCGCGATACCGCCTCGGAGTCACAGCAACAGATGCTCTTGATGGCCTCCGAAGGTCTGAACCCAGAATCCATCGGTCAGGTCGCGATGAAGGCGGGTGAGGGCCTGGTGGGTTTGGTCGCCGAGCGCGCTGAGCCAGTCAACCTGGAAAATGCGCCAGACCATCCGCGTTTCAAATATTTCCCAGAAACCGGTGAAGAGCGTTTCCATGCTTTTTTGGGTGTACCCATCGTGCATCACCGGCGCCTGCTTGGAGTACTGGTAGTCCAACAGCGCGAGCGTCGCAGCTTCGATGATGAGCATGTGGCTTTTTTAATTACCCTGGCGGCGCAGCTCGCCGGAGCCATTAGCCATGCTGAGCTCAGCGGTGAAGTCAGCAACCACCGAGGCCAGATCAAACAAGAAAACCTGCAGATCAGTGGGATTGCCGGATCACCCGGCGTTGCCGTGGGCAAAGGGGTGGTGGCCTACACCCTAGCGGATTTGGACTCGGTGCCCGATAAAGCGCCAGATTCAATCAAGGCCGAAGAGGCGGCGTTCAAACGGGCCGTGGCCTCGGTTCAAGCGGAGCTAGATGAGATCAAACAGCGCATGACCGCGGTGCTACCGGCCGGCGAACAACTGCTGTTCGACGCCTATGCCATGATGCTGCGCGGTGACAGCCTGATTAAACGCACCATCGACCATATTCACAGCGGCAATTGGGCGCCGGCGGCGCTGCGCGACACCGTGCGCGAAAACACACGGGCGTTTGATGAAATGGAAGACCCCTACCTGCGCGAACGCGCTGCAGACGTGCGTGATATTGGGCGGCGTATCTTAAAGCACTTGCAGGCGCCATCGATTGCCGAAGAAAAATTCCCGGAGCGCACCATCTTAGTGGGCGAAGATTTGACCGCCACCCACCTCGCCGAAGTGCCTCCAGAGCGACTGGTCGGGGTGGTGTCTTCACGCGGAACCGGCTCATCCCATGTCGCTATCCTGGCCAGAGCCATGGGTATTCCCGCGGTCATGGGTGTGGAAGATTTGCCAGTGGGGCGGCTCGAAGATCGCGAATTGGTCGTCGATGGCTATCGCGGTACGCTTTATGTGCAGCCCAGCCCGGAGTTACTTGAAGCCTTCAAGCATCTTCAAGAAGAAGAGCGTGAGCTGACCGAGGGGCTGCGTGAATTGGCCCAAGAGCCAGCGATTACCACCGATGGTATCGAAGTGCCGGTTTACGCCAATAGCGGCTTGTTGGCAGATATTCAGCCCTCTCTTCAGTCGGGAGCAGACGGCATTGGTCTGTACCGCACGGAAGTGCCATTCATGATTCGCGAACGCTTCCCCGGCGAGGGAGAACAAAGCCGTATTTATCGCGACGTGTTGGAGCCGTTTGATCCTAAGCCTGTGATTTTGCGGACTCTGGATGTCGGTGGCGACAAAGCCTTGCCGTATTTCCCGGTGGTAGAAGACAATCCATTTTTGGGTTGGCGCGGCATTCGCATCACCCTAGATCACCCCGAGATTTTTCTCACTCAGTTGCGCGCCATGTTGCGTGCCAGCGTGGGTCTTAGCAATCTGCACATTATGTTCCCGATGATTGGGGCGTTGAGCGAGCTTAAAGGCGCTTTGCAATTGCTGCAGCGGGCGCGTGATGAATTGCTCGACGAGGGTTATGCCGTAGACATGCCCAAAGTCGGCGTCATGGTGGAAGTGCCCTCGGCGGTTTATTTGGCGGAAACCTTGGCGCGTCGCGTGGATTTTTTGTCGGTGGGCACCAATGACTTGGTGCAGTATCTGTTGGCGGTCGATCGCAATAACCCTCGGGTCGCTGCGCTTTACGACGGTATGCATCCGGCGGTTTTACATGCACTCAAACAAGCGGCCGAAGGGGCGCATCGGGCGGGCAAGAGCATCAGCGTTTGTGGCGAGATGGCGGCCGATCCTGCTGCCGTTATTTTATTGCTGGGATTGGAGATTGATGCGCTCAGTGTCAGTGTCGCCTCTTTGGCACGGATTAAATGGGTGATTCGCAGCTTCTCTCGTGAACGCGCTAAAGAATTGCTCGATCAGTGTCTCACCATGGAGGAGCCAGTAGCGATTCGCGCCTTGCTCGACAATGCCTTGGTGCAGGCGGGTTTGGGCGGACTGGTGCGTGCCGGTAAGAATTGAGTCCTGATACACTGCGCGCTTAATGGCGGAGGAAAGCTCGTTGATTAAAGCTGGAATTGTCGGCGCCACCGGGTACACCGGTGTCGAGTTAGTGCGTTTGTTGCTCGCCCATCCCCAAGTGGAATTGGCGGCGGTTACCTCGCGCTCGGATGCCGGTCAGCGCCTAGACCAAATGTTTCCCAATCTGCGCGGCCACTGTGATTTGGTGTTTGCAGCGCCGGATGTCAAACAACTGGGTCGTTGTGATGTGGTTTTCTTTGCCACACCCCATGGCGTCGCCCATGCCATGGCGGCGGAGTTGTTGGCTGCCGGACCGCGCATTATCGATTTATCAGCGGACTTTCGGCTGCGTGATGCCGAGCTCTGGGCGCAATGGTATCAACAGCCACATGGGGCGCCCGAGTTGTTGCCCAAGGCGGTTTATGGCCTACCAGAAATCCATCGCCAACAAATCGCTACTGCTGAACTGATCGCCGTGCCTGGGTGTTACCCGACGGCCATCACCTTGGGCTTCTTACCCCTGCTGGAGCAGGGCTTGGTCGATGTCGATCACTTGATCGCTGATGCCAAGTCCGGTGTCAGCGGCGCGGGTCGCAAAGCCAGTGTAGGTAGTTTGCTGTGTGAAGCCGGTGAGAACTTTAAAGCCTATGGCGTCGCCGGACATCGCCATTTGCCGGAGATCCTGCAGACCCTGAATCAGCTGGCGGGTCAGTCCACGCAGCTCAGCTTTGTACCCCATTTACTGCCGATGATTCGCGGTATTTTGGCGACGCTTTATGCCAGGCTGTCAGATCACTCCAAAGATTTGCAGGCGATTTATGAACAGCGCTATGCGGCTGAGCCTTTTGTCGATGTGATGCCGGCGGGCAGTTTGCCGGAAACCCGTAGCGTGCGTGGCAGCAACCTATGTCGCATCGCTGTGCATCGGCCTTTGGGCGGCGATACCGCGGTTGTGCTCTCGGCCATCGATAACTTGGTCAAGGGCGCCTCTGGCCAGGCGGTGCAAAATCTGAATATCATGTTTGGGCTTCCCGAAACCATGGGATTGCAAAGTATCTCCGGCTTGCCCTAGGTCATTAAACTAATCTTGACCATTTCACTCAGGAAATGGTAGCGTTTCAGAACAAACTAATATGCGGTAGGTGCCGCATGTCGATGGAGACGGAATATGAGCGCAACCGAACAGGCGATAACCGAAGAAATGCCAAGCCCGCTGAACTTTACCGATGCAGCTGCGGCCAAGGTGAAAACCCTGATTGAAGAGGAAGAAAACCCCTCTTTGAAACTGCGCGTGTTTGTCAGCGGTGGCGGATGTTCCGGTTTTCAGTACGGCTTCACCTTTGATGAAGAAATCAATGATGGCGATACAGCCGTTGAGAAAGCCGGTGTGACCTTGTTAATCGATCCCATGAGTTATCAGTATCTCGTGGGCGCTGAAATCGACTACACCGAGAGCTTAGAAGGCGCGCAGTTCGTGATTCGTAACCCGAATGCCACGACCACCTGCGGCTGCGGTTCGTCCTTCTCGGTTTAAGTTAAAAACAGCATGGCATCCGGCGGACTGGCCGCGCGGCTGCGTTTTCTCTGGTATCAACTCATGGCCCGGGCGGGGCACGCCACGGGCCAATTTAATGTGGGTGTGATGCTGGCCAAAGGGCAGGGTGTGGATCAAGACGAAGCAGCGGCTATTCACTGGTATGAGCAGGCCGCCTTCAAAGGCGATGTGCACGCGCAAACCAATCTGGCACTGATGTATCTACAGGGTCGGGGTGTCACTGTTGACCCTGCTCAAGCCGTTCACTGGTTTCAAGCAGCAGCCGATCAAGGCAGCACCAATGCGCAATGCAACCTAGCGTTTATGTACTTAGAGGGCCGCGGCGTCACGGCCGATCCCGGGCAAGCAGCCCACTGGTATCACATCGCGGCGGATCTCGAAAACCCTGTAGCCCAAGCCAATCTCGGGGTGTTATACGCTGAGGGTCGCGGTGTACCCCAGGATTGGGTGCTGGCGGGCATGTGGTCTGAGTTGGCTGCAGCGCAAGGGCATGAGACGGCACAACAAAACCTCAAGCGCTATGCCCAGCAAATGTCAGAGCAGGATTGGCAGGAATCGCAAAGGCGCGCCAGTGCCTGGCAGCCTGGAGCTGCTTAAAACCCTTGGCGTCCCGGCACAATGCTCCCTAAAATCACATTCTCTTTTGCCCCGGTGACTGCCATTAAATCAGCTGGGCGACCTGCCAGCGTCTCGCCGGCTAGCCAAGCAAACGCCAAAGCTTCGACGTAATCGGGATCGATGCCATGAGTGGCTGTCGAGCCCACCGGTAGATCGGCCAGCTCAGCGGCCAGTGCCTGCATCAAAGCCTCATTGTGCACGCCGCCGCCACACACCAGTAACTCCTGGCATGAGGGCATGGCCTGTTTGAGGGCTTGCGCGATGCTTTGCGCGCTCAATGCCAGCAAAGTGGCTTGTACATCGGCAGCCGAGAAATCACCCAGATCGCCACATTTTTGTGCCAGCCAGTCCCCACTGAAATACTGGGTGCCGGTGCTCTTGGGGGCTGAGGCGCGGAAAAAATCATCATCTAAAAGCGCCGCCAATAAATCCATTTGTACGCGCCCGCTGGCCGCCCATGTACCGCCGGCATCATAGGGTTGCTGGCGATGACGCCGGCACCATAAGTCCAGCAGCGTATTAGCAGGGCCAGTATCAAAACCCCGCAATGGGCTGCCATCGTTGGAGAGTAAGCTGAGGTTGGCGATGCCCCCGAGATTGAGCACCGCAATCGCTGCGTCAGGTCGACCAAAAACGGCTTGATGAAATGCCGGGACCAAGGGCGCGCCTTGACCGCCAGCCGCCAGATCG
>NZ_CP023018.1:1729311-1835459 GCF_022406875.1 Ectothiorhodosinus mongolicus
GAAGAGCTGGCTTTGCCGCCGGTGAAGATCCACTGTTCGGTCTTAGCCGAAGACGCGATCAAGGCTGCCATCGACGACTACCGCAAGAAAAACGGCACAGCCGTCAGCGAAGTCGCCTAACGTAAAAACGGGGACAGACCCCTTTTTTAGGGGTACGACCCCGAGGAAAAAAGGGGTCTGTCCCCGTTTTTTGGTTTTTTGCTAAGCTCGCGCCTATGAATACTTATCGCGCTCTAGTGCTCACCAAAGACGAGGCCGGCGTCCACGCCGCCCTTCAAACCCAAGAAGAATCACAGCTGCCCGAAGGCGATGTCACCGTGGATATCGCCTGGTCAACGGTGAATTACAAAGATGGCCTGGCGATCACCGGCAAAGCCCCGGTGGTGCGCAGCTACCCCATGGTGCCGGGCATTGACTTCGTCGGCACCGTGACCGCCAGCCAGCATGCCGATTGGCAGGTGGGAGACCGCGTCATCCTGAATGGCTGGGGTGTTGGCGAAGGCCACCCAGGTGGTTTCGCGCAAAAAGCCCGCGTCAACGGCGATTGGCTGGTCGCACTCCCCGAGACGATGAATGAACGCGATGCGATGATCATCGGCACTGCCGGTTACACGGCGATGCTCTGCGTGCTGGCCTTAGAAGCCCAAGGCGTAACTCCCGACCAAGGCGAGATTTTAGTGACTGGCGCTAGCGGCGGCGTTGGCAGTATCGCTGTCATGCTGTTAGCCGGACGTGGCTTTACCGTGGTGGCCTCAACCGGGCGCCTCGCAGAAACGGATTACCTCAAGAGTCTGGGTGCCAGCGAAGTCATCGATCGTCACACCCTATCCGAGCCCGGCAAGCCACTGGCAAAAATGCGCTGGGCCGGCGCCGTGGATACCGTCGGCAGTCACACCCTAGCCAACGTACTCGCATCCACCCAATATGGCGGCAGCGTCGCTGCCTGCGGTCTGGCCCAAGGTATGGACCTGCCGGCCACCGTCGCCCCCTTCATCCTGCGCAGCGTCAAACTCATCGGCGTCGACAGCGTCACTGTGCCGCGGCCTCAGCGCGAGCGTGCCTGGGCATGCCTGGCCAAAGAACTCGACGCCAACAAACTGCACAGCGTCGCCACGGAAATCCCTCTAAGCGGCGTTATCGATTGCGCCGAAAAAATCATCGCCGGACAAGTGCGCGGTCGCACTGTGGTCAACGTTAATCATGGTTGTAGTGATGAACGTCTCTCTGCGGGAACGGAATAGAGCAGCCAGCCGCTTCAAGCTCGGACTTAAGTTGCTCCAGTAACTGGCCGCGAGTCGGCCAAAATTCGGAAGACTTCACCCACGGACGCACCGCGAAATCCACACTGGATTCACCCAAGTCCATCAACATAATAGTGGGCTCAGGATCATCGAGTACATTCGGGTGATTCTGCAAAACCTTTTCAATCACCGAGCGCGCCACCTTCAAATCATCATCGTAATGCACGCCAATCACCAGATCGATGCGTCGCGTGGCGTAGGCTGAAAAGTTGGTGATGTTGCTGCTGGTGATCGAGCTATTACCCACCACAATGTGGCGGTTGTCAGGCGTTTGTAGCTCGGTGTGGAAAATTCCCACGCTTTGCACTGTTCCAGCAACCCCGCCAGCATCCACGAAATCGCCTTTGGTAAAGGGTCGAAACGCCACCAACATGATGCCCGAAGCGAAATTGCTTAAACTGCTTTGCAATGCCAAGCCCACCGCCAAAGCGGCGCCACCAAGAATAGCCAGCAGCGGCGTGATAGGGATGCCCAGGTAATTGATGGCAATCAGAATCACCATCACCAACAACAATACTGAGAGGATGTTGCTGACAAACTGAATGAGTAAATCATCCAGATTCCGGGCTTTCATCACGCGGCCCAGGCCATTCACCAGCCGCTTGCTCACCCAGCGGCCGAAAATAAAGATGGCCAAAGCGCCCAGAAGCTTCAGGCTGTGATCAATCCAATCGATATTCACAACCCACTCAGTCAGCCAATCCATTTAAACTCTCCTTAGAATCAATCAGGCTATTGTAGCCATACGACAAACGCGAAAGCATCACATGATTGCATTAATTCAAAAGCTGAACAGGCCGCTGTGGCAGTGAAATTCTGGCAACGAAAAAAGGCAGCAACAAGCGACGAGCAGTCCAGCCTGCAAATTGAGACGGTCGGTCACAGCCGCATCGCCCAAATCAGTGCCAGTGCGCGCAAGGTCCCGTGGCTGTTCAATTTTCTGCAGCTGCTGTGGGTCGCCGGGCCAGTGACCTTCATCGCCATGCAAAGCGCCTACAAGCTTGGGTTTGGGGAGTTTGCCCCAGCTCGAAACGTCATTTACTTCGTTTTCTTCACTTTATTCCTAGGTTCTATTGGTCTAGGCAGTAAATTTGTCTCCGTGGCTTTCACCCAGCCGCGTACCGAGCGCTCCGCAGAGCGTTTGCGTCAAGCCATGAATTGGCTGCCTGATCTGCTTTTCGCGATCCGCGATATCGATCAGGCGCGAGAAGATCCTGGCCGCCGGCGACTGCTGGCCGCGGCAACATTGCTCCAGGAGGTCGAGCTCGGTCCCGATGGGGTCGCCTTGGCTGTTGAGGAGATCACCGGCGATGCCAGTTTGGCGGGGGCTGCCCGGCAAATTGAGCTCTATCGGCGCTTGGGTCTGAGTTCGCGGGTAGCTGATCTTATTGAAGCCTCAGCCGATGCGCGCTTGCATGCCCTCAACCAGATTCATCAAACCATGCCGGAAATCGCGGATACCCTGCGTGATCGGCTGATGGGCACCAGTCCGCGCCGGGAGGAGGGTGTTGCGCGCCGCGAAGGCTTTGTCGAGCGCCTATTGGCAGCGGCCGATCAAGAACAACCCGAAGCCCTGCCGCTGGCCGATATCCAGGAATTGATTGTCCTGCTGTTTGAGCTGATCAACGGTCGAGAAATTCGCTATTTGCACTTCGAATGGCAAGGCTCGTGGGAAGTAGCCAGAAGAGTCGCCGATGTTGAAACCGCGCGCAGTCGCTACCGGCTTGCCCAAACCCGCATGGATAATCGCCTGCGTCATTTGGGCTATCGGCTGCTAGGTTGGGGGGAGCCGCCTTTGAGCCGAGCAGATATTAATGGCCCGGTGGTGCCATTGGCCTATCGTATCTCCGAAGCCCTCGTGGCTTTACTCAGGCAACGGCCCCGTTCAGGCACACCGCTGGCGCGTCAGGTCACTGAGATCGCCCGCCTTCTACAAAAACTGCGCCATGATCGTCAGCGCTGGCTGCAAGCCGGTAAGCAGTTTAAACAGGCTTTGCACAAATGGCAGGCGGTGCAAGCCAAAGCCCATGCCAAACTCCCCGAAGAGGCCGGAAAAAAACCGCTCTTGGCTGGCCTGAGGCGGGCTCCTGGCTTACAGATTCAAGAGGCGGTTATTGGCTGGGCCGATGAACAGAAGCTGGAGTTTGCAGACGCGCTATGCAGCTTGTTAGAGCAATTTGAACTGCACATGGACTCAGGAAACCTGAGCTCAGGGGGCAGCCCCATGGGCCCTGAAGACATCCAACGCCTGGGGCTGGCCTTACTGGACTTGCTGCAACAATCCTTGGATCTAGGCGACCTAGCGGTGCAGCGGGCGATCCAAGCGGCGCCAGCGGCCTGGATGGGTGGTCTGCATTCGGTGGTGGGGGCCGACGCTCGTGCTGGAGTGGCAGCGGCTGCGGTCAAAGATGTGCGCCAAGACATGGGCCGCATGGCGGAAAGATTGGCGGCTCAGTGGGTGACTTGGTATCAGTTGCCACTCTCAGCCTCATTACGCGAGCAGCTGGTGCATGAATATCAGGCCAACGCCGAACGTCTGGAAATGCTGGCCAACCGCCCTCAAGACAGCGAGCGGCCACCGCCGGATCCCACGGCCATGCAAGCCGCTCGTGCGGAGGTTATGGAGAATCCTTTGTGGGATAGGCTGTACGCATTGGCGAGGCGCCTGGCAGACTAAAATGGTGCGGGTGGCCGGACTCGAACCGGCACGGCCTTGCGGCCTTCAGATTTTAAGTCTGATGTGTCTACCAGTTCCACCACACCCGCGCCGCGCACAGTATATCAGCCCAGACTGGAATTGGCTCGAGCATTATTCAGGTACGCATAATTTTGCGTATTCACCCGAGAAATCCGAAATTCCACCGGCTCATCGTCAAAGCTCAGGGCCGTGCGCTCGATACGCAGTACCGGTTGGCCAGCCTTCAGTCGCAATAAACCGGCGTCTTCAGCGGATGCGAGGTCAGCCATCAAGCGTTCTGTTGTGCGTACCACATGCATGTTGAATTGCTCCTGATAGAACTGATAAAGCGAGCCCTCGTTTTTTTCTAATAGGGGTCGACTCATACCGGTGACGCGTTGCCTGTCGATATAGGCGTCATAAATCTCAATGATTTGTTGATCGATGAGCAAGGCATTGCGGATACGAATTAAAGGGCGATTTTCGGGGAGCCTAAGCGCTTCATTGGCTCTAGGTTCATCCGCTATGTCAGCGAAATCAATGAGCTGCCGATGGGGTGGGGATTTTTGTCCGTCGCTATCGATGAGATGGAAGAAATGACGAAAAAAGCGCTCTTTGGAATGCGCTTTTATAAACGTGCCAAGTCCCTGATGACGCGAAAGAATATGTTCGCCAACGAGCTTATCGACGGCCTTACGTAACGTTCCAATGCTAACCTGAAATTCAGCGGCGAGATCCAGTTCGTTGGGGAGCGCTTCATAGACCGACCATCTGCCATGCGCGAGGTGACGCAGAATTTCATGCCGGACATGTAAGTAGAGAGGCACCTGATCCGTTGGCGGCAAAGCCTTTTGACTCCTTGGCATTAAATGATCCTTTATATTTTTGTTGGTCCTGTCGCCATTAAATAACAACACAAAAAGTAAGTATTTGACGAGCCTCAGCTAAACAGGTCAAGTTGCCTCTCGCTTGGTGTTTGTTTTGCACGACCAGCTTTTGAGGGCCACCGTCTACGCCAAAGCCAAGGGCGCATGATCAGCGACGCGCAAATCCCTTTTGAACCATACGACATGGACGGGATTCAAGGCATTTCGCATTCAGCATTTCCCCTGTAAGCTGGTGCCAATAGGTGTCGTATCGCGACTGAACACTGGCGCCAAGAGTGTCGGAACCGGACTAAGACGATAATGCCTCTAAACACTGAAAACCAGCGGCATCAAGACAAACCCATCGTGGCTTTGTTTGTCAGTTGCTTGGTGGATTTATACCGCCCATCGATTGGTTTTTCTGCGGTCGAGCTTTTAGAGGCCGCCGGTTGCGAGGTACGCGTTCCCTCCAACCAAACCTGCTGTGGCCAGCCGGCGTATAACAGTGGCGATAATGCCCTGGCTGCCAAGATCGCTCGCCAAACCATCGAGGCGCTCGCCGATCATGATTACGTGGTGGTGCCCTCAGGAAGCTGCGCCGGCATGCTGCACCACTATACGGCGCTTTTTCGCGACGACCCGGTTTGGTCAAAACGGGCCGAGGATCTCAAAGCCAAGACCTTCGAACTCACCGATTTTCTGCTCAATCAACGCGGACTCAAAACCGTCAGCAGCCAGTTTGATGGGGTCGTGACTTATCATGACAGCTGTTCGGGGCTGCGTGAGTTGGGTATTAAAACTCAGCCTCGAGCCTTGCTCTCCAGTGTCAGCGGATTGGAGCTTCGAGAGATGGCCGATGCCGAAGTTTGCTGCGGGTTTGGCGGGCTGTTTTGCGTGAAATACCCCCCGATCTCCGGGCGCATGGTTGATAATAAGGTGCGCGCAGCGCTGGCCACCGGTGCCGATGCCTTGCTCGGCGGTGACCTAGGCTGTTTGTTGAATATGGCCGGAAGACTGCGGCATGTGGGCGCCAATATGCGCGTTTATCATGTCGCCGAGGTCCTGGCGGGGCAGGCCACGGGCCCCGGTATTGGTGAGGTGTGAGGCGATGACCAAGCGCTTTCAGTTACGGGTAGAAAAGGCCCTAAACGATGAACATCTAGGCAAAGCCCTGGGCCATGCCCGCGATGGCTTCGTGGTCAAACGCCAAAACGCCATCGATGCTTTCCCCGAGTTTGAACAATGCCGTGAACAGGCGGCCAAGATCCGCGCCCATACCCTGGCGCACCTCGATGACTACCTGCTGCAATACGTGGAGAAAGTCGAGGCACTAGGCGGACAAGTGCATTGGGCACCCACGGCGGCCGATGCCCGGCAGATTATTCTCGATATTTGCGCCGCCGAGAAGGCCAAGGTCGTCACTAAGGGTAAGTCCATGGTCTCCGAAGAGGTGGGGCTAAATCCGGCTTTGGAAGAGGCGGGGTATGAGCTGGTGGAGACCGATCTGGGTGAATACATCATCCAACTCGCACACGAGCCACCCAGCCACATCATCGCCCCGGCAGTCCACAAAACCCGCGAACAGATCACCGAGTTGTTTCATCAGCATCATCAGGCGCTGGGCTATACCGAAAAAGTCACCAGCATTCCCGGCCTGGTCAATGAAGCCCGCCAAGTGCTGCGCCAGCAATTTCTCAGCGCTGATGTGGGCATTACCGGCGCCAATTTTCTGATCGCAGAAAACGGGGCAGGGGTGATCGTCACCAATGAGGGCAATGGCGATCTAACCATGAGCCTGCCGCGGGTGCACATCGCCATCACCGGTATCGAGAAAATCGTGCCAACGCTGGATGATGTCAGCGTGTTACTGCGCGTTTTGGGGCGCAGCGCCACCGGTCAAAGCATGACCAGCTACACCACGTTTTTTGCCGGGCCACGCCGCGATGAGGATGCTGATGGGCCCGAGGCCTTCCACGTGGTGCTGGTCGACAATGGCCGCAGCCAAATGCTGGCCGATCCCGAGTTTCATGACATGCTGCGCTGTATTCGCTGCGGTGCCTGTCTCAATCACTGTCCGGTTTACGGGTCGATCGGCGGCCATGCCTATGGCTGGGTCTACCCCGGGCCGATGGGCTCGATTCTGACGGCGCGTTACCAAGGCTTGGATCATGAGCCGGATCTGCCCAATGCCTGTACCTTGAATGGGCATTGTGCCGAGGTCTGCCCGGTGAAGATTCCCTTATCCGAGCTCATGCGGGGCTTACGTCGCCACCAAAATGCCCAAGGCATGCAGGCCAGGCCAGCGCGCTGGGGCTTGGGACTCTGGGCCGCCTTGGCGCAGCGACCGCGGCTGTATCGCATGATCAGTCGTATCGCGGCGGGCACTATGGCGCGGGCGGGTAAACAGGGCGTGCTGCGGAGCTGGCCGCTGGCTGGTGGTTGGTTTGCTGGCGGACGCGACTTGCCCAAGCCCCAAGGAAAAACGTTTATGGATGTCTGGAAGAAGCGCAATGGCTGAGAACAGCGCTCGCGATCGCATCCTCGCCGACATCCGCGCGGCGTTGCGCACCACCCCGGCGGACAAACCGCCGCCGCCCGCCGCCATCGCTCGCCCGAGCTTCAGCGATAATGATCGCTTTCGGGCTTTCGTGCAGCGTTTAGAGGCTGTCGCCGGCACCTGGGAGGAGGTGGCCAAAGCCGCCGATGTTCCCAAGGCCGTGGCCGCTTATGCTGCGCAGCATGAACTGGAGAAGCAGGTTGCAGTGGCACCTGCTTTGGCACACCTAGATTGGGATGCGGCCGGCCTCAAGATCGATACCCAAGCACCAGCGCCGGCCCGGCAGCTGGGCTTGACGGAAGCTGTTTGCGCGGTCGCAGAGACCGGAACGCTCGTGCTTTCCTCCAGCGCCGACCACCCGACCACACTCAATTTCCTGCCCGAATATCACTTAGTGGTGATGCACAAAGACAGCTTGGTGACCCACCTTGAGGATGCCTGGCAGCTCATGCGCCAACATCATCAAGTGTGGCCGCGTACGGTGAATCTGGTGACCGGGCCTTCGCGCACCGCCGATGTCGAACAAACGATTCAACTCGGCGCCCACGGCCCGCGCAGCCTGCACGTACTCATCGTCGCCTAGCCAATTCCAGCGGCTGCAGCGGCTGCCCGCATCGCCTAGTTGTTGAAAAAGCCGCGCGCGCCGGTGGCCAGCACTTCCGGATGCGCCAACATCAGCTCGCTACTCAAGCCCTTCTGCAGATAAAAATCATCGCCGCGGTAATTCGGCGCCGGGTTCTGCCGCGTCATGACGCGTATCACACACGAAAAGCCATCCTCTTTTTCCGCATGGCGCAGCGCATACAGACTGAAGTTGAAGCTGAAATACCCCAGATGTCCGAAATAGGCCAGCACATGCGACAGGCCAGCGGCAAGCTGGCTAATGTCCTCATACGACAGCTCGAGAAAATCACCTTGAGTTTCATGGATGCCCATCAGCTCATTGCTGCCCAGTGGCGCATAAGCAGCTAGCCAATGCCATGGCCCGGTGGCGGCGATATAGCGGCTCTGTTTTTCCTGCTCCTCTTTTACGAGGCAAGCGTGATAGGGCTCGCCATGGCGTGATTGCCATTGTTGGCAGGCCGCCGCCAGCTGCGCTTGGTGTTGATAGGGCTGGCTACTGGCCAGCATCTGAAAATGTGGGTGCAACTGGCTCGCACCGGCGGGCGGCAGATAATTGCTGTGCACGCTCAGCCATCGATAGTCAGGATTCTTGCGGTCGCTGGCGCGGGCCACGTTTTGCAGCGCCAAGAACGCATCGCGTATCAAAGCCGGGTCGAACTCCTCGAGCCGCAAGAAGTGCTTGCGCGAGATAATCGCGACGCTGTGCGACCCCGCCAAAGCAAACAGGTTGGGAAACGCCAGCGCCTCACCGACCCGCACGTCGCCAGCATCGATGAAACCGTCGGGATAGCGCGCCAATAAGTGCTGACGAGCGCTGCAAAACAAGCAGTTCTGCTCCGTGTCTTCGGCCAGCTTCTTCAACCAAGCCTCATCAACATCGCCCAAAAATACCTTAAGTCCATCCTCAATTGCCGGGTTATACACACTCGTATGCCCCAGCAAAGGATCCCTGAACACCCGCACCCGCTGCCGCTCAAACGTGAAGTTATTCAGCGGATTCAGCAACTCAAACGCGTCCTCCCACTGCTCAAACTCAATCAGGCTCATCACCACCTCCCAAAAACCGGGACAGATTTATTTTCCGCCCCAAACGGGGACAGATTTATTTTCCGCCCCACCAATATCAGCCAGCCCCAATCATAACTCCATCACCATCACCACATTAACCCTGGGGTACGACCCCAATTGGGGTCGTACCCCGCGCCAAGCGATTGGGATCGTACCCCGCAATGTGCAACACTAATTTCTACGCATTTTCAGTTATGATTGGGAATGCGCTTCAAAATCCTAATCATTGCGATCTTTATCGGGTTTTTAGGGCCGCAATCGGCGGCTCTCGCTATTGACCTCAACCCCGGTGACGTGCGCGCACCACCCGCCGGTTTAAAGGCTTTGCGACTCACTTATCAGCACAGTCAGCTGGATAATTCCGATGCCAATCTCAGCTTTCGCAGCGAGCAACTGCAAGCGCGCCTGGGTGGGGCGTTTACCCTAGGTGAGATGCCAGCTTATGCGTTTGTGCAAGTACCATTGGTACGCAATACTGATCAAAGTGGCAATCCCAATGTTCCCGACGTTGGCAGCGTATCCGGGTTGGGTGATACCAGTCTGGGGCTGGCGATCTGGCCCCATGCCGACCCGGTGCAGCGCACCTACTTTGGCCTTGCTGCTTACCTATTTCTGCCCACCGGAGATTATGACGCCGAGCGCCTTTCTTGGCTGAATCCTGGCGCAAATCGCACCAGCCTGGCGCTTCAGGTCGGCTATGAGCGTCCCTTGTTACCGCGCTTACAGTGGATGAGCGCCGCAGACGCATTATGGTTTGGCAGCAATGATGCATGGGGTGCGGACCGCCAAAAACGCCAGCAAAAACCGCTGTATTCGGCACAGACCGGCGTGCAGTATTTATTCCCACGGGGTCAGACCCTAGGCGTTGCCTATCTCTACAACGCAGGCGGGGCCGCGCGCGTCAGCGGTGGCGACTACCAAAATCGCCTAGAAAATCAGCGCCTGCAAATCACCGCTACCTGGCCAGTGCCCGCCAGAGCCGGCTTTGTCAGCCTGCAGTACGGAACCAAGCTCAGCGCCCAAGCAGGCTTCATCGAAGCCCAGCGCTGGAACCTCAGCTGGATTCAACTGTTCTAAAAAAGGGGACGGATTTATTTTTGTGGGACTCCCAACCCCCAACCCCCAACCCCGAGTGGGGCTCGTACCCCATCCGAACTCCAACGTAACCAAAAATAAATCTGTCCCGGTTTTAGTAGATCCCGGGGACGAAGGTTTGGTCATCTTTGGGCGGGCGCATGTAGCCCGTGGCTTTGGGGCGCGGTGCGAGCTTGCCGGGATTGGGGATGACGTCCTCATAGGGGATCTGCGAGAGCAGGTGATGAATGCAGTTAAGGCGGGCCCGGCGTTTGTCATCTGATGGGACCACATGCCAAGGCGCGTGTTTGGTGTCGGTGTAGGCAAAGGTCTCATCCTTGGCCTTGGAGTATTCCTCAAACAACTCGCGCGATTTCAAATCCATCTCCGAGAGTTTCCAATGTTTCTTGGTATCGCGAAGGCGAGCCTGAAAGCGTCGCTCCTGCTCCTCATCGCTGACCGAAAACCAGTATTTCAACAAAATGATGCCTGAGCGCTGCAGCATGCGCTCAAATTCGGGGGTGCTGCGCATGAACTCAGCATGTTCCTCTTCGGTGCAAAAACCCATCACCCGTTCTACGCCAGAGCGGTTGTACCAGGAGCGGTCAAATAACGCGATTTCTCCAGCTGCCGGAAGATGGGCCACATAGCGCTGGTAATACCACTGGCTGCGCTCACGCTCGGAGGGTTTGGGCAAAGCGACGATGTAGCACACGCGCGGGTTGAGGTGCTCAGTAATACGCTTAATCACACCGCCCTTGCCTGCGGCATCCCGACCCTCAAATAAAATGCATACGCGCAGACCTTTGACCCGAACCCACTCCTGCAGTTTGATGAGCTCTTCCTGCAAGCGCAGCAATTCATGCTCATAAAAGATCTTTTCCACCCGACCTTTCTTGGTCAGCGGCACATGTTTAGGTACCAGCGGCCCGCCATTGGATGCACTCACATACTCAATCGCCGGTTTGGCTTTTTTCATCTCGCTCATGTTTTCCCCGTTTCAAGTGGGGTACGACCCCATCATGCCCCCGTGGGGTCGTACCCTTTTTTATTTAGCGAACACTACAAAGCATGTTTCGAGGGAGTTCAAGGGTAACAAGGAGGTATATCAGCAGGGTGGTTGATCGCAGTTCTTGTATCACTTGATTTAAGTTAGATGGCGTCCACGGCGGATTTGAGCATGTCGCCCACCGCCCCGGCAATCTCACGCAATTCTGAGTTATCGATAGCTGTCATGGAGGCCAGAGGGTCAATGGCGCTCACTTCTACGCCGCCAGATACCTCGCGGAGAATCACGTTGCAGGGCAGCATGACGCCTACATGTGGCTCAACACTGATGGCCTTATGCGCCATCTGCGGGTTACAGGCGCCCAAGATCCGGTAGCCCGAAATATCCACGCCCAGCTTATTTTTTAGGGCGGCAGAGACATCAATCTCGGTCATCACCCCAAAGCCCACTGCCGACAGCGCTTCACGGGCACGGGCATCCGCTTGATCCAAAGTGACGTTGGGTAGGGTGCGATGAAAAGCATAGCTCATGATGATGACCTCAGTGACTCGTTGCATTCGACACCGCAGTCTACCGTAGCAACCCAAAAAGCAGCAAAATTGGGGACGGATTTATTTTTCCGCAAGAAAAAATAAATCCGTCCCCTTTTTTGCAAGCCTTCTCATTCTGCGAAGGCAAGGTTCTCCCGTTTTGAATTCCAGCACGCCCCTGACTGAGGTAATTTAATGGCATGCTAGCGATTTAAAGCCATGAAGACGGGGAATTACGTGAAGAAACTATATATCGGAGGCCAGTGGGTTGATGCCGCCGGGCAGCAGACTCTGCCCGTGATAAATCCATCTACGGGTGCGATCTTTGATCACGTAGCGCGTGGTAGTCAGGAAGACATTAATGATGCCATCGCAGCGGCTCGTGGCGCTTTACAGGGTGCCTGGGGGCAGACCACAGCCCTGCAAAGAGGGCGTTGGCTGACGCAGCTAGGCCAGAAAATCTTAGAGAATCTCGGCACGCTAACCGAGCTTGAAGCCAAGGATACGGGTAAGCCGCTGGCCACCGCCCGCAACGATGTCACGGTGTTGGCGCGGTATTTTGAATTCTACGGCACCGCTGCCGATAAAGTGCATGGCGAGGTGATCCCTTTTGAGAGAGATTACGCGGTGACTTTGATGCGTGAGCCCCTTGGGATCACCGCGCACATCATCCCCTGGAATTATCCGGCGCAAATGATTGGACGATCGGTGGCTCCAGCGCTAGCCATGGGCAATGCGACCATACTCAAGCCAGCGGAAGACACCTGCCTGTCCGCGCTTTTTGTCGCATCGTTGGCGCAACAAGTCGGGCTGCCTGATGGCGCATTCAATGTCGTGACCGGCCTCGGGGAGGAAGTAGGGGCGGCTTTAGCCAGCCACCCGGAAATCGATTTCATCAGTTTCACCGGCTCCAACGAGGTCGGCACAGCCATCCAAAAGGCCTGCGCGCATCGGCCAGTGAAATGCGTCCTAGAACTCGGTGGCAAGTCCCCGCAAATCGTTTTTGAGGACGTGAATGCTGATCGAGCCATCCCCATCATCGCTCGAGCCATCGTCCAAAATGCGGGACAGACCTGTACCGCGGGCAGTCGTTTGCTCGTGCAAAAAAGCATCTACGAAGACTTCGTCGCTCGTCTAGCTGAAGTGTTCAAAAAGCTGCAGGCGGGATCCTATGACATGGATCTGGACTGCGGACCGCTGATGAATCAAAAACAGTTGCAGCGAGTAGAAAACTATATTCAACAGGCAAAAGACGCAGGTATCCCAGTCATTGCGCAAGGGCGCATCCACCCAGAGGCACCCAAGTCCGGTTTCTATGTGGCGCCCATCATGTTCGGTCCCGTGCCCACTCAAGACCCATTGGCCCTAGAAGAGGTGTTCGGGCCGGTGCTATCGGTGATGGCTTTTGAGGATGAGGCCGATGCGATTCGTATTGCTAATGCCACCGACTACGGCTTGGTGGCCGGCGTCTGGACAGAAAATGGTGCACGCCAACAGCGAGTTGCGCGAGCCGTGCGCGCCGGTCAGATTTTCATCAATGCGTATGGTGCAGGCGGTGGCGTTGAGCTGCCTTTTGGCGGCACAAAACGCAGCGGTCACGGGCGGGAAAAAGGGCTTCTGGCGCTTGAGGAAGTCAGTTCTCCAAAAACAGTGGTGCATTATTTCGGAGAGTAAATCATGCGTTTAAAAAACAAAGTAGCCATTGTCACCGGAGGCGCATCGGGATTTGGCGCGGCCATTGTAAAGACCTTTGTGGAACAAGGCGCTAAGGTGGCCATTGCCGACATCAATGCCGAGGGGGCGCAGGCTCTGGCCAAACAGCTTGGCGATGATTGTCTGGGAATGTCCTGTGATGTGAGCTCCGGAGAGGACATCAATCGCCTGGTCAGAGCCACTGTGGATCAATGGGGTAGGCTCGATATCGTTGTTAACAATGCCGGAACCACGCATCGAAACCAGCCCATGCTCAATGTCGATGAAGCGACTTTTGATCGGATCTTTGCCGTCAATGTGAAATCCATTTATCTCATGACCCATGCCGTTGTCCCTCTCATGCGAGAGCAGGGTGCCGGGGTGATTCTTAATGTGGGCTCGGTCGCGGGCATCCGTCCCAGACCCGGTTTAACTTGGTACAACGCTTCCAAGGGTGCAGTGAATACTCTGTCCAAATCCATGGCAGCGGAATTGGGCGCTGATGGCATTCGTGTCAACGCCATCTGCCCCGTTCTTGGGGTGACGGGATTGATGGAGGCGTTTATGGGTCTTCCAGACACCCCGGAAAACCGCGCAAAATTTCTCAGTACCATACCCCTTGGGCGTCTGGCTGAGGCGCAAGATGTGGCCAATGCGGCGCTTTATTTAGCCTCCGATGAGGCCGCCTTCATCACCGGTGTGGAATTTCCCGTGGATGGGGGGAGGACGGTCTAAACCCTCTCCGACCTACGAGTATTTCGCGGGCCTCAGCTTATGGAAAAAAAGTTACTCGCCAATATCGAGTCGGTGCTTCGTGCTTGTGAGATACGCGATGGCATGACGCTCTCCTTTCATCATCATTTGCGTGATGGCGACCAAGTGTTGAATATGGTCATGCAGCGCGTGACAGAGCTAGGCATCCAAAACCTGCACATTGCTGCGAGTTCGATTTTCCCCGTGCATCAACCTTTGGTGGACTGCATCCGCAAGGGTGTGGTTTCTAGGCTCAGTGCCCCCTATATTGCTGGTCCGGTCGCCCAAGCGATTTCCCAAGGGAAGTTGGATGTCCAAGTCGTCATGCAAACGCATGGCGGCAGAGCCCATGCCATCTCCCAAGGTCGCCTGCCCATCGATATCGCCTTTGTGGGTGCGCCGACCAGCGACAATAAAGGCAACTGTAATGGCATCCAAGGAAAGTCTGCTTTTGGAGTGATGGGCTACCCCCGAGTAGATGTTCAGCATGCCAAAAAAGTCGTGGTGATTACTGATAACTTGGTGCGCTATCCCGCCTGCCCAGCGGAAATCACCCAGGAACAAGTCGATTTCGTGGTGAAGGTGGCATCCATTGGCAATCCTCAAGGAATCGTCTCGGGTTCAACTCGTGCTGCCACCGACCCTATGGCCTTACAAATCGCCCAAGACGCCGTCAATGTGATTCGCGCATCGGGCCTTTTAAAAGAGGGTTTTTCATTTCAGACGGGCGCGGGAGGCATATCGCTAGCCAGTTCTGGGCTACTGGCCGGTCTCATG
The DNA here is from genome assembly GCF_022406875.1 of Ectothiorhodosinus mongolicus. Taxonomy (NCBI): domain Bacteria; kingdom Pseudomonadati; phylum Pseudomonadota; class Gammaproteobacteria; order Chromatiales; family Ectothiorhodospiraceae; genus Ectothiorhodosinus; species Ectothiorhodosinus mongolicus. The sequence continues at coordinate 1,744,240 of NZ_CP023018.1, forward strand.
CAGCGGGACGGCATTCGCGGTAGCTTCGCCTCGGGCGGGATCACTGGTTTCCTTGTAGATATGCTGAATGACAATCTGTTTGAAACGCTGCTGGATGTGCAATGTTTTGATTTGCGTGCGGTGCAATCCTATGGTCAAAACAGCCGACATCAGGGCATGTCCGCGGCGCAATATGCCAGCCCTGGCTCTCGCGGTTCCGTGGTGGATGACTTGGATGTGGTGATGTTAGGGGCTGCTGAAGTGGACCTGAATTTTAACGTCAATGTCACCACAGGGTCAGATGGACGGATACTGGGTGGCTCAGGGGGTCATGCAGATACCGCAGCGGGTGCGAAACTCGCCATCGTCACCACGCGGTTAAATGCGGGTGGTTTTGCCAAGATTGTCGATCAGGTCAATACCGTCACTACACCTGGTAGGACGGTGGATGTGGTGGTGACTGATCATGGCATCGCCGTTAACCCACAGCGCCACGACCTATCCTCTCAGCTCGCTGATTTTGGCTTACCGATAAGAGATGTAAGAACTTTGCGTGAGATTGCCTTGGCAGCCAGTTCAAAGCAGCAAGTACTCGCTCATGATGAAGCAAAGTTAGTGGCGGTTGTCGAAAATCGCGATGGCAGTATTCTCGACGTTGTAAGGGCGGTTTCAGAGCCGCTGGGCTAAGATCGAAAAAAGATAATTAAAAGGTAATTATCTAATCGATTTTGGTCTGATCAAGATCCGTGGTTCCTATTAAATGGGAAATCAAGGTTTTGGTTGGCGCGGAGAGTGCATTGATGCTGCGTACGCAAACATACATTTCTCTCGAGGTCCAATCCTCGTCCAACTCAATAAGCCGAAGCCCCATGCCTCGGCCAAATTCCTCTGCGGTTAATTTAGGTAACACGCCGATACCGATCCCTGCTTGCACAAATTTACATACGGCTTCAAAGCTACTGACTTGGACCCGCAAGCGTAGGGGTTCATCCAGTTCCTTGGCGGCTGCTGACAGCAAACCCATGATGGCCGTATCCCCGTCCAAACCAACGAAGTCATATTTCAGCGTTTCCGCAAAGGACACCTTTTTCGATGTCATTTCATGCCCCTTGGGGACCACGACGACTAGTGTGTCTTGGTGGTACGCAAAGCGCGTGATTCCCTCGCAACTTGGGCCATCCATGACGATGCCAAGATCGGCGTTCCCATCTCTGAGTGCTTGGATGATTAGGGAGCTCCGACTCTCCGTCAGTTCAATCTTCACCTCCGGGAAACTCTCGGAAAATACCGCCAACTCTTGGGGTAGGAATTGGGTGATGGCGGAAGTGTTTGCCTGGAGTCGAATATGGCCTTTGATACCGTTTAGAAAATCAGACATCTCTGCTTTCATCAACGACTCGCGATGCAGGAGGCGTCTCGCATGGTAAAGCAGGCTGGTTCCAGCGGCGGTAGGTTCGACTCCCTGAGCCGATCGGTACAACAGTTGAACGCCATAACAGTGCTCGAGCATCGCAATGCGTCGGCTGGCCGCGGCCAGAGCAATATGCGATTCGAGGGCCGCCTTGGAGATGCTGCGTCGCTCAACTGCACGAATGAAAAGATTCAAGGAAACAAGGTCAGGGAGCATAGAATTTGTCTCAATAAGTCGACAGCTGGGTCTGAGTTTTTTGAGCCCGGAAAAATATAAATAAAACAGTATCTATCTTGGCTCGATGTGTGTCATTAGCAATATATACAGTTCGTAATACTACCCGTTTTTCCAAATATTGGCATGAATTATTTTTAAATATCCAACAGGAGGCTTACCCATGAATGTGGTCTACGCGTTCGCAATTAGTGCATCAGTAATCGCTTCTATTACCACTTTGGCATTTTTGAGTTTTCCAGGCTTATTGATTTGGTGTGCCTTCATTGGTTGGGCCGCCTATCTTCAGTCCGGCGGCATCGCTTCAGTCATCTCTTCTGTCTCAGCGTCGATGTTGTTTGGTGCATTCATGGCTTGGCTATTTGCGGTTATTCTCTCTATGGGTGTACTGCCATTCGGGGTTCCCGTCGCCGCTGCGCTGATCGTGGCCGTTATGGCTCCGATTATGGTCATTGCACAAAAAATCGGCCTGCTGAGTGTGGTGCCGGCGACTTTCTATGGTTTTGCCAGCAGTTTTGCTTTTTTGGCACAGACCGACGGCGTCTTCAATCTCGATAGTCTGTTGTCCTTGAGTCTGGCGAACTCACTCATCATTGTGCCTGTTTCACTATTCATTGGCGTGTTTCTTGGTTGGCTACACGCAACCGCCGCCGGCATGCTGACTCAGCAAGCTGGGTAAGACTGTCAGCTTGAGTCGCTTGCTTTGGTTTAGAGATCGGCTAACCCACTAAAAAATCTCATAAAAGACCCCTTCGTTAAATGCGAAGGGTGGTCTGCCCACAAGGCAATTCCATTGCCAGGTGAACGCTGGCTAGACTCATTAATAATAATCATAAAAAAATCTAAAAACGCACCCAAGGAGATATGGACATGAGCAGTCAACCGAAGTTTGCATCAGCAGATCCCCGTCTTGCAGTTTTAGACCGCCAGTTCCGCCTATTAATAGACGGCAAGATGGTCAGCAGCAGCCAGACTTTCGATGTATTTAATCCCGCCAATAACGCCGTCATCGCTCAAGCGCCCGACGGAACCGTTGACCAAGTGGAACAGGCCATCCAGGCAGCCAAGCGTGCATTCAAGAGCTGGTCCCGTCTTTCCGCCGATGAGCGCGCGGACTATGTCACTCGCTATGCCAATGCTTTGGAAGCGCGTAAAGAAGAATTGGCCGCGCTGCTGACCTTGGAGCAGGGCAAGCCCTTTCACAGTATGGCAACCGGTGAAGTAGATGCCAGCATTTACTGGGTTCGAGAAGTGGCTAAGCGCCGCTTAGAGCCAGAAGTGATTGAGGACACCGATGAGCATGTGGTGGAAGTGCACCATACGCCGTTGGGCGTGGTGGGTGCCATCACTCCGTGGAACTTCCCAGTGCTACTGGGTTTGTGGAAGATCGCTCCCTGCTTGTTAACGGGCAACACGATGGTGCTTAAGCCCTCGCCCTACACGCCGCTCACCTCTTTGTTCTTCGGAGAGATCGCCGCTGATATCTTCCCTGCCGGCGTACTCAATATTGTTTCAGGCGGTAATGATATTGGCCAGTACATGACCACCCATAACGATATTGCCAAGATTAGCTTCACCGGCTCGACCGCCACCGGTCAGAAAGTGATGCAAAGCGGCGCCTGTAACTTAAAGCGAATCACACTGGAACTGGGCGGTAATGATGCTGCGGTCGTTCTGCCGGATGCGGAATGGCGTTCCATCATTCCTACCTTGTTTGATGCCGCCTTCGGCAACTCAGGTCAGTGGTGTATCGCGGTTAAGCGCCTCTATGTGCACTCCAGCATCCATTCTGAGTTCGTCAAGGCCTTTGTCGAGTATGCGCAAAGTAAGCGTGTGGGCGATGGCATGGATTCGAGTACGGATCTCGGCCCCATCCAAAACAAGATGCAGTACAACAAGCTGCTGAGCTTATTTAAAGACACCCGCGAGAAAGGCTACAAGTTTGCTTTGGGTGGTGAGATTGATGAAAGCCAGGCGGGTAATTTCGTCCCCGTGACCATTGTGGATAATCCGCCCGAAGACAGCCGCATCGTCAAAGAAGAACCCTTTGGCCCGATTTTACCGATCCTCTCATTCGATGACGTTGAGGACGTGATTCAGCGTGTCAATGATACGAGCTTCGGATTGGCAGGCTCCGTTTGGGGTGGGGATCGTCAGAAAGCTATTGATGTCGCTAAGCGCATTGAGGCCGGCACGGTCTGGGTAAATGAGATTCATATTCATGGCATCGATATCCCCTTTGGTGGGCACAAGATGTCAGGTATGGGTGTAGAAAATGGGCATGAAGGGCTGTGTGAGTTTACTAACAGTAAGACCTATATGTTCCGTAAGTGAAGTCTAATTAAATACAACTGAAATTATAAACTTTATAACGATGAGGAGATGGGCTATGAAAGGCTCAACGGGTAAGTTACGCCAACTGTTTTTAGCCGGCACGGCCAGTGCAGCACTATTTATGTCAACCTCAGCATCAGCGATTGATGTGGATGCAGGTGACTATCAAGCAGCACCCCCGGGCACCAATCTCGGCCTGCTGTACCTGCAGCATGCCAGCCGGGATGACCTGAATACGGATATCGGAATTTTGAGGTTGGTTCATTTCACCGAAATCGGCGGTATGGTTGCTGATCCGCAGGTTCTCATTCCGTTTGGTCGCGTCGACCCGCGCGGGCGCTTGGCAGAGTCAGATGGAAGTAGTGGGATTGGTGACGTGATTTTCGCATCCACCTTTTGGCCACAGAACGACCCCGACCGCGGTGTTTGGACAGGTTTTACTCCTTACCTGTATGTTCCGACCGGTGAGTACGATCGCAACAAAGAGACGCTCAATCTGGGCGAAAATCGTTGGAAGTTTAATTTGCAGGTTGCCCACGTTCGCCGCCTCTCTGAGCGTTTTTCCATTGACCTTGTGGGTGACGTAATGATTCACGGGGATAACAAGGATTTTGGTTCGGATGGGGTGACTCGCTCGCAGGACCCTCTGTACCAAGTTCAGGGTTGGTTGCGGTACCACACGAGTCCAACATCTGATTTGCGTTTCCTTGTGTCCCATGTGTGGGGCGGGGAAAACACCTTTGATGGCGTGGCTGCTGGGGACGAGGCTAGAGTCACGAAAGTGGGGATTGGCGGTTCCTTCTTTGTCGGCCCCAAGACTCAGATCATCGCCATTGCAGGCCGTGATGTAAGCGTCAGAGACCATCCTGGTTTGGCAGATGGTCTTAAAGAAGACGGTCGCGTCAACATCCGCATTCTGCGCATTTTCTAATCCAAAGCGTGACATCAAACCCTTGATGCACCTGAAGAGGTAGACGAAATGGCTCTGGATAAAAAAACACTCTCAAGCATTATTCGCGACTACAGCGAAGGTAATCTTGAGCGCCGTGAGTTTTTGAAAAAGGCTGGGCTGCTGGGTATTTCCGCTGCAATGAGTAGTTCGCTTGCAGTGGTTTACTCGAGCAATGCCTTTGCCCAGTCATCAAGAGAAGCGCCGCAAGGTCGTCGCTCTTATGACTACATCATTGTCGGTTCGGGGTCCGCCGGTTCTGCTTTGGCATACCGGCTGGCCACCACCACTGATGCATCGATTTTGGTGCTTGAAGCCGGTGGTACCGACGATGTGCCGGAGATCCATGATCCCCGGCGCTGGGCAGAGACTCTGGGCACTCGTGCCACCAAGTGGTTCATGACCACGGAGCAGCCGCACACGGCAAACCGTGAGCACAATTGGCCGCGCGGTAATGTGATTGGTGGTACCAGTTCCCTCAACGCCATGATCTTTGCTCGCGGTCACCAAAGTGACTTTGATGGTTGGGCGGCGGCTGGTTGTGAGGGGTGGGACTATGCTTCCGTGCTGCCCTACTTTAAAGCCTTTGAAAACTGGGAAGGAGGGGCTAACGCCTATCGTGCGGTCGGCGGTCCTTTGTCGGTCACTCGTCCTCAGGAAAACCTGCGCCACCCCGGTGGTGAGATGTTCATCGAGGCCTCAAAGGCACTCGGGTTCACTGAGACTTTGGACTTTAACGCCGAACAAATGGAAGGCCCGGCTTGGGTTAACTTCACCATCAAAGATCAGCGTCGTCAGTCCACGGGTGTGGCCTTTTTGAAGCCGGCGATGGCGCGTCCGAACCTGACGGTTCTGACCGATTCACCGGTCACCAAAGTGATTGTCGAACGTGGTCGATGTGTGGGTGTGGAGTATCTGCACAATGGCCAGCCAACAGTCGTTCGCTGCGATCAGGAAGTGATCCTGTCAGCCGGTTCCATTGATACCCCGCGTATCCTGCTGCACTCCGGTATTGGGCCGCGTGCGGATCTCAGACAGGTGGGTATCGCTTCGGTATTAGACCTGCCCGGTGTGGGTCAAAATCTGCAGGATCATGTGCTGGGTGGTGGACCGAACTATGAGTCTCCCACGGCCTTGCCTGAGTCCAACTACAACGCCTCTGAGGTGTACATGTGGGCCAAGTCGGACAGCAGTGTGGTGGCACCGGATATGATCACTTTGTACCTGAATATTCCGTTCTCCACCCCGGCTTTGCCGATGGATGGTATCAAGAACGGTTGGTCGATCCTGTCCGGTTTGGCACGACCCACCAGCACGGGTTCATTGAAGCTGCGCTCTAACCGTGTCACCGACGCACCCATCATTGATCCGAACTACCTTGCGACTGAACACGACCGTCGTGTGTTCTCGCAAGCCACTGAATTGGCTCGTGAAACCGCTCTACAGTCGCAGTTCGCCTCGGTTCGGGCCAAAGAATGGTTGCCCGGAGACAACGTGCGTCCGGGTACGCCCGCTTGGAATGATTTTATTGCCAAGTGTGCGCACACCTACTTCCATCCGACCTCCACTTGCAAGATGGGTGTGGACGATATGGCGGTGGTGGACCCGCAGCTGCGGGTTCGGGGTATCTCACACCTTCGGGTGGCCGATGCGTCCGTGATGCCCAAAATCACCACCAGTAATACCAATGCACCTTCGATCATGATCGGCTGGAAATGTGCCGAAATGATCCGCGGTGTCGCTTAAGTTTCATCCTCCGGCAGTAAATTGGGGTGACATTTCGATGTCACCCCTTTTTTTGGTAAAACCATCATGAATATCAAAAACTTTGTTGTCGTTTGTGTGTGCAGTGTTTTGGTCGTGACTTCGTCCCAGACGTTTGCCGATGAGCCATTGGCGCTTCAAGGTCAGGAAGTCTTTCGTTTATGTGAGGCTTGCCATTCAGTAGAACCGGGTGTGCACATCTTTGGCCCGACGCTACATGGAGTCTATGCGCGGCGGGCGGGCACTCAAGAGGGCTATAGCTATTCCCAAGCATTAGCGAACTCGGGCATTGATTGGAACGAATCCTATCTGCACCGATGGCTGGCCAGTGACTCTAAGAACTTAGTCCCGGGCACACGTATGCAGTGGAGAACGCAGTTGTCGGAGGAACAGTTGCAGGCCCTGATTGCTTACTTGAAGACGCTACAAGACTAAGGGGCAGGGGCGGTTTAGCGTGATTGTGCTAGGCGCAAAATGCCCTGAGCGCGCTCGACGACGGGTCTATCGACCATCATTCCATTGCAGACCGTAGCAGCACCTCCGCTGGCCGAGTCGGCTTCAATGACACGTTCTGCCCAAGCGATCTCATCTTTGCTGGGCAGGAAAGCGGTGTTTGTAGCGGCCACCTGACAGGGGTGAATACACAGTTTGCCGCCAAAGCCCACTGACACGGCATTATGAAGCTCAGCATTCAGCTTGGCATCATCGCGAAAATCAACGCAGACCCCATCAATGGGCGCCGCAATCCCCGCCAGGCGCGAGGCGAGTGTCAATTCAAGGCGAAAAGGATTGAGGTCTTGGCTGGATAGTTGAAGGTTAAGATCCAATTGGAAATCTAAGGTGCCAAACATCAATGCCGTGACCTGTGTGGCTTTGGCGATCTCTCGACAGTGCGCCAATCCCGCTGCAGTCTCAATCAGCGGGAAGATGCGAACTCGCGGATTGAGCCGCGCAGTGATTGCTTCGATTTGCGAGGTAGATTCCGCCTTGGGGATGACTACGCCAAGCGGGTCTGCCGCGATTATGGCGTTCAGATCCTCGTCGAACCAAGGACTACCCGGAGCGTTGATGCGCACCAGAAAATCGCGATCCGTTTTGAGGGTGGCATCCAGCTGGCGTCGGGCGCTTTCTTTTTGTTCGGGCGAGACGGCATCTTCCAGATCAATGATGACGGCATCAGCGCCGCTGGTCCTAGCTTTTGCGAACCGTTCCGGTGTAGTGGCAGGGACAAAAAGGAAGCTGCGCATGCGTGATGGTTCAGATGATCCCGTTATCTTCGAGTGTTTGAATTTGTTCGTCGCTATAAGCTAATTCAGTGAGAATCGTTCGGCTGTGTTGACCCAGTCCTGGGATTGGACCCATGTTTGCATGATCTGCTGAATCGATGCCGGGTGGCAAGAGTGCCGGCAAGGCGCCAGAGGGACTGCCGATTTGGGTCCAACGATTTCTCGCGGTGAGCTGTGGGTGATCCCAAACCTCGTTCAATGTATTCACGCGGGCACACGCGATGCCGGCCTTGTCCAAAAGCGTCACGATTTCATCCGCACTGTATTGCGCGAATACGTCATCTATCAGTTTTTTTAGAAGGCTTCTGTGCTCCGATCGAGCTGAATTAGTTTTAAATCGCTCATCACTCAGAAGATGCGGTTTTTTGAGAACCTCATTGCAAAATAGTGCCCATTCCTTCTCATTCTGCAATCCCAAAACGATAGTCCCCTGATCGTTACCAGAGAATAGCCCATAGGGATAGATCGTTGCGTGAGATGCGCCGGCTCTTTCCGGTGGTTCTGCGCCTTCAAAAGCGTAGTAGAGGGGATACCCCATCCATTCCACCATGGATTCCAGCATAGAGACTTCGATGCGACATCCGCTTTGGGTGAGGCCTCGTTTGATGAGCGCGGCTAAAATATTCGAATAGGCATACATGCCAGCGGCAATATCCGCAATGGAACATCCCGCTTTGGAGGGTTCATCGGGTGTTCCAGTAATCGACAAAAATCCTGATTCACTTTGAATCAGAAGATCATAGGCCTTCTTATCCCGATAGGGACCCGAATCACCGTAGCCGGAGATATCGCACACAATCAGTTGATCATTCGAGTTTTTTAATGTTTCGTAGCTCAATCCAAGTCGTTGGGTGGCTCCCGGTGCTAGGTTTTGTACAAACACATCAGCCTTGGCCAAGAGTGACATCAAGATATCTTTCCCCTCGGGAGTTTTAATGTCTAAGGTTAAGCTCTCTTTCGAGCGATTAGTCCATGCAAAATGAGATGAAATACCTTTCACTCGATCATCATAATTCCGTGCAAAATCTCCGTGTTTTGGTCGCTCTATTTTGATCACTCGCGCGCCGAGATCGGCCAGCTGTCGTGTACAAAATGGCGCAGCAATCGCATGCTCCAAAGCTACGACCAGCAATCCACTGAGTGGGTGAGTGTTTTTATTCATCGCTCAAGATCTAAAGCCAGTTGAGTGGAAGATTTTTGTTTTTTCGCGATCACTGAACCCGGCCTCAAGAGAATCATTTCCTGGGACCTGAAACTAGTTTTTAGTGTAGCGACTAACGGCTAAAAACAGGTTTCAAAATTGGCACAGTGCGACTTCGCGAATTACGAACACGCCTCACGACAAAAAAGGGGGACGACGAAAAAGGGGGACGACGAAAAAGGGGGACGGATTTATTTTTCCGCAAGGAAAAATAAATCCGTCCCCCTTTTTTTTTCAACCCTATAGAGGGCTCTTGACTCGCGGCTATCAAAGCTCGCCACACTGGGTCAGGCTAAGTATCGATCCCTCGCTGGCCACCACATCACAGCCGCACATTCTGCGTATTCAGCCCCAGTACCTGGATTACATCACGCTCTTTGACCCGCTCGAACCTAGCCAGCATGTGCGACAAACCGGGGGCATGACACGACTCTCGGTTGATGAATACCAATCCTTGAATTTCAATTTCGTTATTCCCGTGGGTGATCAGCCGCGTTATCTATACCTTAAGATTGAAACACGAAGTACCACACTGCTGGCGGCACAGGTGCTGCCACCCAGCCAGGTGCTCAGGCAAGATCGCCTCTACGAGGTTTTCGCCTCGCTTCTGCTCGGTGTGTTGTTTCTGATCGTCATTTGGGCACTGTTTCAATGGCTCTTGGAGCCCAGCCTGCTCATGGCCAGTTTTCTGGTGAAACAGCTGGCCGTCATGAGCCACGCCGCCGGCTACATGGGGTACTGGCGCCTTTGGCTGTCGGATTATCTACCACCGGCTCTTCTTAACGAGCTGTTTAGCCTCAACATTTTCATCATGACGGCGGCAGCCATCTGGTTTGTCTACCAGTTTCTGAAAGAATATGACCCTCAGCCTTGGGCCATCCGTCTGTTTGCCGGTTGCCTGTTGTTTTTCCCCGTGCAGGTGATCTTACAGTGGTCTGGATACACGCAAATGGCTTTGGAGACGGTGGCATTGCTATCGTTATTCATGCCCATGCTTGGCTTGTACCTCGCCGCCACGGCGCGCGTCTGGAAGACCTCGAGTGAAGAGGATCTGCCGGTCTTATCCCGCAACCAGCTCACCTTGCTATTTCTCCTGCTGGCCATTGTCCTTTGGATTTATGTACTGCCGGTTCTCGGCCTGATTCGGGTGGAGCCGCTGACTTTATACGGCATCATGCTCTACAACCTCGTCACCAGCTTGATGATGATGGCCGCCCTGCAGCTACGCGCTCGTCATCGCAGTCGCCAGCAGGCCAAGATTCAAGAGCGGCTGCTCATGGTTGAGCGAGAGGTTCGTATCGAACGAGAGAGGCGGGAAGAGCAAAAACGCTTCATGGATATGTTGACGCATGAGCTAAAGAACCCTTTGTCGACGATACGCCTAGTCACATACGGCGAGACGGAATACGCCAGCAAGGTGTCCGCAGCGATCGCAGATATGCAAAGCATCATCGATCGTTGCGCGCAATTGGGTCAGATTGAGGCCGAATATGTGATACCTCGTACCGACACGATTGATCTCAAAGAGATCGTGCGTAATTGTCAGGAGCGCCTTTGACCTTTCCCCCAAAATAAGCACCAAAAGTTCGATGAGATTTCCATTACGATGTAACGAGGAGATCTCACATGAAGAAGCGATATACCGAAGAACAGATCATCAAAGCCATCAAGCGTCATGAATCCGGGGTCAAAGTTGACGAGATATGCCGTGATTTAGGCATTTCAGCAGGGACTTTTTAAAACTGGCGAAGCAAGTACACTGGCCTCGAAGTCAATGACGCCAAGCGTCTCAAGGCGCTAGAGTCTGAGAACCACAAGCTCAAACGCATCCTGGCTGACAAGCTACTCGAAGTTGAGGCCATGAAGGACGTGCTCTCAAAAAAGTGGTGAGCCCAGCCAAACGCCGAGAGGTGGTGAGGCATTTGGTTGGGCAGTTTGGGATCAGTCAACGCCGTTCCTGTGAGCTGGCGAGCGTGAGCCGCTCATCCCTCCGGTATCAACGAAGAGAGGCCCGTGATGAGGCGCTCAGGGCCCGTCTCAAGGCTCTGGCGAGCACCAATGCGCGCTACGGCTACTTGTTGCTGCATGGCCTGCTCAAAAGTGAGGGGCTGGTGGTCAACAAGAAGCGAACCTATCGTCTTTATTGTGAGGAGGGCCTCCAAGTGAGAACCAAGAAGCGCAAGAAACTGCAACGCCCTCGTCTTCCCATGGAAGTCCCAACGGTCCCAAACCAGCGCTGGTCGATGGACTTTGTGGCAGATCAGCTCAGCAATGGCAGACGCTTTCGGATACTGAACATTGTGGATGACTTCTCCCGAGAGCTGGTCGGCCAGCTGATTGGCTTTTCCCTCTCCGGGCATCAGGTCGTTCGATATCTAGGCCAGTTAGCTGCCTCAAGGGGACTGCCGAGAATGATCACCATGGACAACGGTAGCGAATTCACCAGCAAAGCCATGCACTTTTGGTCCCGAGATACTGGGGTAAAGCTTGGGTTTATCCAGCCAGGAAAGCCCACCCAAAATGCTTTTGTCGAGAGCTTCAATGGCAAGTTCAGGAACGAATGTCTGAATCAGCACTGGTTCAGATCCATTGAGGAAGCCAGGAGCACAGTTGATGAGTGGCGGGACCATTACAACCAGGTTCGACCCCACAGCTCACTGGGCTATCTGCCACCTGTGGAGTTTGCCAAACGTGCAGCATAAAATAACCAAGATCTCATCAAGCTAATGGCGCAAACTTTGGGGAAAGGTCACCCGATCTTCGCATACTGACGCCAGAACAATTGCTATGAGAGGATAATGCCATGGCTACGTTAACTATTCGGTTACCCGATGACAAACACAACCGTCTGAAAGCGCTGGCTCGTCGCAAGAAGATGAGCGTCAATAAGCTTATTGAAGAAATGTCGACTCAGACACTGGCCGAGTTCGATAGTGAAATTCGTTTCCGAACCTTGGCGGCATCAGGTGATGTCAAACGCGGCCTTGAGCTGCTTGATAAGCTCGATGCCGAGTAAAAAAGGGGACGGATTTATTTTTTAGTGAAAAAATAAATCCGTCCCCCTTTTTTGTCGCTAGTAGTGATACCGCAGTTGTGCAATCAGCAAAGCGTCATCCCTGACCTTGTAAACCAGCCGGTGCTCTTCATTGATCCGGCGAGACCAGTATCCTGTGAGGCTGTGTTTGAGGGGCTCTGGTTTGCCAGTGCCTTTGAACGGGTCCCGCTGGATTTCCTTAATCAACTTATTGATTCTTTGAAGAGTTTTTCTATCGGTTCTCTGCCAGAATAGAGAGTCTTCCCAGGCAATTTCGGAGAAGACAAGTTTCATTTAAGCAGCGCCTTTTCTTGGCCGCCGCCTCGTTCCAACTCAGCAATGGATTCCAGCAGACGCCGGGTATTTTTTGGTGCGCGTAGCAGGTAAGCAGTTTCTTGCAGTGCTTCGTAGTCTTCTAGGGAAATCATCACCACAGACTGCGACTTGCTACGGGTGATGATCACCGGATCGTGGTCCTCACAGACGCGATCCATGGTTTTCGCTAAATTCGTTCTAGCGGCTGTGTAGCTAATTGCATCCATAACCATGCCCCTGTACAGAATGTTGTTCATGCACATAATACTGTACGTAAAACTCACGGGCAATCAGTTAAACTCTTGAAGATTGGGGTATGACCCCAGACCCCGAACGGGGAGCTTGGCGGAGGGTAGGGTAATGACAGACAGCTTTGTGATCGATGATTTTCAGGAGGATGCGCGTCTTTCTGCGCTCGGTACGTCTTGGGAGGGTTTGACTGATCGGGTCATGGGCGGGCAGTCCGATATGCAGATGGGCTATCGGGAGTCCGATTCAGGTTCAGTGCTCTTCCTGCGCGGTGCGGTCCGCCTAGAAAACGGTGGCGGGTTCATCCAAGTTCGTTTGCCATTAGTGACCAATGGCGGCAGTTTCGATGCGCGGGCCTGGCAGGGCTTGCGCATCATAGTGCGCGGTGTGCCCGGTCCTTACTATCTTCATCTGCGCACACAACAGACGCGGCAACCCTGGCAGCATTACCGTGCCCCCATCGATGTTGGCCTTGAGTGGCGCGAGCAATTCATTCCATTCACGGCATTTGAAGGTCGGGCGATCGGCGGCCCAATCGACGTCAGCCGCCTTCAGTCGGTGGGCATAGTGGCCTACGGCGCGGCATTCGAGGCAGACCTCGAAGTGAGGTGGCTCGGGCTATTCAAAGCAGAACCATAAAAAGGGGACGAATTTATTTTGGGGTCAGACCCCTGTGGATAAATAATGGGGACAGATTTATTTTTTCATGAAAAAATAAATCTGTCCCCATTATTTGGTGGAGCGGAGGAGGATCGAACTCCCGACCTTCGCATTGCGAACGCGACGCTCTCCCAGCTGAGCTACCGCCCCATGGCTTGCGAGTATATGACAGCGGGGCCGATCTTTTCTAGCCAATGCACCCGACTTAGCTTTGCTTTAAAACCAGCCCGCCCAAAGGCGGCAGGGTCAGGCTAATAGAGTAGGGCCGACCCATCCACGGGATCTCCTCGGCTTGCACCGCGACATTGCCCAGATTGCTGCCACCATAGAAGCTCGAATCGGAATTTAAGAGCTCCTGATAAAGCCCCGGAGCAGGCACCCCAATGCGATAACCATGGCGAGGCATCGGCGTGCAATTGAGTATCGTGATCACGGCATCGCCGTTATCTGCACTTTTGCGCAGATAAGCCAGCACCGATTGCGCCGCATCATGACAATCAATCCACTCAAAACCCTGCCACTCAAAGTCATAGTAATGCAGCGCCTTTTGCTGGCGATAAAGCCGGTTCAAGTCCCCCACCAGCTGCTTCATGCCTTGATGCAGGGGGTAATCCAAAAGCCACCAATCCAGGCCGCGCTCCTCGCTCCATTCCTCGCTCTGCGCAAATTCACAGCCCATAAACAACAGCTTCTTACCCGGATAGGTCCACATGAGTGTGTACAGCAAGCGCAGATTGGCAAAACGTTGCCACTCATCACCCGGCATGCGATGCAGCAAGGAGCGCTTACCGTGCACCACTTCATCATGGGACAGCGGCAGCATGAAGTTCTCAGTAAAGGCATACAGCAGGCCAAAAGTCAGCTGGTCGTGGTGAAAATGCCGATGCACGGGGTCTTTCTTGAAGTACTCCAAAGTGTCGTTCATCCAGCCCATATTCCATTTCATCGCAAAACCCAGGCCGCCCAGCCAAGTAGGGCGCGTCACCTGCGGCCATGAAGTCGATTCCTCAGCGATGATCAGCGTGCCGGGATGATGGCCTTGCACACTGCTGTTAAGCTCGCGCAGAAACTCGATAGCGCCCAAGTTCTCGCGGCCGCCGAACTTATTGGGCAGCCAGTCGCCAGCCTTGCGGGAGTAATCCAGGTACAACATCGAAGCCACGGCATCGACGCGCAGGCCATCAATATGAAACTCTTCCACCCAGTACATGGCGCTGGAGAGCAGGAAGTTCTTCACTTCGTTGCGATCGTAATTGAATATCAGCGTGCCCCAATCGCGATGTTCGCCAAGGCGCGGATCCTCATGCTCATACAAGGCGCTGCCGTCAAAACGCGCCAAGGCAAAAGCATCTTTGGGGAAGTGCCCGGGTACCCAATCCAGCAACACGCCAATGCCATTTTGGTGGCAGTAATCCACGAACCAACGAAAATCATCCGGCTCGCCAAAGCGCCGCGTCGGTGCGTAATAGCCGGTGGTTTGATAGCCCCAAGAGCCATCAAAGGGATGCTCGGTGATTGGCAGGAGCTCAATATGGGTAAAGCCCAAGGGCTTGATGTAATCCACTAACTCTTTTGCCAGCGTGCGGTAATCCAAAAAATCGCTTTGGGCATCGCGTTTCCAAGAGCCCAGATGCACCTCAAACACCGACATGGGGCGATGCAGCCAAGCCTCGGCATGACGCTGCTGTATCCAGGCCTCATCACCCCATGCATGTTGGCTGGGCAGGGCGGCGACCGATGAGGTCTTGGGACGCAGCTCAAATTGCTGTGCATAGGGGTCCGCCTTGGTGAATACCTCACCGCTATCGCGATTACGGATTTCGTATTTATACAAGGAGCCGGGCTTAAGACCCGGAATAAACAGCTCCCACACCCCGCTGCCGCCGCGCACGCGCATTGGGTGACAGCGCCCATCCCAATGGTTGAAGTCGCCCACCACGGAAACCCGCGCAGCAGCCGGGGCCCAAACCGCAAAGCGCAAACCCATCACCCCCTCGACTTCCCAGGCATGCGCGCCGAGAAAGCGATAGGCATGCCAATGCCGCCCTTCGGCGAATAAATGCAGATCGAAATCGCTGATTTGCGCTGCAAAACTATAAGGGTCATGGATCGTGTGCTGATGACCATGGTGGTCCTCCCAGCAGATCCGATAGTGTGCCGGCAGAGCATGGCTATTGCCGCTACAGCTAAACAGGCCCTCACCTAGGGCTGTCATGGGCATGTCATCGAGGTCAGGCAGGCTGGCTTTCGCTGCATGCGGCAGCAACGCGCGTATCACCCAGTTTTTTCCATCCGGGTGTCGACCAAGAATGGAAAAAGGGTCATGATGCCGATGTTGCAGCAGTGCCTGAAGTTCGATGGAGGAGGATCCACTCATAAGGGTTCCATGATAAAATACCATTTAAATTGTGGTGATAAAGATCGGCCATGGCAAGGCAAAGCCCGGCTGACATTCAGAGGAAACACAATGCCATGAAACCACAGTCGCAACGATTCGTCAGCCGAATTACCCGCGATACACTGGCCTTGATCCTGGCTGGCGGGCGAGGATCCCGGCTCAAACAGCTCACAGAATGGCGCGCCAAGCCTGCAGTCCCTTTTGGCGGCAAGTTCCGCATCATCGATTTTCCTTTGTCCAACTGCATTAATTCCGGGATTCGCCGGGTCGGTGTCGTGACCCAATACAAAGCCCATTCGCTGATTCAGCATATCCAGCGGGGTTGGAGTTTTTTGCGCGGTGAGTTCGGCGAGTTCATTGAGCTGCTGCCGGCGCAACAAAGAATTGGTACCTCTTGGTATAAAGGGACAGCCGATGCCGTCTACCAAAACATCGACCTGATCCGCGATCATGATCCCAGCTACGTGCTGATCCTCGCCGGTGACCACATCTATAAGATGGACTACGGCGACATGATCGCCTATCACGTGGAATCGGGCGCCGATATGACCGTGGGTTGTCTCGAGGTGGATCTAGAGACGGCCAAGGGCTTTGGCGTCATGGGTGTAGACAGCGAAGGGCGCGTACGTCGCTT
Source organism: Ectothiorhodosinus mongolicus (assembly GCF_022406875.1). Taxonomy (NCBI): domain Bacteria; kingdom Pseudomonadati; phylum Pseudomonadota; class Gammaproteobacteria; order Chromatiales; family Ectothiorhodospiraceae; genus Ectothiorhodosinus; species Ectothiorhodosinus mongolicus. Next base: position 1,760,688 of record NZ_CP023018.1, read on the forward strand.
CGATGAAAAGCCCGAAGAGCCGCAGGCCATTCCCACCAAACCGGGTAAGGCGCTGGCCTCGATGGGGATATATGTGTTCAACACCCGCTTTTTGTATGAACAGCTGATTAAGGACGCCGATACCGCCGACTCCAGTCACGACTTTGGCCAGGACATCATCCCCAGAGTGATTAAATCCTACCGCGTCATGGCCTACCCATTTCGCGATGTGCAAACCAACTCGCAGGCCTACTGGCGGGATGTGGGAACCATCGACTCTTACTGGAAGGCTAACCTTGAGCTTATCGGCGTTACCCCAGAGCTGAATTTGTATGATATGGACTGGCCCATTTGGACTTATCAAGAACAGCTGCCACCGGCTAAGTTCGTCTTTGATAACGATGATCGCCGCGGCATGGCCGTGGACTCCATGGTCTCGGGTGGCTGCATTATCTCGGGTTCAACTGTGCGACACTCGTTGTTGTTTTCCAACGTTACCGTCAACAGCCATGCCAAGGTAACCGATTCGGTCATCCTGCCCAATGTGGAGATCGGCAGCAACGCGGTGATTCAAAAGGCCGTGCTAGACAAAGGCTGCCGGATTCCCGAGGGCATGGAAGTGGGCGTGGATCTTAAAGAGGACGCTAAGCGCTTTTTTGTTTCCCCGAGCGGTGTGACCGTGGTGACACCGGGCATGTTGGGGGATAACCCGCATTATGCCCGCTAGTTTCGGGCGCCGTCAGGCGGGGGTCCTGCTGCATCCCACTTCCTTGCCCGGGCCCGGCTTGCAGGGCACGTTGGGCAAAGAAGCCTATCGGTTCATTGAGTTTTTGCAGGCGAGTGGTTTTGGCCTGTGGCAGGTCTTGCCGCTGAACCAGCCGCATGGGGATCGCTCGCCGTATCAAACCATGTCAGTGCATGCCGGCAATGTCGGCCTGGTCTGTCCCGAGGCTTTGGTAGAAGCCGGCTGGTTGGCCCCTGAAGATGCCTGGCGCGGCGGCGACATTGATCCCCTCGATGCTCGGCCTTGGCAGCGCGCCCTACAGCATTTTCAAACCCACGCCGATCCCTCCGCCCACGCCGCCTTCGCCGACTACAAACAGCGTCAAGCCTTCTGGCTCGACGACTACGTTTTGTACCTCGAAAAAAAGGGGTCGTACCCCATTCAAGGAATGGGGTACGACCCCGATGGTAAAGAGGCGTTTCGGTTTGCGCAGTTTGCGTTCGCTACGCAGTGGCAAGCCTTGCGGAGCTATGCGCACGAGAAGGGCGTCATGCTGATGGGCGACATGCCGATTTTTGTGGCGTTAGATAGCGCCGATGTCTGGGCGCATCGCGATCTTTTCGATCTGGATGAGGCCGGGCAGCCGCGCTATGTCACGGGCGTGCCCCCGGATTATTTCGCAGCGACAGGGCAGCGCTGGGGCAATCCGCATTACCACTGGGAACGCATGCAAGAGCAGGGCTTTAGCTGGTGGTTTGAGCGCTTTGCGGCGATCCTTGAACAAGTGGATTGCCTGCGCATCGACCATTTCCGCGGGTTTGAGGCCTGCTGGTATATCCCGGCGGATGAACCCACGGCGATGAATGGTCACTGGCGTGCCACGCCCGGTCGCGCCCTGTTTGAAGCTTTACAAAAACGCTGGGGTGAACTGCCACTGGTGGCTGAAGATCTGGGCATCATTACGCCAGAGGTGGAAGCCCTGCGCGATGATTTTGGGTTGCCGGGCATGAAAATCCTGCAATTCGCTTTCGACAGCGATGCCACTAACCCCTATTTGCCGCATCGCCACATCCAAAATAGCGTGGTGTATACCGGCACCCATGATAACGACACGACCCTGGGCTGGTTTGAAGCAGCCGATCCAGAGCTCAAGCAACGCGCGCTGAGCTACTTGGGCCATCCAGAGGAGCCCATGCCCTGGCCGTTGATTCGCAGTGCCTTGGCCTCGGTGGCGAACACCGCTATCTTGCCCATGCAAGACATTCTCGCACTGGGCAGCGAGCATCGCATGAATCAACCGGGTACGGTTGAGGGGAATTGGCAATGGCGCTTTGATTGGTCCCAGGTATCAGAGGACCTGGCGGCCAAGCTCAAAGATATGCTGGTGTTGTACGGGAGAAGCTGAGCGCACACTAACGTCAGATCAGTGCCCACTAAACCCGTCGGCCTACCGCCCACTAACTCCAGCTCACCGCAAACAAACAAGCCTCACCGCCGGCTGCGGCGCATTGCGACTCGATCACACGCGTGCGGCGATGCACCAGCTGGCGGAATAGATGCTCAAACACCGCCGCATAATAATCACACACCGGATTATTGGCCCGCAGCAGACGACACAAAGGACTATTGTCGATGCGCAGCTGCAACCGTGGCGAGTACTCAACACTGAACTGACCGCTACCGGCAAATGTCCAGCTGTTGCGCCCAATGGCAGTCAGCAGGATGCGCGCGGCCAAAGGGGCCGGCAGGAGTTTGAGTAAGATCTGCACCGGGCGCGGAATACGATGCGCCAATAAATAATCCGCAGTCAGCCGCCCCGCCTCCAGCGACACTGTTTTGGCCGTTTCCTCATCGCAATGCTCACGCAGCGCTTGATGCAGCCGGCTCACGTCGTTCTCATCCACCATCTCGGTCGGCGGCTCTGTCAGATGATGCTGCAGCTCGGCTGCCGCAAAAACGGCTTGCTGTGTTTTCAGATCCACGCGATGCTCAAGAGCCTCGGCTACGCGGGTAATCGCATTGGGGCCAATACGCCCCGAGGAATCAATAGCTTGTGACATGTTTAGGCAGGTCGGTTGGGAAGGGGGTGAGGACCCGGTGCTTGGGTTTTGTCCGGATCATTAGCAGCTTGATAGCGCGGATAAATGGGCACGAATTCAGCATCTTCCGGAATACGCGAGCGTAGCGCCCAATTCCACAGTGCTTGAGAGGGCAGGGGTAGCACCAAAAACCAGTGCTCAAGAATCGCCAGCAACATCAGCATCGCCAAAAACGTCATCCCCGCGGTGTGCTGTAGGCTGGCGCCACTGGCCAGCGCCGACTGAACCAACAACACCGCCACCGCCATAGCCAAGGTCACTGAGACGGGGAAGAACACATTCATCGGCCGCTTACGAAAATAACTCTCTAGATAGCGTAAATGGTCCGGCAGCCATTCCTCATTGAGGTTGCGCACGCCAAAAAACACATTCAGTTTGGTACTGGTGCGCATCACCCAGAGAATTAAGAAGGTATAAAGGCCCACCAGATTGCTCCCGCCCCAAGTGATCCCCAATATTGCCAAGAAAAATCCCAGCAGCAGCAGTTCATGATAGGAGATCGCCTGCACCGCATACCAAAACCGGGGCCAACCCTTGGCGCCCTCAGGACAGCGATCGCGACGGCTCCCGGTGAGAAAGCCCATGAGAAAGCTCATCTCCACCCAACCCCATAAGACAATGGCGCTGGTGAAGGCGATGTAGATGGCCAATAAGGACGGATCATGGGCGGTGACTGCCAGCGCATAAAGCGCCACAGCCCCTAGGATCGTGGCCCCCCACATGCTCCAGCGGTAGGTGCGGCGCGGCAAACCGTCTAAGTAAATAATCGCCCCGGTGCTAAACCACCAGAGGAAAACCACATAGAGAATGGGTAGCGCGTACTGGATCACTGGGGGGCATACGCTGCATCAAAAAGTCGCGCAAAAGCCGCCGCATTGCTCGAGCCAAACGCATTAAGCTCGTAGCGCAATCCCGTTTGCGGATCCTCCAATGACAGACTTTGATCCGACCAGCGAGTCAGCAGAAACGGCGCCTGAGGATCAATATCTCGATTGCGTCTGTCCAAAGCCATAATGCGCAGCACGGTCAGCATAAAACCTTCCCCACCCGCTTCAATCATCCGCAGGGTACGACCCTCATCGGCATCCACAATCGCCGTGCGCCCACCCAAGTGCGCCTCAGTGCGCAGCGATAATTGCTGTACCTGCGTGCGGTTCTCATGATCCAAAGGCACGGGTGAGGGGGCGGGGCGGGTAGCCTGTTGCACTGGCGTTGTGGGGGTGGACACGGCATTGGTCGATAGATAAAAGATGCCGACTAAGGCCAGCAGCACCAAGGCGCCAACGCCCGGAAACAGCCAGCGGCGATAGGGGTGTTCAGCTTCCTTGGATTCAGCCATGTTTGGGCCCGCCTGTTTAGGCTCCGACCGTGGCTGCCGTGCCTTGATCGGGATCTTGTGATGATTGACCGCGCTGCACGGCGTTTTCGGCCATGGCATTAGCCAACACTTCAGCGACTGCCTGCGCATTAGGAATGCCGCGCAGCATCGGTTGGGGGTTAAGCCAGCGCCAAGGACGCACATGTGGCCACAACACCACATACGAAATTCGCTGCTCTGGATCCACTTTCATGGGCACATCGCCCGTACCGTCGCGATAAGTCTTCAACGAAGCACTTTCGATGAGTGCGAACGGTAAGTTGATGGTCATCTGCAACGCCACACCAAAGCGAATCACTACGCGTTGATTGGTGATGGTATACACGGTTGCGCGCGCCGTAGCATAGGCGAGGGCCATGAACAGACCAATAGCGGTTAACGAGAGCATGAATACAAAGCCCATGGAGAGCAGCGCACCAAAAACCGTTTGGGTTTCAATAAAGCCTGTCAGACCACGCAAAAATAGGAAAAGACCCAGAAAGACGATCACCTTGCGCAGGTGAAAAGCGCGTAGCGCTAAGGTTGTCCAATGCGGTGCGCCCTGCCACAAAATAAACTCCCCCTTGGGGGGGAGTTCAGGCAAACCGCGAATCGGCTCAACGGCATGATCGTCGTCGTGACTCACAAGAACTTATATTTGCGTTGTGGGGTTGCGTAAAAATGACCGCCTCCAAAATACGCCATGATTTTATCTTCTTCAAGACGCGTGATGGATTCGGGGTCTTTGACCGTTGGGGCCTCAGCGAAATGTTCGGCTTTGACCGAGACCACACGAACGAAGCGCTCACGGTAGTCTTCGCTACGCTCCTTCGGTGTGCCCTTGGCCGGGCCGTACTCACTGCGCGCGATCTTGGTCAGGAACATAGGCACTAAGCGGATACCGCCGTCGGCCAGTTTGACTTCGAGGTACCGCGGCATCGCCTCGGAGCGGTCCACCCAAATATCCAGACATTCGCCGGCAACCTTGCCATCCAGCGCAACCACCTTCATGCCGCGCGGATCGGGATCGTTGGACGACACGGCAAAACCATGACCGGCAATGCGCATGGGAACAATACGCGGCACGCCATCCATCGTGACATCGGGGATGTCGGCGCGATTGGCCCAAGAAGCGGGGCCGACGCCATCGACCATTGGGTTACCCGTCGGCTCTAGCGGTGCACCGGGATAGTTGGCCACAGGCTTGGCGTGGATTTCGCGGGTATCGGGATTGCCATTGGCAATAATGTTTTTGCTGCCGTCTTTCTCCAAGTATTCCTTGGGCCCGGGAGCGGCGGGGTAGCCTTGTACGGTGATGTAAGGCGAGCGGTCAGACTCCAGCGGATAACCTTCCCGCTTATTCTCGCGATGTAGATAATAGATTAGAGCTGCAAAGGCGAACCAGAATACATACAGGGCGACTTGGGCAACATTGATATATTCAGTGATGGCACCGGTTGGCATTTCATTTCCTCCAGTTATGCGCACATGCAGCGCGGAAGTACCCGCAGATAATAGGGATATTGCCAGACATTATTCCGGTGCGTGGGAAAGCCGAACTGCGAGTATGACCTGGATCAGCATACTGGGTGTTTGGCGTGATGGTTTCTCAGTTCCAGCGCCTGTGATGTGTAAAAACCTTGCGAGATACGCTGCGTGCGTTCCGCCCGCCAGTCACCCAAAGTAGGCTCCAAGCCAATCAGTTCACGCAGCATCGACTCGCGCACGGGTTCGATCGACGGCGAGCGGTCTGAGCGTGGGAACAGTTTACCCATCCAGTACATCAAAGCCAGCGCGGGTGTGCGTGGCGCGAAGGTGAACAACATGGCCGCATGGGTGCGCCCAGCCAACGTCGCCAAAACTTGCAGCACATCATCGGGGGTGTAATGGATGAATGAGTCCATCGCCACTACGTAATCAAACTCGCCCAAAGACGGATCCAGATAATCACCCACACGAAAATCGATGAGTGAATCCAGCCCCTCCGCCTTGGCCTGTTCGCGACCTATCTCCACCAAATTGCCGGCCAAATCCACGGCGACCACTCGCGCCCCGCGTCGTGCCAGCTCTAGGGACATCGAACCGGTGCCACAGCCGGCATCCAGTACCCAGCTGCTCTCCAGGTTCTCTGGCAACCACTGCAGCAGCGTCTGGCGCATACGTGCGCGCCCAGCCCGCACGGTGGCGCGAATCCGGCCCAGCGGCGTGTCCGAGGTCATTTTTTTCCAGGCATCCGCTGCTGTGCTGTCGAAATAGGTCTCAAGCTGACCGCGGCGTTTCTGGTAAGAGGGGCTTGGCATGGGGATTCTCTAACGCCCGAAATGGGCTTTGGCATCGTATAAAGTATCCACCGAGATCTGCAGGATGCCTTTTTCTTTGGCATAGCGCTCGGTGTTGCGGCGGGCTTTGCCGCGCACAAAAAATGGGATTTTTTTCAGTTCTTGTTCGGCATCAGTCAGCCAGACCGGTTCGCCCTCAGCGGCATCGGAGGCGGCGTTTGCGCTGGCATCTGAGCCCTCTGCAGCAGCTGGGGTCTCAGCGCCAGAAGGTGCGGTGGATGTCGAGGAGGCCTCGCTTGGCGACGACGCAGCAGTGGACTTGCCTAGATGAGATGGCGCCGCTTCGGCATGAAACTCAAAGTCTTCGCGGAACATGCCCAAGAGATGTTCTTCTAGGCCCATCATCAGCGGATGCACCCAAGTATCAAACAGCACATTGGCGCCGCCAAAGCCCATCTGCGGGCTGTAGCGTGCCGGAAAATCCTGCACATGCACTGGTGCCGAGATCACCGCGCAGCCAATGCCAAGGCGCTTGGCAATATGGCGCTCCATCTGCGTGCCCAACACCAGCTCGGGTTGCAGCTCAGCCACCTGGGCCTCGACTTCCAAATAATCATCGGTAATCAGCGGCTCAATGCCCAGCTCTTTGGCCATGTTGCGCACCTCGCGCGCAAACTCGCGGCTGTAGGTCCCTAGACCCACCACTTCAAAGCCAAACTCATCGCGCGCCACACGCGCTGCGGCTACGGCATGCGTGGCATCAGCAAAGATGAAGACCCGCTTGCCGGTGAGATAATTGGAGTCGACCGAGCGCGAATACCAGGGCAGGCGCGAAGGCGCGCTGGCCAAGACGGGCTCGGGATCGACGCCAGCTAAGGCCGCTACCTCGCGCACAAAATCTAAAGTCGCGCCCACGCCAATGGGAATGGTGGTATTGAAATCCTGTTTGAAAGTGCGCTGCAGCCAACGCGCCGCGGTATCGGCAACCTCCGGATACATGACGACGTTGAAATCGGCTTCAGGAATGCGCGCAATATCCGCTGGACTGGCACCCATCGGTGCCACCACATGCACATCAATGCCCAGCTGATCCAGCAGCGCGGTGATCTCGATGATGTCATCGCGATGCCGAAAACCCAGTGCCGTGGGGCCGAGCAAATTACAGCGAGGTCGGCTGCCTGGCGCACGCTCGGTTGTAGGCGGTTTCGCCAAGGTGCGCACCAATTGATAAAAGGTTTCAGAGGCGCCCCAGTTCTCTTTGCGGCTGTAGGAAGGCAGCTCTAGTGGGATCAAAGGAATCGGCAGACCAATGGCCTCGGCCAAGCCCCCTGGGTCATCCTGAATCAGCTCGGCGGTGCACGAGGCGCCCACCAACATAGCCTGCGGTTTGAAGCGCTCAAAGGCCTCGATGGCAGTGTTCTTGAATAAGGCTGCGGTGTCCGAGCCTAGGTCGCGGGCTTTAAAGGTCGTATAGGTCACCGGCGGACGCTGATCGCGACGCTCAATCATGGTGAACAACAAGTCCGCATAGGTGTCACCCTGCGGCGCATGCAAAACGTAGTGTAGGCCGCTCATGCCAGTCGCCACTCGCATCGCGCCGACATGGGGCGGTCCTTCATAAGTCCAAACGGTCAGTTGCATGCGCTTATACCTTAAGTTTTTGTCGGCGCAGCAGTGGCCGAGCAAAAAGTTCCGCCAAATCAGCGGCCTGGTCATAGCCTTGTATGGGGCTAAATACCAGCTCAATGGACCATTTGGTGGTAATGCCCTCAGCCTCCAGGGGATTGGCCTGACCCAATCCACAGACCACCACATCCGGCTTCGCGGCGCGGCAGCGATCGAGCTGCTTGTCCACATCTTGACCTTCGCTGAGCTGCACATCCTCTGGTAACCAGGCCAGCTCGTGCTCTAGGTGGCCCTTGTGCAAATACGGCGTACCGATCTCGAGCAATTCCATACCCACCTCGCGGTGTAAGAATCGCGCCAGGGGGATTTCCAGTTGCGAATCCGGGAACATGAATAAGCGCTTGCCGGTGAGCTGTGGGATATAGGTCTCCAGGCTTTTCTTGGCGCGAGCGATCCCTGGCTGGGTGACTTCATCAAAGCGGGCCTCATCCACGTCGAAGGCCGTTGCTGCGGCTTTGAGCCAGCCCGTTGTGCCCTCGACCCCTAGCGGGAAGGGCGCCGACAGGTATTTCGCGCCGCGTTTTTCTAGAGCGCGCGCGGTTTCACCCAAAAATGGTTGGGCCAGCAAGAACACGGTGTTTTCGCCGACGCTAGGCAGTGTATCCGAACGACGCGACGGCAGATAATCGACCTGCTCAATGCCCATGGCTTTGAACAAGCGTGTGAACTGGTCCTCGACGATATCGGCCAAGGTGCCGACCACCAACAGTTGCTGGTTAGAGCCGGCCGGACGGGTCTCCAGTTCGGGCACCAAGGCTGACAAACAGCTGTCCTCGCCTTGGGTGAAGGTGGTCTCAATGCCGCTGCCGGTGTAATTCAGAATCCGTACGCCTGGGGAGTAATGTTGCGACAGGCGCTCAGCCGCTCGACTCAAATCCAGCTTAATGACTTCTGAGGGGCAAGAGCCCACCAAGAACAGCATGCGTATGTCGGGACGCCGCTCTAGCAGACGCCCCACGACACGATCTAGCTCCTCATTGGCATCCGCCATGCCTGCCAGGTCGCGTTCTTCGATAATCGCCGTGCCAAAGCGCGGCTCAGCGAAAATCATCACGCCGGCGGCCGATTGCATCAGGTGCGCGCAGGTACGCGAGCCAATGATCAAAAAGAAAGCATCTTGGATCTTGCGGTGCAGCCAGATAATGCCGGTCAGCCCGCAAAACACCGAGTGCTGGCCGCGTTCGCGAATAATCGGAATGCGGCGTTCGAGATCGGCGCTCATGTCCGCGTCTCCGAACCGGTACTCGCGCTGGTTCCCATGGGTGGATTCTCGGCTGATGCTGAGGTGGCTGCCTGAGCTTTCGCAGCCGCCTCACCCAGCCTTGCAGCGCGTAGCTTAAGAATAAACTGTGCGGCGTTGATGACGTAAATCGCATAAGCCACCAAGGCCAGATACATTTGCTGCTCGACGGTCAAAAACGCCACGAACAGCGAAGCCATATAAATCGTGTGCAAGGCGATCACCGCCATGCTGACCACGTCCTCCCAGAAGAACTGTTTGGCGAACAGATAATGACCAAAGACGACTTTTTCCCAGATCGCACCGGTGACCATGATGGTGTACAAAATCAATGTCTTAAGCACGATCGAGGCATGCGCCCAGAACAAACCCTCACCAGTCTGCAAATAGCGCACTACCAGCCAGGTGCTGATGATGAACACCAAAAATTGGGTGGGCGCGAGAATGCCCTGCACCAAAGTCCAGTGTGTTTCATCGCGTCGTTTGCGCTGTTCTGGGGTATACAGCGGGGGTGGCGCCTTGCGGCCGCTGCCGGCAGAGGGCATTCGGTCAATCTCCGAGTCAATGCAATCGCATCGAGTGTGGCGAGGCGGCTAAGCTTTTGTCAAACCTCAATGGCCGTGGTGCTTTCTTTGTTTGACAATCGTCATGAAGGCGGCAATCCGGCGGCTTGACGCCCCTATAAACCCCCTATACCTTACCGCCAATGTCTGCCGTTCCCGCCCCTCGCGCGCTCCTTGAGCTCCTCAAACCTGTCACTTGGTTCCCGCCGATGTGGGCTTATGCCTGCGGCGTGGTCTCTGCGGGCGTGGCTTTTGGTGAGCGCTGGGTGCTGATTGTTGTGGGTGTGTTGTTGGCCGGGCCTTTGGTCTGTGGCACCAGCCAGATTGTGAACGATTGGTACGATCGCCACGTCGATGCCATCAATGAGCCGAACCGGCCGATTCCTTCGGGGCGCGTACCTGGGACTTGGGGATTTTGGTATGCCGTGGTTTGGACGCTGCTGTCCTTGGCGGTCGCTACCGTGCTCGGGATTTGGGGATTTTTGGCGGCAGCTTTAGGGCTTTTGTTGGCTTGGGCGTATAGCGCACCGCCGACGCGACTGAAGAAAAACGGCTGGTATGGCAATTCCGCGGTGGCGATTTGCTATGAGGGTGTGCCGTGGTTCACCGGCGTGGTGGTGATGGTAGGCGTATTCCCGGATTGGCGTATTGTTGCCGTGGCCGTGCTTTATAGCATCGGTGCCCACGGCATCATGACCTTGAACGATTTCAAATCCATCGAAGGCGATAAGCGCATGGGCCTGGGCTCTTTGCCGGTGCAGTTGGGTGTGGATCGCGCGGCGCATTTGGCGTGTTGGGTGATGGCGTTGCCGCAGGTGGTGGTGATTGGCCTGCTGCTGGGTTGGGGTGCTCCGGGATATGCGTTGGCGGTGACCGCCGTGCTGCTGGCGCAGGTAGCGCTGATGACGCGTTTGGTGCAAAAGCCTAAGGAACTGGCGCCTTGGTATAACGGTACCGGCATTACGTTATATGTCAGCGGGATGATGGTGACTGCCTTTGCTCTGCGCAGCATGGAGCTGATGTAAGGCGTTTCCTTGGATTCGAACTCGGCGTCTTCAAGCCATTGAGGCTGATCCCACTTCGGCCCAAGTCCTGCGCCGGATCATCATTGTCGCCACAAAACGCCTGCTAAGCTTGGGGTTATGACATCCACGATGCACGGCAAGTGAGCGATCCGATGGAAACTTATGATGTGGTGGTGATTGGCGGCGGACCAGCTGGCGCAACCGCTGCTAATGATTTGGCTTTGAAAAATCACCGGGTTTTGTTGTTGGATCGTGGCGGGCGCATCAAGCCCTGCGGCGGAGCAATCCCGCCGGTGACCATGACCGAATTCGATTTGCCGGACTCGGTTCTGGTGGCACGCATCCGCAGTGCCTGCATGTTCTCTCCCGCGAATAAGAAAGTCGACATGCCCATCGATGGCGGCTATGTCGGCATGGTGGATCGCGAGCACTTTGATGAATGGCTGCGTAATCGGGCGGCCAGCAATGGCGCGGAACGCCGCAAAGGCTCTTATCTGCGGCTGGATCGCGATGCTGAGGGTCGTGCCATTGTGGTTTATAAAGATGAAGACGGCGCAGAAGTGCAGGTCGGCGCGCGTTCCTTGATCGGGGCCGATGGTGCGCGCTCCGCGGTGGCCCGTCAGAATGTGCCCGGCGCCGACAAAATTCCTTATGTCGCGGCTTATCACGAGATTATCCGCAAGCCGGCGGCCAACAGCGCTGAGTACCATGGCGAGCGCTGCGATGTGTACTACCAAGGTAAGCTTTCCCCAGATTTCTATGCGTGGGTGTTTCCGCACGGCGATACCGTGAGTGTGGGTGTCGGTTCGGCCGTCAAGGGTTTTTCGTTAAAGGGCGCAGTGGCGGAGTTGCGTAAAGACTCTGGTTTGGATGCCAGCGAGACCCTTCGCTGCGAAGGGGCGCCCATTCCGCTGTACCCCATGAAATGCTGGGATAACGGCAAGGATCTGGTGCTGGCGGGTGATGCCGCTGGCGTTGTCGCTCCCGCCTCGGGGGAGGGCATTTTTTACGCCATGACCGGCGGGCGTCTGGCGGGGGAGGCGGTGGCGGAATTCCTGCATTCCGGCAAACCCGCTGCACTGCGTCTGGCGCGCAAGCGCTTTATGAAGGCCCACGGCAAGGTCTTTTGGGTGCTCGGCATCATGCAACGTTTTTGGTACACCAACGACAAACGCCGCGAGCGTTTCGTCAGCCTCTGTCGCGACAAGGACATCCAAGAGCTCACCTGGCAATCCTACATGTACAAAAAGCTGGTGCGCACCCGACCCCTGGCCCACGTCCGCATCTTCTTCAAAGACATGGGCCACCTGCTTGGCCTCTCCCGCGTCTAAAAACGGGGTACGACCCCAAATGGGGTCAGACCCCATTTGGGGTCGTACCCCGCTCTAAGCGATGACCGAAGCATTCGCCAGCGGCCGCATCATCGATGTCATCATCCTCTTGATGTGGCTGGAGGCGGCGCTACTGTGGCTGTGGCATCGGCGCACGGGTAAAGGCTTAGCGCCGCGCGTGATTCTGCCCATCCTGCTCTCTGGTATGGCTTTGATGCTGGCCGTGCGCGCTGCTTTGGTAGGCGCCGATTGGCCGTCCATCGCCTTTTGGCTGCTGTGCGGGCTCTTCGCACACCTTTTGGACTTGCGCCAACGCCTAAGCTAAAAAAGGGGACAGCTAAAAAAGGGGACTGTCCCCCTTTTTTGGGGACTGTCCCCTTTTTTAGTCCCCTTTTTTAGCTGCGCGGGGTGTGGTCGACCGAGGCGGGCCGCTCCAGCGGCTTGGTTTCGGGCACGCCCAGCTCGGTGAAGCGCCGCGCGCTGGGCATGACTTGAGACTCCAAAGAGCCCACGGCCTTGTTGTAGTGGGTGACGGTGCTGCCGATGTGGCTGCCAAGGCGGGTGAGGTGTTCGGTGAACGTGGCCAGGCGCTGATGCAGTTGCTGACCCAGTTCGCGAATTTGTTCGGCGTTGCGGGTCAGTGCCTCCTGGCGCCAGCCGTAAGCCACCGCCCGCATCAAAGCCACCAAGCTCGCCGGCGTGGCCAAAATGACCCGCTGTGACAAGGCGTATTCCAACAGATCCGGGTCCTTCTCCAGCGCAGACGACAACAGGTTATCGCCCGGCACAAACAAAATCACAAAATCCGGCGCCTGCTCAAACTGCGCCCAATAAGCCTTGCCCGCTAGCTCTTTAACCCGCTCGCGAAGCTTGCGCGCATGACGCAGCAAGGCGTCCTCCCGAGCCTCCTTGCTGGTGGCATCCATAGCCGCCAAAAAGGAATCCATCGGCGTTTTCACATCGACAATCAGCATGCGCTCATTGGGCAGGCGAACAATCATATCGGGCCGCAGACGCCCATCCTCGGTGTTAATCGAGACCTCTTCAGAAAAATCACAATGCTCCACTAGCCCCGCCAACTCCGCTAAGCGGCGCAAGCTCAGCTGACCCCATTGACCCCGCACCGTTGGCCGCGATAGCGCTTGCACCAGCTTATTGGTCTCCTGCTGCAGCCGCTGATGGTCCTGAGCCATCTGCCGAATCTGTTCGTTCAAGCCACCAAACGCCTCGCTGCGCGCCTTTTCCATGGCGCTGACCTGCTGCTCGGTTTTCTCTAAGGCCTGCTTGATGGGGTCCAATAAGCTCTGAATAGCCTGCTGGCGTTGCTCCTGCTCGCTGCGGGCTTCTTGGCGAGAGTCTTTGAGCACCTCGGTGGCCATCTGCGCGAACTGATCGCGCATACGCCGCTGCAGCTGCCAATAAACCAAGAGCATCCCCAGCGACAGGCCCAAGACCAACATCGCCGCCGCCAACAAAAGCATTTCACCGCTCATCACAGTGGGGTCTGACCCCATCTCTCCAAAAGGGGTCGTACCCCTTTGTCGAAGATCTCCGGGGGTGATGCGACGAAGTCGTCGGCGCCCCAGGTGTTGGGGGTTTGCGCGGGGTCGATGTAGCCGTAGGCGGCAATCAGGGTGCGCATGCCGGCTGCGCGGCCAGCGGCGATGTCGCGTTCCGCATCACCCACATAGACGCAAGCCTCGGGAGACACGCCGGCTTGCTCACAGGCAAAAAGCAGCGGCAGAGGGTGCGGCTTGCGCTCGGCTGTCGTATCGCCAGAGATGACGGTGGCAGCGCGATCATATAAGCCCATCGACTTGAGCAGGGGATCGGTCAGCCAGCCGGGCTTATTGGTCACCACACCCCAACTTAAACCACTGGCCTCGATGTCATCCAAGAGCCGATCCATACCGTCAAACAAACGGCTATGGACATGCAGATTCTCAGCATAAATCTCCAAAAACCGGGCTACCAAGGCGTCAAAATGTGTCGTATCAATCCCCGGAAAACCCAGGCGCACCATGGCGCCAGAGCCGTGCGAGACATGATTGCGCACCGCCTCAAAAGGCAATGGGGTCAGACCCTGTTCTTGTTGCAGAACCACCAAGGTCTGCCAAAGATCCGGCGCCGTATCGGCTAAAGTCCCATCCAAATCAAACAGAACACTGGCCAAGGCCTAATCCCGAACCGCGTGCGCGAGATAGTTTACATCCACGCCGGGACCCAAATGATAACGCCGCGCTAAGGGGTCATAGTGCAGCCCCATCAAATCCCGCATGCGCAAGTCGGCCGCGCGCATCCACGCCTCCATCTCAGAGGGGCGGATGAAGCGTGCATACTCATGCGTGCCGCGTGGCAACCAACGCAAAACATACTCGGCGCCGACAATCGCCAGCGCAAAAGCCTTGGGTGTGCGGTTCAAGGTCGCTACCACCAAATGTCCACCGGGCTTTAATAGCTGCGCACAGGCCGTCAGCACCGAGCCGGGATCGGGCACATGCTCCAGCATCTCCATACAGGTGACCACATCAAACTGCCCTGGCTTGGCCACCGCCATATCCTCAGCCGAGCGCAGCTGATAATCCACCTCAAGCCCCGATTCAAATAAATGCATGCGCGCCACATCCAAAGCATTCTCACCCAGATCAATGCCCGTCACATGCGCACCGCGCCGCGCCAAGCCCTCGCTGAGCAGCCCGCCGCCACAGCCCACATCCAAAACCTGCAGGCCTTCCAAAGCACCCACACGGCTCTCGATGTAATCCAGGCGCAGCGGATTGATCTCATGCAAAGGCCGATACTCGCCCTGAGGATCCCACCAACGATGCGCCATCTCATCGAACTTGGCGATCTCGCCGGCATCCACATTTGCTTGCGTTTGTGCCATAGCTTAAAAGTCCCTAATCGCTTAATGCCGCGCTGCGGCGATGCGTTTTTGCCACTCTATAATACGCGCACGCAGGTCAGCTTCATCAATGCTGGTTAATCGCCGCTGACGCAGCAGCTGGCGCCCAGCCACCCAAACATCACTGACCTGATGACGACCCACGGCATAGACCAAGTGCGAGATGGGGCTGGTCATCGGCTGACTTTCCAGCTCCGATAAATCCACGGCAATCACATCGGCGGCCTTGCCCGGCACCAGCGAGCCAATCTCATCTGCCAATCCCAAGGCCACTGCACTGTTCAAAGTCGCCATGCGCAGCGTCGTCTCAGCAGGCAAAGCCGCGGCATTACCGCTCACGCCCTTACCCAGCAGAGCCGCCGTGCGCATTTCGCCAAACATATCCAAATCATTATTGCTCGCCGTGCCGTCGGTGCCGATGGCGACATTCACTCCAGCCTCCTGCAAGCGATGCACCGGACAAAAGCCCGAAGCCAGCTTCAGCGACGCCTCCGGGCAATGCAGCACATGCGTCCCAGACTCGGCGAGAAAATCGATTTCCGCATCGGTAAGCTGTGTCATATGCACCGCCAAGAAATTCGGTCCACTGATTCCCAGTTGTGCCAGCTTCTCCAGCGGCCGCATGCCAAAGCGCGCCTGAAACTCATTCACTTCCTGCGCTGTTTCATGCACATGCATATGAATAGGAAGATCAAGTTCATCCGCTAAAACCTTGATTCGACGAAGATTGTCTTCCGACACGGAGTAGGGCGCATGGGGCGCAAAACAAAAGCTCAACAAGGGCTCTGTTTTGTTGCTGTCATAAAGATCCAAACCTTTCTGAATGTACTCATTGGCATCCGAAGCCCAGGCGCTGGCAAAGTCGATCAGGAGCAAGCCAATCGATCCGCGCATCCCCGCTTGGGTGGTCACCTTGGCAGTGACTTCCGGGAAGAAGTACATGTCATTAAAACAAGTCGTGCCGCCACGCAGCTGTTCCGCTAACGCCAAAAGGCTCCCATCATGCGCAAATTCCTCGCTGACATGGCGCGCTTCCATCGGCCAAATATGCTGCTGCAGCCATTCGTATAAAGGCATGTCATCAGCCACCCCGCGCAGCAAGGTCATTGGCGAATGCGTATGGGCATTCACCAACCCCGGCATGAGCGCATGCTCCACAAACTGCTGGTGCTCCGCGGGTTGAAATTGCGTCAACGCTTGGTCGGTCGGTACGAGCGCCACAATGCGTCCATCGTGGATCACCAGGCTGTGGTTTTCTAGAACCGCACCCGAAGGCTCGATCGGCACCACCCAGCGCGCTGACAGCATCAAATCCACGGTTTTCATGCTCAGCAAGATAACCCCCACGCCCGCGCCTGACAAGCGCCCATAAGTTCTGGTCAGAAAGCCAATGGATGCCTACAATGCGCCCATGAAAAATCACGCCCATGACTCCATTCGCGCCATCATCTGGCAAGATCATCACCTACGCCTGCTGGATCAGCGCTGGCTGCCGCAGGAAACCCGCTACCTCGATTTGCACACCGCCAAAGACACGGCCGCAGCGATTCGGGACATGGCGGTGCGCGGTGCGCCGGCGATTGGTGTGACTGCCGCCTATGCCGTTGTTCTGGCCGCGCGTCAGGCCTATGCGCGTTACCGCGAGAACTGGTTGGCGCACATGCAAGAGGATGTAGAGACCCTAGCGCAGGCCCGCCCAACCGCCGTCAATTTGTTTTGGGCCATTGACGTCATGCGCGAGCACTGCGCGGCCATTCCCAAGGGTCAGGATCCTGAAGCGCTGCTATTAGAGGCAGCGACGCGTATCCACGAAGAGGACATCGCCGCCAATCGCCGCATGGGCGAGCTCGGCGCGGCCTTAATCCAAGGCGGGCGTGATGTCCTAACGCATTGCAATACCGGCTCACTGGCCACCGGCGGTTACGGCACCGCCTTGGGCGTGATTCGCAGCGCCTATGCTGCGGGTCACATCCAAACTGTTTTTGCTGATGAAACCCGGCCCTGGCTGCAAGGCGCGCGGCTGACTGCTTGGGAGCTGGTGCAAGATGAGATCCCGGTGTGTCTCCTGTGTGAAGGAGCCGCCGCCAGTTTGATGCGTGAGGGGCGGGTGTCATGGGCGATTGTCGGCGCGGATCGTATTGCTGCTAATGGCGATGCCGCCAATAAAATTGGCACCTATTCTCTAGCCGTTGCAGCGCGTCATCATGGCGTTAAGTTCATGGTGGTAGCGCCCACCACCACCATTGATATGCAAGCCGCCGATGGCGATGCCATTCCCATCGAGCAGCGCAGCGCCGATGAGGTCTTAGAGCTGGGTGGTCAGCGTGTGGCGGCACGCGGTGCACAGGCCTGGAATCCCTCCTTTGATGTCACGCCGGCCAGCCTGATCGATGCCATTGTCACCGAGAAGGGCGTGGTCACCGAGCCGACCCGGGAAAAGATGCAAAATCTGATGAAATCCTAAGCCTTCCCTTATCTTTCCTGACAGGGGCAGTGGGCATCGGTTTGTGGTATCCTTTCCCGGTTAAATTTGCTCACCACTCACCCAGCCCAAAATAAGAGCCTGAATGGTCGATTTCGCCCGCGAAGTTTTACCCGTCAATTTAGAAGACGAGATGCGTCAGTCCTACTTGGACTACGCCATGAGTGTCATCATCGGCCGCGCCCTTCCGGATGTGCGGGATGGCATGAAACCCGTGCATCGCCGCGTGCTTTTCGCCATGCGCGAGCTCGGTAATGACTGGAACAAGCCTTACAAGAAATCGGCCCGCGTGGTCGGTGATGTGATCGGTAAATACCATCCTCATGGCGACACCGCCGTGTACGACACGATCGTGCGTATGGCTCAGCCTTTCTCCATGCGTTACATGTTGGTCGACGGTCAGGGTAACTTTGGTTCGGTGGACGGCGACGCCCCCGCCGCCATGCGTTATACCGAAGTGCGTATGGCGCGCATCGCCCATGAGTATTTGGCCGATATCGAAAAGGAAACCGTCGATTTTGTCGACAACTATGATGGGTCCGAGAGCGAACCCTCGGTATTCCCCACTCAGCTGCCTGGCCTTTTGATCAATGGCGCTGCCGGTATCGCGGTGGGTATGGCCACCAACATCCCGCCTCATAATCTCACCGAGGTTATCAACGCCACCGTCGCCTTGATTGATGATCCGGCATTGGATATCGCTGGCCTGATGGAGCACCTGCCTGGTCCTGATTTCCCCACCGCGGCGATGATCAATGGCGAGCGCGGCATCCACGAAGCCTACCGCACGGGCCGTGGCCGCATTTATCTGCGCGCCCGCTCGCATGTCGAAACCGACGACAGCACCGGCCGCCAGACCATTGTTGTCACCGAGCTACCCTATCAGGTCAATAAAGCCCGCCTGCTCGAGCGCATCGCCGAGCTGGTTAAGGAAAAGAAACTTGAGGGCATCAGTGAACTGCGCGATGAGTCCGACAAAGACGGCATGCGCATGGTGATTGAGCTCAAGCGTGGTGAAGTGCCCGAGGTGCTGCTGAATAATCTATATCTTCAGACACAGATGCAAAATGTGTTTGGCATCAACATGGTGGCGCTGGAGGACGGTCAGCCCAAGCTGCTGAATCTCAAGCAAATACTCCAAGCCTTTATCAAGCACCGCCGCGAAGTCGTCACGCGCCGCACGATTTTTGAACTGCGCAAAGCTCGAGAGCGCGCGCACGTACTCGAAGGTCTTGCTGTCGCGTTGGCCAACATCGATCCGGTGATCGCCCTGATCAAGGCCTCGGGCAGCCCTGCCGAAGCCAAACAGGCTTTGTTGGACGCCACTTGGGCCCCAGGTGTCGTGAATGAAATGTTGGAACGGGCGGGTGCCCGCGCCTCACGCCCCGAAGATCTGGGGGATGAGTATGGCCTCATCGAGGGCCGTTATCGTCTCTCCGAAGCCCAAGCGCAGGCCATTTTGGATTTGCGTTTGCATCGTTTAACCGGCTTAGAGCAAGAAAAGATCCTAAATGAATTCAGTGAATTGCTGGATAAAATTGAAGCATTGCTCGAAATTCTAGGCAATCCCGATCGGCTCATGGAAGTGATCCGCGATGAACTGGTGGCCATGCGCGATCAATACGGCGATGAGCGGCGCACGGAGATCGTCGCCCACCAAATGGATCTCACATTAGAAGATCTCATCACCGAAGAAGATGTGGTGGTGACGCTGTCTCACGCCGGTTATGCCAAATATCAACCAGTCACTGCTTACCGGGCGCAGCGACGCGGTGGGCGCGGTAAGACTGCGACCACCTTCCGCGATGAAGACTTTATCGATCGCTTGGTGGTGGCTAGCACCCATGACACGATTTTGTGTTTCTCGAGTCGCGGCAAAGCCTATTGGCTCAAGGTCTACGAGTTGCCCCAAGGCAGTCGTGTGGCGCGAGGCCGACCGCTGGTGAATTTGCTGCCGCTGGAAGAAGATGAGCGCATTAACGCCATTCTGCCTGTGCGCGAATATGCCGAAGACCGTTATATCTTTATGGCCACCGCCAGCGGCGTGGTGAAGAAAACTCCTTTGGTGGATTTCTCGCGCCCGCGCTCCAACGGCATTATCGCGTTGGGGCTGCGTGATAACGACGCCTTAGTCGACGTCAAAGTCACTAACGGCGAACAAGACATCATGCTGCTCACCAGTGCCGGCAAAGCCATTCGCTTTGAAGAAAGCCAAGTGCGCGCCATGGGGCGTACCGCCACGGGCGTGCGCGGGGTTCGCTTGGGCAACGATCAGCGGGTGATCTCGTTGATTTGTGTCGAGGAAGGCTCGGTACTGCTGGCCACCGAACATGGCTACGGTAAGCGCACGGTGCCCGCTGAGTTCCCGCGCCATGGGCGCGGCGGTCAAGGGGTGATCGCCATCCAAACGAGTGGTCGCAATGGGGCCCTCGTGGGTGCCACCCTGGTGGCTGACGATGATGAGGTGATGCTTATCACCAATGGCGGCACTTTGGTGCGCACCCCGGTGGATCAGATCTCGGTGCTGGGGCGCAATACCCAAGGCGTACGCTTGATTCGCCTGACTGAAGGGGAACAGTTGGTGGAGCTGGCCCGGGTTGCTGGGCTGGGTGACGATGAAGATGCGGAGCCAGAAGAATCGGCTCCTGCTACTGAATAAACCAAATCTTTGATCTGGAGTGCATCATGACCCGTGTGTTTAATTTCAGTGCCGGTCCTGCGGCGCTGCCTGAGCCTGTCTTAGAATGCGCTCGCGACGAAATGCTGGATTGGCAGGGCAGTGGTCTGTCGGTGATGGAAATGAGTCACCGCGGCAAGGCCTTTGTGTCGATCGCCGAAAAGGCTGAGCAAGACTTACGCGACTTGCTGGCGGTCCCCAACAACTACAAGATTTTGTTTCTGCAGGGCGGCGCCAGTGGTCAATTTGCTGCCGTGCCCATGAATCTGATGCGCGGTAAAACCAGCGCCGATTACATCAACACCGGCGCTTGGTCGAAAAAAGCCATCGCTGAGGCCAAGAAATATGCCGAGGTCAATGTCGCGGCCAGCAGCGCCGACGATCAGTTCATGAGCATCCCTGATCCCGCCTCATGGCAGTGTGATCCCAATGCCGCCTATTTGCACTACACGCCGAACGAAACCATCGGCGGTGTCGAATTTCATTTCGTCCCAGAAACTGGTGATGTGCCACTGGTAGCCGATATGTCCTCGACCTTGTTGTCGCGGCCTATCGACGTTTCGCGCTTTGGCGTCATTTATGCCGGTGCTCAGAAAAACATAGGCCCGGCTGGTCTAACCATCGTCATCGTGCGTGAAGATCTCATGGGCCAGCCCATGGATTGCCTGCCCAGCATCTTGGATTACCAAGTGCAGGCCGATGCTGACTCCATGTCCAATACGCCGCCGACCTACGCCTGGTATCTGGCGGGTCTGGTGTTTGCGTGGCTGAAGGATTTGGGCGGGCTGGCGGCGATGGCGGAGATCAACCAGCGCAAAGCCGATAAGCTTTACCGCGTCATTGATAATTCCGCGTTTTACAATAACCCCGTCGCCAAAGATGCGCGCTCATGGATGAATGTGCCTTTCACCTTGGCAGATGCCGAACTCGATGCGCTATTCCTCAAAGAAGCCACACAGGCTGGGCTGATGACCCTTAAGGGGCATCGCTCGGTGGGCGGTATGCGCGCCAGTATTTATAATGCTATGCCCGAGGCGGGTGTGGATGCCTTAATCGACTTCATGGTCGACTTTGAACAGCGCAAGGCCTGATATGTACAAGATTCTCACGCTGAACAATATTTCTCCCAAGGGACTGAGTCGGTTTCCTTTGGATCACTACGAAGTCTCTTCAGAAATGCGCGAGCCCGATGCCGTTGTCGTGCGCTCTTTTAAGATGCATGACATGGCGCTGGCCGATACCGTCAAGGCCATTGGCCGTGCGGGCGCTGGGGTGAACAATATCCCAGTAGAAGCCATGACGGCTCAAGGCGTGGTGGTCTTCAATGCCCCAGGAGCCAACGCCAATGCTGTGAAGGAGCTGGTGCTCGCTGGGATATTGTTGGCGGCGCGTCATATCTGCGCGGCTTGGGATTACACCCGCGGCTTGGCCGGAACGGATGCTGAACTGAATAAGCAAGTCGAAGAGGGCAAAAAGAAATTCGCTGGCTTTGAATTGCCAGGTCGCACCCTGGGCGTGCTGGGGCTTGGTGCCATCGGCGTCAAAGTCGCCAACGCCGCGCGCGCCCTCGGCATGAACGTACTGGGGTACGACCCCCATATGACGGTGGATCGTGCCTGGCAACTGGATTCGGGTGTGCAACAGGCCGCTGGCATCGATGATTTGCTGGCGCGCAGCGATATGGTGACCTTTCATGTGCCGCTCAATGACGCCACGCGGCATCTGATCCGCGCCGATCGTCTGCGCATCATGAAGCCGGGCGCCGTGCTGCTGAACTTCGCGCGCGAGGGGATTGTGGATGAAGCGGCGGTGGTAGAGGCCCTGAATCAAGGGCATCTGCGAACCTACGTCTGCGATTTCCCCAGCAACACATTGCAAGGTCACCCTAAAGTCATTGCTTTGCCGCACCTAGGCGCATCCACTCAAGAAGCCGAAGAGAACTGCGCCATCATGGTCGCCGATCAGATTCGTGATTATCTGGAGAATGGCAACATCCGCCACTCAGTGAACTTCCCGGACATGAGCCTGCCGCGCGCCGGCAGCAGTCGCCTGACAGTGATCAACAGCAATCGGCCCGATATGGTTGGTCAGATCTCGCATGTGCTGGGACAAAACAGCATCAACATCGTCCACATGGTGAATGAATCCCGCAATGGTGTGGCGTACAATCTTATCGATGTTGAGGGTAATCTGGATGGGGAGGCCGCTCGCGGTATCGCCGCCATTGATGGGGTGCTTAAGGTGCGCGTGCTCTAAAAATGAGTCAGGATCAGGACAATCTGGGCAAAATTCGTCAGCGTATCGACGCGCTGGATGGCCAGATTATGGAGCTTATCAGCCAGCGCGCCGATTGTGCGCAGGAAGTCGCGCGCATCAAGCGTGATGAAGATCCTGAAGCTGAGTTCTATCGGCCTGATCGTGAAGCGCAAGTGCTGCGACGCATCCACAGCGAGAACCCCGGGCCGCTGGATGCTGAAGAAATGGCCCGCCTGTTCCGCGAAATCATGTCCGCCTGCCTGGCTTTAGAACAGCAGTTGGAAGTGGCCTATTTAGGTCCCGAGGGGACATTCACCCAAGCTGCCGCCTTGAAACACTTTGGTCATTCGGTACAAACGCGTGCCATGACGGCCATCGAAGAGGTGTTCCGCGAAGTCGAGTCCGGCAGTGCTCACTATGGGGTTGTGCCCATCGAGAACTCCACGGAAGGGGTGGTCACCCATACCTTGGATCGATTCATGCAATCACCTTTAGTAATCTGCGGTGAGGTCGAGCTGCGCATCCATCATCAGCTACTGAGTCACGCCACTGATTTGGGCGACATCCAAAAGGTGTATTCCCATCAACAGTCTTTGGCGCAGTGTCGGGAATGGTTAGATTCGCGCCTGTCGCAGGCTGAGAGGCTGTCGCTAGCGAGTAACGCTGAAGCCGCCAAACAGGCCGCTAAGGATCCACAGTCCGCAGCGATCGCCAGCGCCGCGGCAGCACAGCTATATGGGCTGAATATCCTTGCCAGCAATATCGAGGACTCACCGGATAACACCACCCGCTTTTTGGTCATCGGGCCACGCGCCAGCGGTCCCTCGGGTCAGGACAAAACCTCGCTTTTGATCTCCGCGCACAATCGCCCCGGCTCCCTGCATGGGCTGCTCTCGCCCTTTGCCGCTCATGATGTCAGTCTCACCCGCATCGAATCGCGGCCCTCCCATTGCGTCAACTGGGAGTACGTATTTTTCATCGACATCGAAGGTCATTGCCAAGACGCCAAAGTCGCCGCGGCCTTATCCGAGCTGCGCGCCCAAGCCGATCTAGTACGAGTGTTGGGGTCGTACCCCAAGGCGGTGTTATGAGTTGTGATTACCGAGCGCTGGCCAATGCTGGCGTGCAAAAAATCTCGCCTTACGAGCCGGGTAAGCCGATTGAAACTCTGGAGCGCGAGCTAGGAATCAGTAATAGCATCAAGCTGGCCTCCAATGAAAACCCACTGGGCCCCAGCCCTCTGGCGCTGAAAGCCATCACCGGTATGCTGCCCGAGCTGGCCTTGTATCCCGATGGCGGCGGCTTCGCGCTGCGTGAGGCGATTGCCGCTAAACTGCGCGTGTCCGCTGATATCGTTACCTTGGGCAATGGCTCCAACGATGTGCTTGAGTTGATCGCCCGCGCCTACTTAGCGCCAGGTTTTAGTGCGGTGTTCTCCGAGCATGCCTTTGCGGTCTACCCGCTGGCGGTGATGGCCACGGGCGCCACACCTCGGATCGCTAAGGCCAATGCCGCCAATCATGCCATGCCCTATGGCCATGATCTTAATGCCCTGCGCGAGGCCATTGATGCCACTACGCGCTTGGTTTTTATCGCCAACCCCAATAACCCGACCGGTACGTGGTTGACGCGCCAAGCGCTGACCGCTTTTCTGGACTCGGTGCCCGAGGATGTGCTGGTGGTCTTGGACGAGGCGTATTCTGAATATGTGGGCCATGATGACTATCCCGATGCCATTGCTTGGCTGCAGCAATACCCCAATTTAATTGTCACGCGCACATTTTCGAAGATCTATGGCCTGGCTGGGCTGCGCATTGGTTTTGCGCTATCACATCCGCAGGTGGCTGATATGCTTAATCGCGTGCGCCAACCCTTTAACACCAATATGTTGGCTCAGGCGGCGGCGATCGCTTCACTCGAAGACGCCGACCATATTCTGCGCTCGGTGGCGCTCAATGATGAAGGTCTGGCGTTTCTGACCCAAGCCTGCACAGAGCGTGATTTGCGCTACATCCCCTCGGTCGGTAATTTCCTTTGCATCGAGGTCGGGGATGGCGCCAAGGTCTATCAGGACCTCCTGCGCGAGGGTGTGATCGTGCGCCCCATCGCCAGTTATGGGCTGCCGCAGTATCTGCGGGTCAGTATCGGCACCGCTAAGGACAATCAGCGCTTTATCAAAGCCTTGGATAAGGTTCAGGGCAGGTGAAATTACGCATCAGTATTTTTGGCGTGGGCCTAATCGGTGGGTCCTGGGCCTTGGCCATGCGCCATGCGGGTATGACCCACGAAATCATCGGCTGCTCGCGATCAGAAAATCACCTAGCGGAAGCCAAGAAACTGGGTGTCATTGATCGCTACACATTGGATCCCGCAGAGGCAGTGCGCGATGCCGATGTGGTCATCTTGGCCGTACCGCTTGGTGCGATGCAAAGTGTGTGCAAACAAATCCAAGCGCATCTCTCGCCTCAGGCGATTCTCACCGATGTCGGTAGCGCCAAAGCCAGCGTTATTGAAGCGGTGCGCCAGGGGCTTGGTGAGATACCTCCGCGCTTCGTGCCTGGGCATCCCATTGCCGGCACCGAAAAAAGTGGTGTCAGCGCGGCATTCGATAGCCTATTTGATGGGCGCCGCGTCATCTTGACGCCCTTGGAGCATACCGACCCATCAGCGGTGAACCGCGTGCGCGGGTTGTGGGAGCTGACCGGTGCGCAAGTCGAGTTGATGGCGGTGGAAGAGCACGATCAGGTTCTGGCCGCCACCAGCCATCTGCCGCACATCCTAGCGTTTGGCTTAGTCGATTGCTTGGCTGGGATGCGCGAGCAGGAAGAGATTTTTCGGTACGCCGCTGGCGGCTTTAAAGATTTTACCCGCATCGCCTCTAGCGATCCGGTCATGTGGCGGGACATCTGTCTGGCCAATCGCGAGGCGATCCTCAAGATCATGGCTTTGTACCAGAAGGACCTACAACAACTCACCACCGCGATCGAGCAGGGCAATGGCGATGAGTTACTCGGTATTTTTCAGCGAGCCAAGGCAGCACGCGATCGATTCTGTTTATGAACAATAGTCCACAACCCATTGAATTTACTATTAATAGCGGCGGCTACCTTAGCGGCTCTGCGCGCGTGCCGGGCGACAAGTCGATCTCACATCGCGCCATCATGCTGGGTGCTTTAGCTGAGGGTCAGACCCCGGTGACAGGCTTTCTCGCTGGTGAGGATTGCTTGGCGACCATTGCCGCTTTTCGGGCTATGGGTGTGCATATCGACGGGCCAGATGAGCAGGGGCGGGTGGTGGTCGACGGTGTGGGACTGCGTGGTCTGCGGTCGCCCAATGCGCCCTTAGATTTAGGCAACTCGGGTACCTCCATGCGGCTCATGGCCGGTCTTTTGGCTGGGCAGGGGTTTGACGTCACGCTTCACGGTGATGCCTCTTTGAGTCGCCGGCCAATGCGGCGTGTGACGCAGCCACTGGCGCTGATGGGTGCGCACATTGAAACCGCAGAGGAAGGCAGGCCGCCACTACAGATTAAATCCACACAGCAGCTTCAAGGCATGGACTATGCGCTGCCCATGGCCAGCGCCCAGGTGAAATCCTGTTTGCTGCTGGCAGGTTTATACGCTAAGGGGCGGACCTGTATCGCTGAGCCTGCACCCACCCGCGACCACACCGAGCGTATGCTCCAAGGCTTTGGCTATCCCGTGCAGGTGGATGGCGCGCGCATCTGTATCGAAGGTGGCGGTGCGCTCAAAGCAACGCCTATTGATGTGCCTGCCGATATCTCATCGGCCGCCTTTTTCTTGGTGGGTGCCAGCATCGCCGAGGGCAGTGAGTTGGTGCTTGAGCATGTCGGTATTAACCCGACGCGCACTGGAATCATCGATATTCTGAAGCTCATGGGCGCCGATATTGAGCTGCGCGACAGGCGCGAAGTCGGCGGTGAGCCAGTAGCGGATCTGGTTGTGCGTGCGGCGCCATTAACAGGGATCGCCATTCCCGAGGCTTTGGTGCCTTTGGCCATTGATGAGTTTCCTGCCGTGTTTATCGCGGCGGCTTGTGCCCGCGGCCGCACGGTGTTGACCGGGGCAGAGGAGCTGCGGGTCAAGGAAAGCGACCGTATTCAAGTCATGGCTGATGGCCTGCAAGCCCTGGGCATCGATGCTCAGCCCACCGCCGATGGCATGATTATCGAAGGTGGGCAACTGCAGGGCGGAGACATTCAAAGTCACGGGGATCACCGTATCGCTATGTCATTTGCCATGGCCGCGTTGCGCGCCAGTGGCCCTATCCGCATCCACGATTGCGCCAACGTGAACACCTCATTCCCTGGCTTTGTGTCCTTGGCGCGGACAGCGGGCCTTGAGATCAGCCAGACGCCAAGCTCTGCTGATACCGCTGAAAAACGTGCATGAGGATTAACGTATGAGTCAAAGCGCGCCAGTGATTACCCTTGATGGGCCGGCAGGAGCAGGCAAGGGCACGATCAGCCGCTTGTTGGCCACGCGCCTGGGCTGGAGTTTTTTGGACAGCGGCGCTCTCTACCGCCTGGTTGCGCTCGCTGCCCAAAAACGGGGTCTGACCCCGTTGTTAGATGAGGCCGTGCTGGCAGATGTGGCGCTGAATTTGGATGCGCGCTTCACTCAAGACACGGCCGGTGAGCCGGTGATTCTGCTGGCCGGTGAGGTGGTTGGCACGCAGCTGCGCACCGAATCCTGTGGGGATTTGGCCTCGCAAGTGGCCGCTATGCCTGATGTTCGCGCCGCTTTGCTTGAACGTCAGCGGGCCTTTGCGCAGTCTCCGGGTCTGGTGGCTGATGGCCGCGATATGGGCACGGTGGTATTTCCACAAGCGCCGCTTAAGGTGTTTTTGACCGCTAGCGTTGAAGAACGCGCCCGCCGTCGCCATAAGCAGTTGATGGAACAAGGACTTAGTGCTAGTATCGACGACCTTTTGGGTGAAATTGCCGAGCGAGATCGGCGGGACAGCGAGCGTAAAATAGCGCCGCTTAAGCCCGCAGACGATGCCCTGATACTCGATTGCTCCGATTTATCGATCGAAGCGGTGGTATCCGAGCTGATGCACCACGCAGAGCAAGCAGGCCTAACAGAGCGCCGCGGCAGGTAAGCTGCGGCGAATTTTCCAAACCGGTGGGCAGATGGATGCTGCAGCCTTTAACCAAAAAAGCAGGTTTAAACAATCACATGAGCGAAAGTTTTGCGCAAATGCTCGAAGAGAGCATGGCCGCCACCCAAATGCGGCCCGGAGCCATTCTTTTTGGCAAAGTTATCAACATCACTGACGACATCGTACTGGTCAATGCCGGTCTGAAATCCGAAGGTGTGATCCCCATTGAGCAGTTCTATAACGAAAAAGGCGAGCTGGAAGTTCAGGTCGGTGATGAAGTAGAAGTTGCTCTGGAGTCCGCCGAAGACGGTTTTGGCGAGACCCGTATGTCTCGTGAGAAAGCCAAGCGCGCTAAAGCTTGGGTGCGTTTGGAACAGGCGATGGAAGGCAACGAAACCATCACTGGCACCATCAGCGGCAAGGTCAAAGGCGGCTTTACCGTCGAGCTTGGCGATATTCGCGCGTTCCTGCCCGGATCGTTGGTGGATGTGCGTCCCGTACGTGATACCGGATACCTCGAAGGCAAAGAGCTGGATTTCAAACTGATCAAGCTGGATCAGCGCCGCAACAACGTGGTGGTCTCACGCCGCGCCGTAGTCGAAAAAGAATACAGCGCCGAGCGTGAAGCTCTGCTGGAAAATCTCCAGGAAGGCCAGGTCCTCAATGGCGTGGTCAAGAACCTCACCGATTACGGTGCGTTCCTTGACTTGGGCGGCATTGATGGCCTGTTGCACATCACCGACATGGCTTGGAAGCGCGTCAAACACCCCTCTGAAGTCGTCAATATCGGCGATGAAGTGGAAGTCAAAGTGCTCAAGTTCGACCGTGAGCGCAACCGCGTCTCATTGGGCCTGAAACAGTTGGGCGAGGATCCTTGGGAAAATCTGGCCCGCCGCTACCCCACGGGTGCGCGCATGTACGGCAAGATCACCAACATCACCGACTACGGCTGCTTTGTTGAGATCGAAGATGGCGTTGAGGGTCTGGTGCACGTCTCTGAAATGGATTGGACCAACAAGAACCTCAACCCTGCCAAGATGGTCGCCGTCGGTGATGACACCGAAGTGATGATTCTTGATATCGATGAAGAGCGCCGCCGCATCTCCTTGGGTATGAAACAGTGTCAGCCCAACCCTTGGGATGAGTTTGCTGCCACCCATAACAAGGGTGAGAAAGTCTCTGGCACCATCAAGTCCATCACCGACTTCGGTATTTTCGTCGGCTTGGATGGTGGTATCGACGGACTGGTGCACTTGTCTGACCTGTCTTGGAACATGCCCGGTGAAGAAGCCGTGCGCAACTACAAGAAAGGTGATGAGCTCGAGGCTGTGGTGCTGGCTGTGGATCCTGAGCGTGAGCGTATCTCGCTGGGTATCAAACAGATGGACAAAGACCCCTTCTCTAACTTCGTCGCTGAAAACAGCAAAGGCGCTGTGGTGCGTGGGGTGATTAAGGAAGTCGATGCCAAGGCTGCCATCGTTGATTTGGGTGATGGTTTGGATGGCGTATTGCGCGCTTCTGAACTGTCTCGCGATCGCGTTGAAGATGCCCGCACCGTGCTCAATGTGGGTGAGGAAATCGAAGCCAAGTTCACCGGTGTTGACCGCAAGAACCGGACCATCATGCTTTCCATCAAGGCCAAAGAAAGTGCTGATGAAGCTGAGATGATGCAGGATTACAGCAGTTCCTCTGTCGCCACGACCTCGCTTGGGGATATCCTCAAGGAGAAACTGGCTGGCAGCGATAAGTAATCTAGCAAGCTAAGTAGGCCGGGCTGGCAACAGCCCGGCCGTTTTGGTCTAGGGGGACGTGATGACCAAATCCGAATTGATAGAGATTCTGGCGCGCAAGCAGCCGCATCTGGCATATCGCGATGTTGAGCTGTCGGTGAAGACCCTGCTCGAACAGATGAGTCAGATTCTGGCCAGCGGTGAGCGCATTGAAATTCGTGGTTTCGGTAGCTTCTCTCTGCATTTTCGACCACCGCGCACCGGCCGTAATCCCAAAACCGGTGAGACCGTGGCCTTACCCGGCAAATACGTCCCGCACTTCAAGCCCGGCAAAGAGCTGCGCGAACGGGTGAACGAAGTCGCCGGATCCTAATCATGGGCATCGAGGGGCTGCTCTGGCTGCTCCTCCCGGTAGCTGCGGCTTCCGGCTGGTGGGCCGCCCAAAAAAAACACAAACGGGGTACGACCCCATCCCCCCAATGGGGTCGCACCCCATTTCCCGATGACTATATCCATGGTCTCAATTATCTATTGACCGATCAGTCCGATCGCGCCTTAGACGTCTTCATCCGTTTGGTTGATGTGGACCCTGATACCGTAGAGACCCACCTCATCCTCGGCAACTTATATCGTCGTCGTGGTGAAGTAGACCGAGCCATTCGCATCCACCAAAATCTGCTGGAGAAAAAAGACCTGCAGGGCCGTCACCGCGCCGGGGCATTGCTCGAACTGGGTCGCGATTTTATGCAAGGCGGTGTGTTCAACGAGGCCGAACGGCTGTTTCGGGATTTGTTGGCCTTGGGATATTTCAAGGCGGAAGCCTACTCGCAGCTGCGTAGCCTTCATGAGCAGGAAAAGGAGTGGGCTAAAGCGATCGCCATCTGTGAACAACTGGCTGAAGTCACTGATGAGCCGCAGAATGTGCTGATTGCCCATTACCACTGTGAGATTGGCGAAGCCGCTTTTGCCATGGCGGAAACTGAGCGAGGCGCCGAGCATGCGCGCCGGGCCTTAAGCTTTGATCATGATTGTGTGCGGGCGAGCTTGCTGCTCGCGGATATCGCCCAATCACAGGGCAATAGCCGACAAGCCATCGATCACTTGCGCCGCGTTTTGCAACAAGACAGTCGCTTTGCAGCCCTAGCTCTAGAGCGCGCTGGTAAGGCCTTTGGGTTCTTGGGCGATGATTTGGGCTTAGAACAGTTTCTTTATGAAACCTTGGAATACGACACGTCTATTTCAGCAGCTTTAGCGGTGATCGAACAACTGCTAAAAAAGCAAAAACGGGAAGCTCTGGATCAGTTTCTGGAACAACAAATGAATCAGGCTGATGTGTCGCTAAGGCTGGTTCTGGCTTACTTAAAACATCGTGGTGCGAGGCGGTTGGGGGGACACTTTGAGGTGCGCGAGCGGGTGGTGGATGCGTTGCAGCGTTTTCTGGAAGACCGCCCCTTATATCATTGCCAAACCTGTGGATTTCGCAGTAAAACGCATTTTTGGCATTGCCCCAGCTGTAGTCAGTGGAGCACGGTGATTCCCAATACCAAGGGGCCACAGACCCGCGTGGACAGTGTCTTGCCCAAGTTGCCGCCGAATTAGAGCCCGGTCCCACCCTCATCAAACCATTCATAGGGAGAGTTACTGTCATGTCGGAAAACCGTGCCTTAGGTCCCAGAGTAATCGTGGCCCTAGATTATCCCAATGCGGCCGAGGCACTGGCGATGGCGCAGCGGTTAAGTCCAGAGCTATGTCGCTTAAAGGTGGGCTTTGAGCTATTTGTCAGCGCCGGCCCTAGCCTCATCGAAACATTGCAAGATCAGGGCTTTGATGTGTTCTGTGACCTCAAATTTCATGATATCCCCAACACCGTTGCTAGCGCATGTCGTGCCGCTGCGCGCTTGGGCGTGTGGATGCTCAATGTCCATGCCAGCGGCGGCCCGGCGATGTTAGAGGCAGCGCGGGCAGCCATCGATGAGGGCGCCCATAAGCCGCTGCTGATTGGTGTTACCGTCCTGACCTCCATGGACGATGCGGATCTGCATGCTTCCGGTCTAGCGCGCAGTGCCTCAGCACAGGCAGGCTTTCTCGCCGACTGGGCGGCCAAGGCTGGCTTGGATGGCGTGGTGTGTTCCGCCCAAGAAGCAGCGGGCATGCACGCGGCTCACGGCCGCCAATTTTTGACAGTGACACCGGGCATTCGTCCGATAAATGCTACCGCTGACGATCAAAAACGCATTGTCAGCCCAGCCCAAGCAGCGGCCAATGGATCCGACTACTTGGTCATAGGTCGGCCTATTACAAGGGCTGCACGCCCATTGGACGTCCTGAGCAGCATCAATGATGAGCTGAAACAGGTCATTTGACCCCATTTGGGGGTCAGACCCCAGTAAGCGTAGACTCGCTAAGACAGATCCACGGATCAGGAACCCCAAGGATCTGTTTTTTCTCATGGAATGCCAAGGAGGCACAGATGAAACGCTTAGCTATTTTCTTACTCACCCTCTCGCTCTTAATGGGCGCAGGCCTGGCTCAGGCCCAAACCATGGTCAATGTGAACGAAGCCGATGCGGCGGCCCTAGCTGCAGCGCTCACTGGCGTGGGCCAGGCTCGTGCTGAGGCCATCATTAGCTACCGTGAAGCCAATGGCCCGTTCCAGTCGGTGCATGAATTGTTGCAGGTGCCTGGAATTGGGCCTGCGACCGTGGAGCTGAATCTGGATCGGATTCAGTTGGGTAACGAGGAATAGGTCTCGGCCCCAATGGGGGGCGACAATTGCTCGCCCCCTTGTTTTTTCCTCCCCAGGTGGCCATGCTTTTAAGTCCATGCATGTGTTAGTGGATTTATGAAGAAAAAACTCCGCAAAGCCGTCTTTCCCGTTGCTGGCATGGGAACCCGATTTCTGCCGGCAACCAAAGCCAATCCCAAAGAAATGCTGCCGATTGTCGATAAGCCGCTGATTCAATACGCAGCGGAAGAGGCGGTGGATGCCGGCTTTGACACCTTAATTTTTATTATTGGTCGCAATAAACGCTCCATCCCCGATCACTTCGATAAAGCCTACGAGTTGGAAACCGAAATGGAAGAGCGGGGCAAACACAAAATGCTCTCCACCGTACAAAATATTCTGCCCAGCCATGTGGCATGCATTTACTTGCGCCAAGCTGAAGCGCTGGGCCTGGGTCATGCCGTGAACCTCGCTGCCCCCGTGGTGGGTGATGATCCTTTCGCGGTGATTTTGGCCGACGATTTGGTGGAAACCCAAGGTAAGAATGCCATCGCGCAAATGGTTGATATCTACAATGAATTTAACTGCAGTGTTCTGGGCGTTGAAGAAGTGCCGCGCCAAGAAACTGGCAGCTACGGCATCGTCACGCCCAAGGAAATTCGCGAGCGCCTATGGGCGGTGAAATCCATTATCGAAAAGCCCAAGCCAGAAGATGCGCCATCAAATATGGCGGTGCTGGGTCGTTATATCCTCACGCCGCGTATCTTTCAGTTGCTTGATCAGACCCCGCGCGGCGCTGGCGGTGAGATTCAGCTGACCGACGCCATCTCGGCGTTACTCGCTGAAGAGCAGGTGCTAGCGCATCGGTTCGAAGGCACGCGCTTTGATTGTGGTAGCAAGCTGGGCTATCTGCAGGCCACCGTTGAATTCGCCTTAAAACACCCCGAGTTGGCGGAGGATTTTCGGGCCTACTTACGTGATGGTGTCTGCTCGCGTCTGACCTGAAGTTCGGCTTTATAACTCAGCCATTTAGCATCGAGAAGGCGCAAAATAATCAGTAATACCAACGCCAGCAGAGTCAGCCATA
Organism: Ectothiorhodosinus mongolicus; assembly: GCF_022406875.1. Lineage (NCBI taxonomy): Bacteria > Pseudomonadati > Pseudomonadota > Gammaproteobacteria > Chromatiales > Ectothiorhodospiraceae > Ectothiorhodosinus > Ectothiorhodosinus mongolicus. The sequence goes on from NZ_CP023018.1 coordinate 1,793,957, forward strand.
GCTCAGCGCGAAACCCTCGCGCCAGTAGGAAGAAGTGCAGGATGCCGCCGGCCGCACACAGATAAGACAAACGATGCAGCCAACGCCAACGCGGCATCCCCAAAGCCTTTTGCAACAGCGGGACGGAAGTGATCACCAGCGGAATCAATAACAGCCAGCTGAACAGACCAATTTGCAAGTGCAGCAGTTGGGAAAGCTCGAGCCACACCACGGTCCACACCCAGTGCAGCTCCAGCCAAGCCCAGGCCAACAGATGAGCGGTGATATAGACGAAAGACCACAGCCCCAGTTGCCGTCGGATCATCATGAACTCCAGCCGATGAGTGAGGCGAAACAGAGGGCCTAACGCCAGCGTCGCCAGCAGTGCATAAAGCCCCCAGCGCCCCAAGCTGTGCAGCACTACCTCTTCTGGTATCACGCCCAAGCGGTCTTGATGCCACGCCAAAGCCAAGCCAAGCAGCGGCAAGCTCATGCCGATAAACAATGCTAGCCGAAGCAGGCGGATGGTGGACTTGGCGGCTTTGACAGGCATTCTAGAAGAGGCTACGCAGATCCATGATGCTCAGAAGTGGATACTCAGATCCATGCCGACATACAAATGCGCGACTTGATCGCCATAGCCATTAAACATTTGTGTGGCGATGCGCGCGCGTTCACCCAGACGCCGCTCGGTGGCTTGTAGCCAGCGCGGATGGCGAACCTCGGGATTCACATTGGCGTAAAAGCCATATTCCCGGGGCTGTTTCGCCTCCCATGAGCTCAACGGTTGGGTTTCCTGAAAGCGAATGCGCGCGATCGACTTGATACTTTTAAAGCCATATTTCCAGGGAACGACCAGTCGCAAAGGGGCACCATTTTGCGCCGGCAACATCTCGCCATACATGCCTACGGCGATCAGCGTCAGCGGATGCATGGCCTCATCGATACGCAGCCCCTCCTGATAAGGCCAATCCAAGGCAGGACGACGCTGGCCCGGCAGGTTGTCCGGATCCATGATGGATTCAAACAATACGTACTTGGCCCGCGAGGTCGGTGCTAACCGGCGGATTAAATCAGCCAGCGGAAAGCCCACCCAGGGAATCACCTTGGACCAGGTCTCCACACAGCGTAGCCGATAAATGCGTTCTTCCAGCGTTCGGCCCGCCAATAGATCTTCGAGGGGATAAAGTCCCGGTTTGGCAATTTCGCCCTCGATCCGCACCGACCAAGGCTCGGTGCGCAGAAAGTGCGCATTGTCTTTAGGGTCTGATTTGCCCGTGCCCAGTTCGAAGAAGTTGTTATAGCTGGATGCCAGCGCCTGATCCGTAGGCTCCTCATTCGTACCGTCTGTCCATGAGGCAATTGCCTGTCCATAAAGCAGGCGCGCGGCAGCCGGGGTGCTTATCAGTCCGGGCATCAATCCTGCCAAACCCAAGGCAGCAGAGCCTTTGATCAGGTCACGCCGGCTAATCACGCGCTCTGGCGAGGCGCGCTTTGCTGAAGCCTGTGTGAGAAGATTTTTTCGCTCCATGTCCTCAAATGCCCTTATTTGCCGAAGGGGTTTTTGACTCAACTCATGAGTAGGTTAGCTAATCAGCAAATACTGTTGCAAAGCAACAGGCCGAGTAATAAAACAGCTTAGAACAAGTCTTACTCACCGTGAAGCTAAAGGAGCTCACAATGAAAAAAATGGCAAGAATGCTAGGGGGCGTCCTGCCAGCAATGGTGCTCGCCAGTGCGGCAGCAGTAACGACCGCATCGGCAGATGACTATGCGAGCTACCGTGCGTATTTCGAACCGTTGCCGGCTCTGCCGCCGATCCCGGCCAATAACTCGTTGACCCCAGAGAAAATTGAACTGGGCAAGATGCTATTTTTCGAACCGCGTATCTCCGGCAGTGGTGTGATTAGCTGTGCCACTTGTCATAACCCCGCTCTGGGGTGGTCGGACCGTATTCCGCGGGCCACCGGTCATGATGGCCAAGTGGGTGAGCGTAACACGCCGACTGTGCTGAATTCCGGCTTCCTGGGTTCACAGTTCTGGGACGGTCGTGAACCCGATTTAGAAGGTCAGGCTTTGGGTCCGATTGAGGCGGATATCGAAATGGCCATGGATCTGGACAGCGCACTGACGGTGCTTTCCGGCTTTGACGTCTATAAAGAAAAGTTCGCCGCAGCCTATCCCGGACAGCGCAATCCCATTACGGCTGAGAACGTTGCCTTTGCACTGGCTTCGTTCCAGCGCACGCTGAATACACCGAACTCACCGTTCGATCGCTTCCTGCAAGGCGATGACAACGCGATGACTGAAGCGCAAAAGCGTGGCATGGTGGCCTTCGTCTCCAATGGCTGCATTGCCTGTCATCGCGGTGTGAACCTGTCCGACAGCCGTTTCCATCGCTTCGAACTGCCGGGTTCCACCGACCAGGGTCGTTTCTTGGTGACGGGTGATGAGGGTGATATGTTTGCCTTCCGTACCCCGACGCTGCGTAACGTCGCGGTGACCTATCCTTACTTCAACAACGGTGCTGTGGACTCTTTGGAAGAAGCCACGCAGCTGATGGCCCGCCAGATGTTGGGTCGTGAGCTTAACCGTCGCACGGTAAATGACATCGTCGCGTTCCTCAACGCCCTCACCGGCGACATGCCCGACGTCAGCTTCCCGGCGCTGCCGTAACAAATGGGGTACGACCCTAGGGTACGACCCCTTTTGGGGTCGTACCCTTTTTTTAAAAAGGGGTCTGTCCCCTTTTTTGGCGCTGACGAATGCATACCTTCACCAATATCGAAGATTGCGTGCACTACATTCATCATCGGTTGCGGCCGGGCGATGATGTGCAACCGGTGATCTTAGGCGGTAAGCGTTATTTTCTGAAACCGGTGGGAGCCAAACACTACGGGCCGTTGCGCAGTGTGTTTACTGCGCTAGCCATGAAGATTGCTCTAGGACATTGGCCGGCATTTACAGCGTTGAATCGCTCACCGGAACAAAGACTGGCCTTTGAAGGCCAACGATTACGCAGTTTGTTACAAGCCGGGGAGTCTGTTCCTGAAGTACTGATTTCTGATCCTAAAGCCCTAGTTCTAAGCGATGCAGGCACGCCCATAGATGCACAAATGCGGCAGATGGACGCGGTGAAGCGACATGAACTGGTCGAGCGATTGGCCCTCGATCAGGTCCGTTTTCATGAAGCGGGCTATTGGCATGGAGCGGCGCAAATCAGAAATATTAGTTGGAACGGTGAACATTTTTGTCGCTTTGATTTGGAGGAAGACTTAGCCGCGATCATGCCATTGAACCTGTGTCAGGCCATGGATGTTTTCCTTGGCGTCTATTCACTAGTGGGCGAGGGCGCCTTGGGCGCGATGCAGGAACGCCAAGCGCTTGCGACAAATTACCTCACTACCTACCGCCGAAATCTAGTACAGCATCATCTCGACTCAGAGTTTGCATTGATCTACCGATGGTTAAAACGCATCGCCATCGCTGTCGGCTGGACCCAAAACTTTGCCGGCAACGACATAAAAGTCATAGTGGGCACTCAACAAGTCATGTCTAAACACTAGTCGGGGATACCACACAAAAAAGGGGACAGACCCCTTTTTAGAAAAGGGGTCTGTCCCCTTTTTTTGTCTTTTTTGGCTTTTTTGTTACAGCCGTATGACGCTCTCGTTTAAAATATCGCTCAGTGACAGATCCTGTCTGGGGGCTTCGTGGAAGAGAAAGATGTAAACGTCCTGCAGCGCCGCGCTGAGCTGCAGTCAACGGAAGTCATTCGGTTCGGTACCGCGCTGCTGTTTGTGGTGGGCATCATGATGTTCACCGTGGTGCGCGGCGAGTCCCTGGGGATTGAAGGCAGTATTTTTGTGGTCGTGGCCGCCATGGTCGGCGCCTACATGGCCATGAACATCGGTGCCAATGACGTCGCCAATAATGTCGGGCCCGCGGTCGGCTCTGGGGCGATAACGCTCGGTGGTGCGATCTTGATCGCGGCGGTCTTCGAAGCAGCGGGGGCCATTATCGCCGGCGGTTCCGTGGCCAGCACCATCCGTAGCGGCATCATCAACCCCGATCTCATCCCCGATCCAGAGACTTTTATGTGGGTCATGCTGGCGGCGCTATTGGCCGCTGCGCTCTGGATTAACCTCGCCACCGCTTCAGGGGCGCCGGTATCCACCACGCATTCCATCGTTGGGGCGGTGCTCGGGGCGGGTGTCGCCTCCAGTGGCCTTGGTGTGGCCAACTGGGATGTGCTCGGACGTATTGCTGCCAGCTGGCTGATATCACCGGTGATGGGCGGCGCCATCGCCGCAGCGCTTCTGTACTTCATCAAACGTCGCATCACTTACCAACAAGACCTGACTGGCGCGGCCTGTCGCTGGGTTCCGGTATTGATCGGCGGCATGGCCTTTGCCACCGTCACCTACCTAGTGACCAAAGGCCTCAGTAAAGTCGTCGAGATAAGCACTTTACAGGCCTACGGTTTGGGCCTAATCGCCGCTGTTGTCACCTACCTGCTGGTCAAACCGCTCATTCAAAAACGGCGCTCCCGCATCGAGAACTCCAAGCGCGGGGTTAACCGCCTATTCACCATCCCTCTCGTTTTCGCCGCGGCCATGCTGAGTTTTGCGCATGGTTCTAATGATGTGGCCAACGCCATCGGCCCGCTAGCGGCCATCGTCGAGGTGGTCAGCTCCGGCGGGGCAGAGATTGCCGTTTCCGCACCGATCCCGCTATGGGTGCTGGTGATCGGTGGCCTGGGTTTATCGGTGGGACTATGGCTGTACGGCCCCAAAATTATCCGCACCGTGGGTACAGAGATCACCGATATCGACCGCATGCGCGCCTATTGCATCGCTATGGCCGCGACGATCACCGTGTTGATCGCCACCCAGCTGGGCCTGCCGGTGAGCACCACCCATGTCACCGTTGGCGCGGTATTTGGTGTGGGTTTTCTCCGCGAATACTTGAAAAGCAGCTATGACCGCAAGCTGCGTGACATCGAAGAGCACCACCATGCCAGCAATCAGGCCGAGATAGACGCCTTTATGCGTCGCTGGCAGAAGGCGCCAATACGCGAGAAGGGCGACATGCTCGCCGAACTCAAGCGCCAGGCCAAGAAACGGCGCGATGACGCGTTGTTCACCAAGAAAGAGCGTAAAAGCCTGCGCTCCGTCTACCGTCGCCAGTTGGTAAAGCGCTCGATGGTGTTGCGCATCGTCGCTGCATGGATCATCACCGTGCCCATGTCAGCGGCGATCGCCGCGTTGGTCTTTTTTATGATTCGCGGCATGCTGATCTAAATTAAACAGCCTGCTTATGCTATCCTGCGCCAGCAAAAATGGCCTGAAATAAAGGAGCGCACAGCGTGAGCCTGTTGATTATCGGATTGATTCTGTTCTTGGGAATGCACTCGATGCGCTTTGTCGCCCCGGGTGTGCGTCAAAACGTGATCGATAAGGCCGGTGATAAGGCCTGGATCGGCATCGCCTCGATCGTCTCGCTGGTGGGCTTGTATCTCATTGTCCAAGGCTATGGCACAGCGCGTCTGGAACCGTTCTGGCTGCAGCGCATCTGGATGTCACCGCCATGGACCGCGCATGTCGCTGCCCTGTTTATGCTCGTCGCCTTTATTATTCTGGCTGCTGCCTTCGTCCCCAATAACCACATCAAGGCTATGTTCGGACACCCGATGGTGATTTCCGTGAAGGTCTGGGCGATCGCTCACTTATTCGCCAACGGTACGCGCGCCGATGTCATTCTCTTCGGTGCGTTTCTTATCTGGTCGGTGCTGTCGTTTCGTGCCGCACGTCAGCGCGATAAAGCCGAGGGTGTGGTGCGCGCACCGGGCAGGGGCGGCATGACTGCGCTGACGGTCGTGGTCGGTGTCGCGGCTTACTTGGTGTTTGCGTTCTATCTGCACATGCTGCTGATCGGCCGCGGCGTCACTTTGGGCTAAAACCCTAGCCCACCGCTGTCGGCCCAAAAACCATACAGCACAGCAGCAACAACGGATTATTCGCCGCGTATCTGCGCCCAAGCTTGAAGCAAGCTTGCGGCGCCTGCGTGCGGGCCGTCTGGGTGTGCAAACACTCCACGCCCCGGCACAAAGCCGAAGTCTACCGTGCCCATCTTGGCGTAAACACCGGGTAGTGTGGCAGCGGAATCACTGCCACCCGGCACCGGCAAGCAAGGCTTGATCGGCCCCATGGGCTCGGAACAAGCACGCACGCAATCCATCACTTCCTGTTCAGGCGTCATCATGCGCGGCCCAAAGCCCGGCATAATCACCACGTCATAACCCGCCAGCCGCTGCAGTCGCGTCAGCACCCGTGAGTGAATGCCGAAATGCGCCAAGCGCGCAAAGCTGGCGATCATGGGAAAATGCGCCATCAGCGGTACCTGCGCGTGCCGACGCAACATGCGCACGGCTGAGAGGCCGACGGGCAGGGCATTGACTAATAGGGCTCCAGCGCCGCACTCAACCGCGACATCGTGCAAATCACACAGGCGATCTACTTCGTCGGTGATGTTCGCCAAATACCATTTGGGTCGCCCGGTCTGTTCGGCCACTTCTCGGCAGACCTGACCCAGCGATGCGCACCGCTTGGCCAAGGGTGACCAATCCGGATCCGCCAACATCTCATCATCCTTAGCGATATCTAAGCCGCCCAGCCATGCCTCGCGGGCAATATCGGCAAAGGCATCGGGCGGTAGGCCAATATTCGGCTTAATCACGCCAAAAAAAATCGGCCGATCATAAGCGTCTAGGGCGCGGCGAATCCCTGCTATCCCAAACTGCGGCCCCTGAAAATGCTGCAAGAAGGTTTCCGGAAACTGAATATCCTCGAGCCGAATCAGACCGATGCCCGGTGTAAAAAAAGGCCCTTCGCCGACAATCGCCGAGAGTAAATTCGGCAGCCTGGGTCCGAAGTTGCCGTGCGGATGGGCGATGCGCACCTGACACACACTGATGCGACCGTTTCCGGTGGAAGGGATGGGGTAGCTGTATTCGTCCTGAGTGGCGATCACCTCCAGCTCAAGCACTTTCGCCGCAAACTGGGGACGAAGATCTTCATCCACCCCAACGCGCTGCCACTGCGCGGTGGATTGCTCGCTACATAAATGCGCTGCCGCCAATTCTGGATCACCGCTGCATTCAAAACGGTAATCCAGCAACAAATAATCATCCAGATTCAAGTCCTGGGTGCGGGCAAAAAATCCAGCGCGATCCTCCGGATTCATGCCTGCCCCATGATCTGCACAGACAATTGCCGAGCCGCACGCGGGCCGTCCAATTCAACAAAAAACACCGACTGCCAAGTGCCGAGTAACAGCTTGCCATCGACGATGGGGATGTTTTCTGAGGTATTCATCGACAGCGCCAGCAAATGCGAGTGGGCATTGTCGCGCCCATCCAGCGTGTCTTCATTGTGTCGATAAGGGGCCTCGCGCGGCACACGGGCGGTTAGATAATCGATCATGTCTTGCTGCAACTTGGGCTCGCGCTCATTGATACACACGCTGGCAGTTGTGTGTTTGGAGATGACCGTGACCAAGCCTGAGCGGATGCTTTCGGCGTCAATCAGCGCCTGCACCGAAGCTGTGACATCGATCAGCGTGATCGGTGCGTCTGAGGATAAATCAATGCTGTGAAGACTGATGTGCATGCAAAGCCCACCCAAAAAAAAGCCCCTGCCATGCTCAGCTGCATGACAGGGGCGAGACTGGCCTCAATCAGGCATGCGAACGACGATAACCGCTACTCACGCCAAACAGGTTCAACATCAAAGGGAAGACGGCAATGGTGTACAACACACCGAAGCCAATTCCAGAACCGATTAGCATGGCGTAATCAATTCCTGAGAGCATAGCCCAGCTGGACTTGGTCGTGTAGGGCAAGATGATGACCGACACCACGAAGACCAATGCCCCGAAAATGATCGACGCCTTAATCGGCAACTTGAATTGGATATCGCTATTCATGGCGCGCGTGAAAAAGATTGCCAGCAACACGATATCCACTACCATCACCGGCACAATGATGTAGAGATAATTCAAAAAGAACTCGTGAACCACCGAGATCAAACCAATGAGTGAAAACGCCATGACAGGTTTCCTTTATCGCTAAGGGGAATTAGATACGGCCACGCAGCATGGCGCGATAAGCAGCCAGCAGCAGACGATCTTTCATCACCCAGGGGACCCAGTGCTCTTCATAGGGACTAATAAAGTCGAACGAGGGCACCATGTCGAGGTTGTAATCAAACTCCACCAAAATGGCTTTGCCCAAGCCGGTGATCAGCGGGCAGGAGGTGTAACCGTCATAACTGGCTGTGTGTTCACGACCGGCAATGCTTTGCACCATATTGGTCACAGCCACGGGTACCTGGGCTTTAACACTGGCCGCGGTTTTGCCGATGGGTGTACCGACGATATCACCTGCGCCGTAAACATTGGCGTAACGCGCATGCTGCAGACTGAAGCGGTCGACTTCCAGCCAGCCACGAGCCGGGCCCTCTGCTGCGGCCAGCGGACTTTCTCGCAGGGAGTCAGGTGCGGACATGGGCGGTACCACATGGATAAAGTCATAATCCAACGTCTCCCGACCAATCGGCGTTTGGAAGGTTGCGCGGCGAGCATCGGCATCGATGGCCACCAATTGGTGATCCCAGTGAAGACTGATATCGCGCTCGGCGAAGTTATTGATCAGCCACTCATTGGTAGCCTCCACAGCGAATAGCGAGGTGCCGGGAGTGAGGTAATGGAACTCGCCGCGGGCTCGATTGCCGCGTTCTTTCATCCGGCTTTCGGTGAGCATCGCCATCTTCAGCGGCGCACCGGCGCACTTCATCGCACCCGGGGCCCGGGTGAACAAGGCACGGCCGCCTTCGCGGGTGTACTTGTCAATCGCCGTCCAAGTCTGCTGAGCATATTCGGGACGGTCGTACACACAACCAATACCGCGCGTGCCGATCAGCTCAGGTGACATCCCTTCGACCGCACTGTGGTTCACCTGAAGGCCAGTGGTGACCATCAAATAGTCATAGCTGATGGCTTCACCGGCATCGGTGATTACCCGGTTATTGTCCGGATCGTACTCGCGCACCATGGCATGCACCCAGTTGACACTGGAGGGCAGGTAGCGCTCATTGCGGTCAACGGTTTGATCCACATTCCAAACACCGGTGGCCACCAGAGTGAGGCCGGGCTGGTAATAATGATTGCGGCGGCGGTCAATAATGGTGATGTTCGCGCCATCAAGCTCGCGGGATAAGCGCGTGGCGCAGGACAGGCCAGCAGCGCCAGCGCCAACAATCACCACATGAGCATTGGTTTTGACTTTGGCTTGAGCCTGGCCGGCATACAGCAAGCTAGAAGTGCCAGCCCCAGCAAGTAAAGCGCCGCCACCAGCCATACGCAGAAAGTTTCGGCGCGAGACATCTTTCTCCGCCAGAACTCGCTGCACCGCGCCATTAAGCTTCAAATTGGGTTTGCGCATGCTGTTTCTCTCCTTGGCAAAAATAAGGTCACCGATCGGATCTAAAGCCCGCTTCAGTTTCGAAATAAGTATATTAGGTATTGCTACCACAGCACGTTTGGGTTTGCCGTCAGCTTGCGCACAGTCAATTAAATTCGCCCAAAATCTTGAGGTATTTCTGTCGCGATAAAGTCTTGGCGCCCATGCGCAGCAGGTGCTCATTGGGCATTTGGCAATCAATAAGCGCAAAGCGCCGCTCGATGAGATGGCGACATAAGTGCACTAAAGCCACTTTTGACGCATTACTCTCGCGACTGAACATCGATTCAGCACAAAACACCTGATCCACGGCTACGCCGTATAGGCCGCCAACCAAACACCCCTCGCGCCAGACTTCTACAGAGTGCGCATGGCCTTGCGCATGTAACTCGAGGTAGGCCTGCTGCATCGCCGGCGTTATCCAAGTGCCATCATCGGCGCTGCGCGGCGCGGCACAGCCGGCCACCACTTCAGCGAAACTGCGATTGTGGGTGACGCTAAAGCGTTCCTGCTTGAGAATGCGGTTTAAGCTGCGACTGATGTGCAACTCTTGGGGCACAATCACGGCGCGCGGATCCGGACACCACCAAAGAATGGGCTGATCCTCGCTAAACCAGGGAAAAATCCCCTTGCGATAGGCATACATCAGGCGCCGCGGACTTAAATCCCCACCCATGGCCAGCAGCCCATTGGGATAGTCCAAGGCCTGTGCGACCGGCGGGAAAGCCGCCATCGGCTCGCCCGGTGGCAAAACAGTAATCGGCTTCATTCACGAAACGGTGATAACTCCATCAACTGCGCACATTGTGCTTGCATGGCTTCTTCTTCGCGACGACAGAAGTCATGAATGGGTGCACGAAATCCCGGTTCCTGAACCCAATGGCCCGACCAAGTGGGAGTCGGTAGAAATCCGCGGGCGATCTTATGTTCGCCTTGCGCGCCCGGCTCAAAGCTTTGTAGGCCCTGTTCGATGCAATATTCGATGCCTTGGTAGTAACAGGCCTCAAAATGCAGGCCGTCATAGTCACGCCGCGCTCCCCAATAGCGCCCATACAAAGTGTCATGGCTGGCGTAACATAAAGCAGCAGCTACCGGTTCGCCCTGATCCTCCGCCAGAATCATCAATACCTGCCGCCCCAAAGCGCGACCGGTCTCGCGAAAAAAAGCCTCGGTAAGGGTGGGGATGCCGTATTTGCGTTCAAAGGTATCCATGTAGAACCCATGAAATACCTGCCACAGTTCGTCACTGATTTCATCACCGTATAAGCGTTTTAGAACGAGGTTTTGTTCGGTGACGCGGCGGCGTTCACGTTTGACGTTCTTGCGTTTTTTCGAGCTGAACCCTGCCAAAAAATCCTCGAAGTCGCGATAGCCCTGATTGCGCCAGTGGTACTGACAGCCCATGCGCAGAGACAAGCCGGCCTCACGCATCGCCGCGGTATCGGCCTCATCGGTGAATAAGAAATGCACGCCGGAGAAGCGGCTGCCGACATGCTCGATCGCCTGTTGGATTAAGGTGTGTCTGAGGACCCGCGCATCGCGTTCTGGATGGACCAAAAGTCGCTGGCCAGTGGCTGGAGTGTAGGGGATAGACGACACCAGCTTGGGGTAATAATTGAGCCCGGCGCGCTCCCAAGCCTGCTGCCAGGCCCAGTCAAATACGAACTCACCATAATTGTTGGTCTTGGCATATTGCGGCAGGGCGGCCACCAAAGTGCCATCGGGTTCACGCAGAAGAAGATGCCGGGGGTACCAGCCAAACTTGGCGCCCAAGCAGTCATGGCGCTCTAAAGCGCTGAGAAAAACGTGACTTAAAAAGGGGTTTTTGTCGCCGCCAAGCCGATCCCATTCCTGGGCGCTAACGGCATCCAGTTGGTCGCTAAGCTGAAGTTCCAGGGGAACTGGGCCCTCAGACATTATTCGCCCTCATGATTCATCCAGATACTTCTCCGCATCTAGGGCCGCCATACAACCGGCGCCCGCCGAGGTTACCGCCTGACGATACACCTGATCCATGACATCGCCGGCAGCAAAGACGCCAGTGATGCTGGTTGCGGTGGCATTGCCGGTGAGGCCGCCTTTGACCTTGATATAGCCATTATCCATTGCCAATTGGTCGGCGAAGATTTCCGTATTCGGGCGATGGCCAATGGCGATAAACACCCCCTGCAGGGTGATGTCTTCGGTGGCGCCAGAGTCGGTGTGTTTGATGCGCATACCCGTCACCCCGGAATCATCGCCCAAGACCTCATCCAGCACATGATTCCAAGCGATGCGCACTTTGCCTTCTTTTTCTTTCTCGAACAGCTTGTCCTGCAAAATCTTCTCGGCGCGCAGCTTGTCACGGCGATGCACCAAGGTCACATGCGAGGCGATGTTGGCCAAGTACAAGGCCTCCTCAACCGCGGTGTTGCCACCCCCGATCACCGCCACCGGCTGATTGCGGTAGAAAAATCCATCGCAGGTCGCGCAAGCGGAAACGCCGCGGCCTTTAAAGGCCTCCTCTGAATCCAGGCCTAGATACATGGCTGATGCGCCCGTGGCAATAATCAGTGCATCGCAGGTGTAGCTCCCCGCATCACCAATCAGCTTAAAAGGCCGCTCGCTCAGCTCGGCGGTATGGATATGATCGAAAATAATCTCTGTATCGAAGCGTTCGGCATGACGTTTCATCTCTTCCATCAGCGCTGGACCCTGAACCCCATCCGCCGCGCCCGGCCAGTTATCGACATCGGTGGTGGTGGTCAGCTGACCGCCTTGTTCTAAACCAGTCACCAGCACCGGCGCGAGATTAGCACGTGCAGCATAAACCGCAGCGGTATATCCTGCGGGTCCAGAACCTAGAATCAGTAAACGGCAGTGTTTGGAATCGTTCATGCAGCAGTGCACCATTGGATGAAAATCAGCAGGGACGTTAATCTACCCAAATCTGCAATAGATTTCACTTAACGAGCGCAACATTGGCAGCTTTAAAACGCAGTAAAAAAACCGCCGGCTCAGGCATGGCGCCCACCACAGCCGTTCGGCCGATGCAAAGACGGCTGCGCGAAGTGGCGTTATTGGTACTTACCGCGATCGCGGTTTATCTGTTCCTGGCCTTAATCAGTTACAGCCCCGATGATCCGGGTTGGTCCCGCACCGGCTCTGATTTGCTGGTGCAAAACCTAGGTGGCCGGGCAGGCGCGTGTTTCGCCGACATCTTTTTTTATGTGTTTGGCTATCTCGCCTATCTAGCCCCATTTGCCGTGGGTTTTAGTGGTTGGTGGATCTACCGCGGCCGCAGCGACACGGGACAGCTCGACTGGGGCTTTCTGGCCTGGCGCTGGACCGGTTTGGTGTTGACGCTGGTCGCGGGCTGTGGATTGGCGGCGATGCATTTTGTCGGTGAGGTTTTGCCAGTGACGGCTGGCGGAATTCTCGGCTTGGTGGTGGCGCAGACGATGCTGCCCGTCCTAGATCTAGTCGGCAGTAGCCTCCTATTGCTGGCGGTATTCCTAGGGGGTCTGACCCTGTTCACCGGCATCTCATGGCTTCGCCTGACGGATCAGCTGGGGCGGCTTTTGTTGGCTTTAGCTGGCTTGACTATCGGCGCTGTGCGTCGCTTGCAGGAATTTGTTTTAGAACGCCGCGCCGCCAAACAGGCTAACAACAAACCTCAAAGGGCGGCAAAACAGCCCATCGAGCCGCCGCGCACCACCCAAGCGACGCCGCGCATAGAACCCTTAGCCGCGGTGGTGGCCACACCAGCACCGGCGATGCCCAAACCGATGAAGCTGGATCAGATGTCCTTGTTTGATATCGGCAAGGTCGACCCCGATAAGCCGCCGCCGGTGGATTTATTGGATGATCCCAAACCCCAAAAGGGCGGATTTTCCAACGATGCGCTCCAGGATATGGCGCGCCTGGTTGAAGAAAAGCTTGGGGACTTCGGGGTCGAGGTACAGGTGGTGGCGTATCATCCCGGACCGGTGATCACCCGTTTCGAGCTGCAGCCGGCGGCAGGCGTGAAGGTCAGTCGCATATCGGCGCTGTCCAAAGATTTGGCACGTGCGCTTTCTGTTTCTAGCGTGCGCATCGTTGAGGTGATTCCCGGTAAGTCCACTGTTGGTCTGGAGATTCCCAACCAAAAACGCGCCTTGATCAGTTTATCTGAAATCGTGCGCGCACCCATTTTCGCGGATGCCGAGTCGCCGCTGACCTTGGCGTTGGGTAAGGACATCAGCGGCCTGCCCGTGGTGGCGGATTTGGCGCGCATGCCGCATCTGTTGGTGGCGGGCACGACTGGCTCGGGTAAATCCGTGGGCATTAACGCGATGCTGTTGTCGATGCTTTTGAAAGCACGGCCCGATGAGGTGCGCATGATTCTCATCGATCCCAAGATGCTGGAGTTGTCGGTTTATCAAGACATACCGCATCTGTTGGCACCGGTGGTGACCGACATGAAAGAAGCCGCCAATGCGCTGCGCTGGGGCGTGGCCGAGATGGAGCGGCGCTATCGTCTGATGTCACATTTGGGAGTGCGCAACATCGCCGGCTGCAACCGCGCCATTGAAGACGCCAAACAGCGCGGCGAGCCGCTGAAAGATCCCTTCCACAATGTGGGCGGGGAATTCGAGGCGCATGTCCCTGCGCCCGATCTGGTGCCCATGCCCTATATCGTTATTGTTATTGATGAATTCGCCGACATGATGATGGTGGTGGGTAAGAAAGTCGAAGAACTCATCGCTCGATTAGCGCAAAAAGCCCGTGCTGCCGGGATCCATTTGATCTTGGCCACACAACGCCCCTCGGTGGATGTCATCACCGGTCTGATCAAAGCTAATATCCCCACGCGCATGGCCTTTCAGGTCTCATCGCGGGTGGATTCGCGCACGATTCTGGATCAGATGGGCGCAGAGCAGCTTTTAGGCCACGGCGACATGCTCTATCTGCCGCCGGGCAGCGGCCATCCGGTGCGTCTGCATGGCGCGTTCGTCGCCGACCATGAAGTGCATCAGGTGGCGCAGTACTTACGCGCCCAAGGTCAGCCCAACTTCGTCGAGGATGTCTTGTCCGAGCCGGAGTCGGGGGCGGCGTTTATTCCGGGTTTGGAGCCGGTGGGTTCCGGCGCGGAATCGGATCCGCTTTATGACCAAGCGGTGGCGATCGTGTTGGAGTCTCGTAAAGCCTCCATTTCTTATGTGCAGCGGCGCCTGAAAATTGGCTATAACCGGGCCGCGCGTATGATTGAAGATATGGAGAACGCCGGCTTGGTGAGCGCCTTGCAGCCCAATGGCAATCGCGAAGTCCTCGCGCCGGCACCACAGAACTAAGAAGACCACCTCACATGGCAGACATACATGAATGTGGATACTGCTAGCGCATGCAGAAGTCTCATAGAACCGAGATGATCGTGCCACTGTCCAAGCTAAACGCGTTTACCCGAGGATTTAAGATGAAAACGATTGTGGCAGCGCTCATGTTTCTTATGCTCGTATTGCCGGTTCAGGCAGGCGAAGGCCGTGAGCGCCTGCAGGGCTTCATCAGCACCATGCAGAATTTCTCTGCGCGTTTTGAACAGGTGGTGCTTACCGAGCGCGACGAGGTCATGCAAGTCACTGAGGGCCGGGTTTATCTGCGCCGTCCCGGACAGTTTCGCTGGGATTATGAGACACCCTTTCGCCAGCAAATCATCTCCGATGGCGATCAGCTGTGGTCTTATGACGAAGATCTGGCGCAGGTGCTGGTGCAGCCGATCGATGCCGCGCTGACTCAAACGCCGCTAATGCTGCTCACCGATCCGCAGCCGCTGGACGATAATTTCGTGATCACCGAAGAGGGCATGATTGACGACCTCCTGTGGGTGGCGCTAGAACCTAAGGGTGATGATGCTGAGTTTTTGCGCGTCCTCATCGGCCTAGACGAGCGCATGATCAGACGTATGGTTCTCTACGACCCCCTCGGTCAACAAACCCGCATCCGCTTCACCCAAACCGTCCTCAATGGCCCCATGGCCACGACCCTCTTTCAATTCACGCCGCCCGACGACGTCGACCTCATCCAGCAATAAAAAAACCGGGACAGATTTATTTTTCGCGATTGGGGTCGTACCCCATTCCTTTTTTTCAGCTCGAGCAGACCCCACTTGGGGTCGTGCCGCGTCCTAGATCGCAGCCGGCTTAGGTGCCAAGAGGCAGTGAATCGCGATACTATTCCGCAACAGCAGCACCGCGTTGCGCATATGAGCTTGGGGGATTCGCATGGAAGTATCAGAAAAAAACAATCTGATTGTCGGTGAAGGCGTGCGCGTCAATGCCGCTGTCGAGGTGCCAGGCGAGGTGCATGTGGAAGGCACGATCTGTGGTGAAGTGGTAGGTCAGCACATCAAGATAGGCACGACTGGACGCATCGAGGGCTGCCTTGAGGCCGATCATATCGAGATCAGTGGTTATGCGGGTGAGAAGGTGCATGCCCGTAAGACTCTAGTGCTGAGATCCACTGCGCATGTGATCGGCGAGGTGCAGTATGAAGCGCTGCAAATCGAGGCAGGTGCAAAAATCCAGGCTAAGTTGCAGTGCAGCACGAAATTGCCCGAAAAAAATGAAAAACCCATAGAAAATAAACAAATAAGTACAGGCGAAGAGGAAAAAAATACCTAACATAATTTATTTTTTGCTAAGATGATACCTATTCAGGGGGGTAATATTCACCGGAGGCTTCATGTCAGCAACAGAAAAAGGCAATTTGGTCATTGGCCAAGGTGCTAAAATAAAAGGCGATATTCAAGCTCCGGGGATGGTGACTATAGCGGGAACCGTGACTGGTAAGCTTCGCGGCAAATCAGTTCAAGTCACCCAAAGTGGTCGTGTTGAAGGGGAGCTGCATGGCGACCAAGTCGAGATAGAAGGGATTGTCAGTGACGCCATAACGGCTAAACAAAACCTTCGAGTGCGTGCCTCGGCTCAAGTCATGGGAAATGTGCACTATGGCTCCATTGAAATTCAGAATGGCGCCCGTATTGATGGGCAATTGATCGCTGAACAAAAAGCACGCAGCTAAGCACAACAAGCACGCGGTTAGGGGTTTATGAGGAAAGCGTCGGATTATCAGTGGCTGGAAGCGCTGCGCGAGAGTTTAGGCGCCAATAGTGACAGTGCTCAGGTGCTGATTGCCACCTCCGATGGTGCGCGCCATATCGAGATGTCGCGGCGAGATATCGACCGCTTGCTGGCCGACCATGACAGACGCATCAAAGGCCAAAAGCGCCTCTTCACGTGGATTGTCACCATGGTGCTCATTGCATTGATGGCCACCGGCGCTAATTATTTCTTGCTCAGTGGTCAATACGCCCAGCGCTCTGGCGAATATCAGCAATTGACCAATGCGCTGGATGAATTGCTGTACACCGCGCGGTCGGATACCACGCTACCCATCAGTCTTGATCCCAATGATTTAGAACGCAATGTGCGTGAACTTTCATCGGTGCTGGCCTACACGGATCAGGCGTTTCGTATCTATGTCGAGTCCACCCGCCCGTTACTGGGTGAGCGCCGCCAAGCACTGCAAGAGAGTCTGGGTTCTGCCGGATTTGAACTTGAGCGAGTGCAACAGGTGATGCAGGAGTCTCAGCCCGTCGGTGGTATGTTGGTGGATCGCGAAATCAGCCGTATCTTGGATTTATATCTCGATGATCCAATCTACAACGAGCTTGAGGCTCTGAGCATGCTAGATACCTTCGCGGACTCACTGCCCAATGCGCGTCCGGTGGTAGCTGGCCGAGTGACTTCGCCCTTTGGCATGCGGCGTCACCCCGTGACCGGACGTTTTGCGCCCCATCGCGGCGTTGATTTTGTCTCTTATGAAGACCGCAGTATCCTCGCCGCCGGAGCAGGGCGGGTGAGTTTTGCGGCGCGCGATGGCGGCTTTGGCAAGGTGGTAATCGTGGACCATGGTATGGGTATCGAATCACTTTACGCCCATTTGGCTTCGTTTGATGTCGAGGAAGGTCAGTGGGTAGAAAAGGGCGACCAGCTGGGCGTCATGGGCGCCACCGGCCGCACCAGCGGTATCCACCTGCATTACGAAGTGCGCTTTAATGGGCGCTATCTAGATCCGCTGAAAGTCTTTGAGGTGGGCAGTTATGTTCGGTAAGAAAAAACAAACCCCAGAGATGCCCGTGCAACCCGGTCAAGTAAAGGTGGGCTCACAGTCAGCTGACATGACCAAGCCGCAAACACCGCCATCAGATTCTGCGTTGGTTGCTAAGGTGCCGCCCAAAGCCAATGGCGAGGTTCCCGTCAAAGCATCCGTGGTCAGTGAGGGTACACTTGTCAAAGGCTTTATTGAGGCCAAAGGACCGCTGCATTTCCTCGGTCACATCGAGGGTGAGGTGAAAGCTCCGCAAGTATCGTTGGGGGCTTCAGCCCAGCTTAAAGGCATTATCCGTTGCGAACAGCTCTCCTTGCATGGGCGCATTGATGGCGAAATCCACTGCCGCGAGCTCGTCGTTGGCCGCACCGCCCACATCCAAGGCTCTGTCCACTGCGAGTCCATCTCGCTTGAGACCGGCGCCACCCTCAACGGCGACATCCAAGTCAAATAATGGGGTACGACCCCTTTTGGGGTTGTACCCCATCTAGCTGCCCATGGCGGCGCTCTTGACCACTGCAAAAACAGCCATCCCAGGCCGCAGCCCAAGCATCGCTGAGGAGCGCTGACTCACGCGCGCTAACAAAGTGGTCTCACCAGCTTGGAGGCGCACAAGCGAGTAACCAGGATGGGGGTCATCAAATGTGTCCTGTACGCGCACCGGCAAATAATTCAACACACTCGTATCGGTGGGTTTGCTGAGACTGATCCCCACGTCCCGCGCCATAATGCGCACCCGAACAGGACCCCCCGCAGGCACGTGGGCGCCCGGCATCAGCAAGGTGCCCCCAGAAAAAGACAACTCCGTCAGATGATGCTCGACATGATACGCAGTCACTCGAGCATTAATCACCGCGGCTGCGCCCTCAGTGTAAGCCAAAGGCAAATCCGCGCGGGTCAGTATGTCTTGCAAAGGGCCTTGAGCCAATAACTGTCCCTCACTGAGCACAACCATATGATCAGCCAGTCGCATGACCTCATCGATATTGTGGCTGACATACAGTACCGGGATCGACAGCTCATCGCGCAGCCGCTCCAGGTAGGGCAGGATCTCCCCCTTGCTGATATCGTCGAGAGAAGCCATGGGCTCATCCATGAGCAACAGGCGCGGACTGGTCAAAAGCGCCCGAGCAATAGCCACACGCTGTTTTTGACCGCCGGATAATTCATCCGGAAAGCGTTGCAAAAGTTCCGATAAACCCAGCAACTCAATGGTCTCCTCCCAGCCCACGAGGCGTTGGTTGGCAGCAACCCTCTTAAGGCCATATTGCAGATTGCTTATCACCCGAAGATGGGGAAATAAACTCGGCTCTTGAAACACAAATCCCAGCGGCCGCAGATGGACTGGAGTGAAATGCCCCTCGTCCTGCCAAATCTCATCAAAAAAGCGCAGCGCACCGTCATAAAAATGCTCCAAGCCAGCAATGCAGCGAAGCAGGGTGGTTTTGCCAGAGCCAGATCGGCCGAACAATGCCGTGACGCCCTGACCGGGGATCTTGAGATCCACATCCAGCGCAAAGGCGCCGCGCTGCACCTGAAAACGCGCCGCAATGGTCATGTCGCCAGACTCACGACTTTAAACTTGCGGTTCAAAGCAAACACCATCAGCAGCATCGAAAACGACAAAGCGACCAAAATCGCCGACAGCGTATGTGCCGAGGTGTAATCCATCGACTCAACGTGATTGAAGATCGCGATGGAGGCGACCTGAGTTTGGCCCGGGATGTTACCACCCACCATGATGATGACGCCAAACTCCCCCAGCGTGTGCGCAAAAGACAACACTGCTGCCGTCAAAAAGCCGCGTTTGGACAAGGGCAGGATGATGCTAAAAAACCGGTCCAGCGGTGAAGCGCGCAGCGTTGCCGCGACCTCAAGAATACGCCCCCCAGCGGCCTGAAAGGCGTTGGTTAACGGCTGCATCACAAACGGCAGGGAGTAAATCATCGAGCCAATTACCAGCCCCGTAAAACTAAAGGCCAGATGATTAAACCCCAGCGCCTCGAGGCTGCCGCCTACCCAACCTTGCGGTCCCAATAAAAGCAGCAGATAAAACCCCAACACCGTCGGCGGCAGCACCAAAGGCAGCATCACCAGCGCCTCGATCACGGTTTTGCCACGCCACTGCGTATGCGCCAGCCACCAAGCCACAGGCGCACACAACACCAAAAGAATACTCGTGCTGATTAGCGCCAGCTTAAACGTGATCCAAAGCGCGGTAGCATCCTGCGGTGAAAGCATCATTCAAAAACCGGGACAGATTTATTTTTGGGGTGAACCACAAACAAGATGCGCCTGGCACGACTCGGAATAATAAACAGTGACATGAGCGCGATGATAGCAAAAAAGGGGTCTGTCCCCTTTTTTCTAGTGATAGCCGGCAGCCTCAATAACTGCTCGCGCTTCGGGCCCTCGCATCCAGGCCATGAACCGCTCAGCGGCCTCGCGTTCGCAGGTGCGCTTTAGGATAATTGCCTGTTGCTCAATGGGGTCGTACCCCATTTGTGGTGGCATCCAGTACGAGCCAGGCACTCGACCTTCAGCGTCGCGAACCTGAGCCAGTGCCACGAAGCCCAGCTCCGCCGCGCCCGAGGCCACTTGCTGATAAGTCTGGCCCACTCCTTGACCACGCACCAGCCGCCGCTGGGTATTCAGTTCGTCCCAGACACCCATGTGCATCATGACCTGCTGCGCCGCTACGCCGTAGGGGGCCGTGCGCGGATCTGCCATCGCTAAAAAACGAAAATCACCGCTGTGCAAAACCTCACCCGCTGAATCCACAACCTCCTCACGTCGCGACCAGAGCACCAGAACTCCCTGGGCATAGGTAAAGCGGGACTCAGGGATACCAAGCCCTTCCTCGGCCAGGCGTTCGGGGCGCACAGCATCAGCGGAGAAAAACACATCAAACGGCGCGCCATTGACAATTTGCGTGTATAGCGCCCCCGATGCCCCAGAGCTTAGAGTGATTTGCGTCCCAGTCTCCTCACCGTACAACGCGCTCAGCGTTTGTAATGTCCCAAAAAAGTTCGCGGTCACAGCAACGCGCAGCTCAGCCGCGCCCAACACCGGGGAGAGGCCCAGCAGAATGGCCGCCAAAAAGGGGACGCATTTATTTTGAGTTACGAGCCCCATCAATTTGTTCCACATCGTGGCACGCTAACTCCCCAAGTTAAGTAAGGGGTCAGACCCCTGTGGATAAAAAAAATAAATCTGTCCCGGTTTTTACTAAGTTCGCTTGAGATCGGCTAATCGCCGCCGATCGCGCTTATCCGGCCGGTTGTGCGGATGTGGTGTGGTCAACGCTCCCAAGCGTTGCAGCTGCCTTTGCCGCTCACGAGTAGCGATACTCTCGGGCGTCTCTTCATAAAGCTGCTGAGCCCGTGCTGCAGGCCCACGCTTATCATCCAGATCCATCACCTTAACGAAAAAGGTGACAGACCCCTTTTTGATGCTCAGCTCATCCCCGATGCGCAGTTCGCGAGACGGCTTCGCGGCACCGCCGCCCACGCTGACATGCCCCGCTCTAATGGCCTCCACAGCCAATCGCCGCGTTTTAAAAAACCGTGCAGCCCAAAGCCAAAGGTCGAGGCGAACACGAGTCTCTGAGTCTTTGCCGCGCAAGATTCACTCCGTCAAAGTCACCCTAGGCGCTACTATCCCAATCGCGCCAAGCAACCACAAGCCTTGTTTCAAAATGGGGTCTGACCCCTGTGGATAAAAAAATAAATCTGTCCCGGTTTTAATCAACTGCGTCGCGGTGATACGAGCGCATCGCGGCCACGAAGCTGATGATGGCAATGGTGGCGCAAACGATGATCAGCGAGAAGATGGCCTGTGACGCGGCATACTGGCCTTCAAACGCGCGATCCATGAGGAAGCCTGCGATCGGTGGCCCAAGGCCCAGTCCTCCAACGCTCATGACGAATAAGTACACGGCTCCCGCCAAAGCCCGCTGATCGGGCCTCACCATGAACTGAATCAGCGCGGCGGCAACGCCATTAAAAGAGAAGGAAAACAAGACCGCCGTACCGAGCAAAATCAAAGCGGTGAAGCCGTCATCCGCAAAAAGCCCTAGCCCATAAAGCGGTAGCGCCGCGACGATTGCAATAATCCCAATCCAAAAGCGCCGCGCTGGATTTTTACGCGCAAGATAATCAGCGAGTAGGCCCATAAAAATGACGGTCACAGCGACGCCAAGCTGGAACCAGCCATAGTGCCGAATCAGATCAGGGCGCTCAAACACATCGACAAAAATGATGCTGATAAATGCCAGTACCGTGTAACCGATGACCCCCAGCATGCCAAAGCCGAGCAGATGCAGCTGAATCGTGCGCTTGCCCAGCA
Source organism: Ectothiorhodosinus mongolicus (assembly GCF_022406875.1). Classification (NCBI taxonomy): domain Bacteria; kingdom Pseudomonadati; phylum Pseudomonadota; class Gammaproteobacteria; order Chromatiales; family Ectothiorhodospiraceae; genus Ectothiorhodosinus; species Ectothiorhodosinus mongolicus. The sequence continues at coordinate 1,815,930 of NZ_CP023018.1, forward strand.
TGTCGCGCAGGCTGGCAAAAATGTCACCGACGAAAGTTCCGGCAACGAACCGGTTTACGCGCACATCGCGAATGAAGAAACAGGCCACCGGCGCCAACAGCAGCCCCGGAAGGCCAACCACCACCATGGCGGTTTGCCAGTCGGTATTTTGCGCCACAGTCCCGCCGACCAAAAAGGACAGGCCGATGCCGATGAAAATGGCCGAGGCATACACCGAAAAAATACTGGCCCGTAGTTCCGGGCGGAAGGTTTCTGCGAGCAGCGCATAGGCCGCAGGGCTGAGCATGGCCTGACTCACCCCCAGGATCAGGCGATACACCACGAGCATCGCAAATGAAGTTGCGAACCCGCTCAGTACAGTCACTAAACTCCAAGCGAACACCGCAATCGCAATCATCTTGCGCCGCGACCATTGATCAGCCAGTCGCCCCATGGGGATGCCGGCAACGGCATAGATCAACGAAAAGGCGGTGCCATACAGCAGGCCGATTTGCACATTGGTTAGCTCGAAATGCGCGCGGATTTGTGGCGCGAGCACGGCAACGATCTGCCGATCCACAAAACTCAGCACATAAATCAAAAACAGGATGACGATCAGCCAGAACGAATAGCGTCTAAACACCTATGCAGCACCAAAAAAGGGGTCAGACCCCTGTGGATAAAGTGGGGTACGACCCCGACAGATTTATTTAATTTATTTTGAGCATAAACTGTAAAAAGCATTATGCCATCAGGTGAAATTAACGCGGTACTGAGTAGCAGCTCTTACCAGCCGAGAGCCACTCATACCCATCTTGCGGGTGATATTGCGTCGGTGTGTCAAAATGGTGCTCACTGAGCGCTCCATACGCTCAGCAATGTCTTGGTTTCGTAAGCCCTCGCCGATGAGCATGAAAATCTGCATCTCGCGTCTTGTGAATAAATCCCTTGGGTTTTGGGTCAATGAATAAGGCTGGATTTTACCCATCATCTGACGGATTGGGTTTAAGAGCGTGTTGTAAGCGGAGGCCTTGTCAACAATGGCACCTAAGTGGGGGTCGAGCCATTGGGGGGCGATAAAATTATCGGCCTCGCCTGACAAGACAATGACCTGTGCGTCTGGGTTGATCTCTCGTAACAAATGTTGCGCAACACGCAAACCCGAGCCATCTGGCAGAAATAAATCCAGAAGCAGCAGATCCGGCTTGTGCGTCGCGCATGCCGATATGCCCGCCGCCACGCTATGTGCCACTTCACACACGTTGACATCTGATATGTTGCGAAGCAGCATCGAGAGCATTTCGGCAAACATACGTTCATCTTCAAGGATGACTGCCTTGAGAGATTGCTTGTCCGTTTGATGCATTAGCATGGTTCCTCGTTTGCTTGATTAAGAAGTATGTTGAAACAAGCACCCTGACCGGGTGTTGATTGTGCGATCAACCCCGCTTGGGTGCGCCTAATGAAGCTTCTGATCATGAATAGCCCCAAACCATGGCCCATGGATTGCTCCTTGGTTGTGTAGAGGGGGTCGAATAAGTGGGCTTTCTGTCTTTTGTTGAAACCATGGCCAGTGTCGCAGGCTGAGATCTGAACGTATTCGCCTGTCGGTAAATCACCAACGTCCAAAGCTATTTCGCCGTCCCATTCGTACAAACTGGCCCTAAAAATTAGTTGGCCGCCATCTGGCATCGCATCTCGGCTGTTCAGTGCGAGGTTGAGCAGCGCCATAAGCAGAAAACCAGGATGACTGAGCACTACCCAATCCGTATCTATCGATGACCACTGAATCTTGATCTCCGGACCCAAGATATTTTGTAACAGCGCGCGGAGTTCGTCGAAGATCTTGCACACGGCCACTGGCTGCAACTGAAGTTTTTGATCACTGCCGAGGCTCAGCAGTCCGTTGGTGAGCATGTGTGCATGCTTTAATGCGCCACCCATGATTTCCAAAGGCGCATGCATTTCATCCCAGCTCTTCTTGTCCTTAACTGTATTTAGTGTGCCGTGTCCCATCTGCAGGACACCCAATAAATTATTGAAGTCATGCGCTAAACCGCGTGCCATAAAACTAATCGTCTCATACTGATTCGCTTTCAAACGCAGAGCCTCCGTGCTTTTTCTCTCATGTTCTAAGAGTTGGGCTTGTTTGAGTGAAATCTCTCGCTCAAGCAGTTCTCTGTCTGCATCTTCCTTAAGCAGCAAAATTAATCCCGGCGTCTGTATGATTACTGCTAAAAAGGCGATCAGGAAAAGCATTAAATTGCCCGCGGTAATAACGAACAAACTCAGCTCGCTAAGTAGCAGGGTCTCTCCGGCCCGGTATAGAAAAATGCTGGCGGTAATCAGATGCGTGAAGGCAATGGTTCGCGCTGGGATTGAATCTCGTCGTGAGGCTGTAATCAGCAGCAAAAACATGGCTAACTGCATTGCCAGAGAAAGGATTGAAAAAAGAAAAATTCGGTGGTTTACGGTAATCCCAGGCACATCGACAAGGATCATTAGGTTAAAGGCCGTCACGCCAATGAGAGAGAAAATTATCACGTACTTTTGCAGATGCTCGCGCTCAAAATACCCAAGATAAGCTGTCAGCAGAGCTCCTTGACCTAAAATGATCAAACTATTACCTACATGTAGGGTTAATAGGTCGGGATAAATGCCACGCAGGGATACACATAAAATCCCCAGACCGATGAGCAGCATACCCGCACCCCAATGCGGCAAGATCGGCGTGGGCGCGTAGCGGCGAAACAGAATCGCAATGCCACCGGCCACGAGATGGCCAAAGCTGCTAGCAAGCAGCAGAGTTCGCTGGTCAAAGGTCTCTAGAAACCACATGCCGTTATATTAGACAGTTTCTTGGCGTATTGATTGATCACATTTGGGTAAAAAGCTACTCGAACTACCCAATGGATTTATTTGGGGTCAGACCCCTGTGGATAAAGTTGGGATAGGGTCTGAAAAGGGGACGGATTTATTTTTGAGGGAAAACCCAAAAGATTATGCCTCCCTTCTTACTTAGGGAATAAGTTTTCGCACGGTTTGCAGATATTCCTGGCCTTTTTCCTCGATGGTACTGAAATCATTGGCCTCGGAACCCACATGCACTTCCTCGAGAACATCGGCAAGCTCAGCCAGCTCCAGAGTGAGACGCTGCAGGGCATTTTCCAGAGTGTATGTGATCTCATGAACTTCGGCTGAACGGGCAGTATTCATTGGTTCAGCCAAAACCGTGCCTAAGCGTTGGTTGTACTCCGCTAAATTCGTCAGCGCAGCATCCAGAGTCGGAGCAGGCAAGCCTTTAAAATGATCAACACGTGCATCTGCCAGGGCGACACCAGCCAAAGGCATGAGAGGTACCAAAAGCAGCAAAGCTAAGAACATTTTTTTCATCAAAATCACCAATTCGAGAAGAGAGGAGTGGGCAATACGCCCGAGCTAGCGTAATTCCATTTAATGCAAATAGCAATCATTACTATTTGATGGCTTGGACGCTCAGTCCACATGATCATAAATATGCCGACCACGGCTAAAAATAAAATCAGAATGGGGTCAGACCCCTGTGGATAAGTGGAGGCTGAGCCCGGAATCGAGCTCGCATTTCAAATGCATTCACGCACTTTTGAGATCGCCTCCAAACGCCGTTTAGGTCACGCAGACTCAATGAGAGCGGCATCATCATTTCGTATGGCATTGACCCAACTCGATTACGAGAAAATGCTACTTTCACCCTCGATCATTTTTCGGTGGGAATTACTCCCCGTGTCGCTCTTATAAATAACTCTATCTTGCGCCATTCAAAGGATTGGGTGCGCAAAGTGATTGATAAAAAGTAATAACGCAAGATTACGCAAGAAAAAGCTAATTAGTTAGTAGTATTAAACTGTTGCCTAAGTACCTTCTAAGAGGTAATTTAGGGCGTGCACATTTACATTGTCCAAAAAGCTCTACCAAACGCCATCGCGGCTGCAATCCGGTCTCTTTGCGTCATCGGCATTGGGCTGGCATCGGTCTATGGACCGGCCTTGGCGCAATCTCTTGACCCTGCGATCACCCTCCCTGAGGTGGCGCCACCCATAACAGCGCCGCCTCCAAGCCCAGAGTTCTTCATCGATGGTGGCCCACTATTGGGGGTTGAACCAGGCGGGTCGACGTTCGTGCTTCAAGGAGTGCGCATTGCTGGGAATACGCGGTTCACCGACCAGGAACTCACCGCAGCGATAAGCGAAAAAATCGGCACAGATGTTGATTTTGCCGCGCTGCAAGAGATTGCCAACACAATCAGCCGCTTTTATCGCGATGCGGGGTACCCTTTCGCGCGTGCTTACCTGCCCGCCCAAGACATCCAAAACAATATTGTTGATTTTGAGGTTTTAGAGGGCAAATACGGCGAAATCAGCGCCGTAGACGCCCTTGCCGCCACCCCTGCAATCGCTCTGCAAAGCCGTCGCAACCGCGCTCTCGAAGGCATCATCCAAGCGCTTGAGGAAGACTTTGATATCTCCGAGCTCACTCAGGTGATGGCCGCAGTTGATGAACTCTATGACTCCCGAATGGATTCCATAGAAGAGGAGTATGCGGAATTCGAATTGGAACGCAAACCGAACCCCGAGGCTCAGGCGTTTCTGGGAAGAATACAAACCGGTGATCTGATGGAGTCACGACAGATTGAACGTCTTGCACTTATTCTCGACGACATCCCCGGCTATACGGCTGTTCCAGTGGTACGTCCCGGAACGCTGCGTGGAACCGGAGACCTAGAGGTTCGAATGGTGGAGGATGAACAAGTCATTATCTCCGCTGGACTCGATAATCATGGCAGTAAGGCCTCAGGCCGTAACCGTGCTCGCGTGGATATCGCCCGCTCACGAAACTTTGTCTTTGGCGATATCCTCAGTTTCACAGGATTAGTGACAGATGAGCAGACCTGGCTGACTTCTTTTAGTTACGGATTGCCATTAGGCAGTAGCGGGCTTCGTCTCACCAGTAATGCACTGATCAGCAGTTACCAACTCGGTTCAGGGGAGTTCGCAGGCCTAGCGGATGGGGGTACCCATCAACTCGGTGCTCGGCTGAGCTATCCACTGCTTCGCAGCCAATCCCGAAATATCACGGTTTTTGGTGGGGCCAACTACACCTGGTACGAGAACAATCGTCTCACCGAAACCGAAGAGTACAACATCACTGCCTTACCCGTGGGCATAAACTTCGATTGGCGAGATCAGATCGGAGGTGGTGCGGTTACCTATGGTGCACTCACTGTCGAGCACAACCGTATCACCAATGATGAGCGGGTGGCTGGCCCTGACGAGAGCTATAACATCCTCTCACTCAACGCTGCCCGAGTGCAGCGCATAGCGGATCGTTGGCAGGCACTCGCGCGACTCTCCCTTCAGTATTCTGATGACTTCGTTGACAGCGCCAGTTTCATCTCTCTCGGGGGTGCTAACGCAGTTCGAGGTTATCCCGTCGGTGAGTTCAGCGGTCGCCGTGGGGCCGTATTCCAGGGTGAGGTCAGCTACAACATGCGGCGCTATCCCGCCACGCCTTATGTATTCATCGATTTGGGCCAAGCAGAGCGCATCTCGGCCGTGTCCGAAGCCGAAACCCGGAGCCTGGCCGGTTATGGCGTGGGTTTGCGGTATCGCATTGAGAATCTGAATTTTGATGTCGCTGCGGCTTGGGACAGTGAAGGTGGAGACTCGGTGGCAGAGCCTGAGACCAGCTTGCCATGGATATGGTTTTCCATGAGTAACCGCTTCTGATGCGCCGGATAGAGACTGTAAGCCATGAAAAATAGCTCACTGAATCATGTCTATCGCCTGGTGTGGAATGCGGCCTTGCGGGTTTGGCAGGTAGCTTCCGAAATCACCCGTGGCCGCTCAAAAACCAAGAGCCGCCCCGCACGCAAGGTAACAACACTGGCTCAAATGCTGGCAGCAGGTGCATTAGGTCTCAGTGCCAGCGTAGCACTGGCGGAATTACCACAAGGGGGAAACATCTCTGCTGGTAGCGGGAGCATCGAGTCCAGCGTCCGAGATATGACGATTCGGCAGCAGTCCGATCGCATGGTGATTGATTGGCAAAGCTACAGTATCGGCAAAGATAATCGCGTGATCTATGATCAGCCCTCATCAGAATCGATCGCCCTAAACCGAGTGTTAGGAGGGGATCCCTCTGAAATACGGGGTTCATTGATCGCCAATGGACGTATTTTCTTAATCAACCCCAACGGCATCATTTTTGGTGAGAGTTCGGTGATTGATGTTGCCGGAATCGTGGCATCAACGCTCCATATATCCAACGAAGATTTCATGAGCGGTAATTTCACCTTTGAAGGCAGCTCCAACAGCCCCATCATTAACCGCGGCAACATCATGACCCAACAGGGCGGCATGGTGGTGATGATCGCCGCCAAAATTGAGAATGTGGGCCGTATCAATGTGCCTGGCGGCGATGTGCTTTTGGGTGCCGGCCAACGTGTCCGGCTCGATCTGGGTGGACCCGTGAAAATTGAGGTGGCAGGCCCCCTCGTTGATGCTTACATCAAAAACGGCGGCATCATCCGCGCTGATGGTGGCAATGTGGTGATGACCCTAGAGGCAGCTGACCAACTGGCTGGATTGGCCATCAACAACACAGGGATCATCCAAGCGCGCGGCATCGAAACCGGTGACGGTGGCACCATCCGACTCTCCGCAGGACAAGGCAAAATTGTTAACAGTGGAACCTTGGATGTCTCATCCGAAGGCGGCGCTGGCGGCACCATCGAGCTGGTGGCCGCTGAGGTGAATATCACCGAAGGCGCTGTGGTCGATGCATCCGGCAAGACCGGGGGCGGCGATATTTCCATCGAGGCCCCGATAGAGCCTCTGGTGGCTCTTGAGAAGACCGGTGGAAATGACTCTACCGTGGCGAGGGAGTCTGAATCCGTCGCGGGCAGTGATGGCGCTGAAATCACGATCCAATCTGAGTCGGTGGTTGTTATACAGGCCCGGTTGGATGTCAGCTCATCAAGCGGAGCCGGTGGTTCGTTGCGTATCGAGGCCGGTGGTATACAACTGGCGGGCGGCGATTTACGGGCTACAGGTGCCACCCAAGGCGGCACGATCGACCTCGCCAGCAAAAACCAGGCGATCAGCCAAAGCCAGTTCGATGTCAGCGGCAAGCAGTCGGGCGGTCAGATCGCCCTCAGCAGTGGCACTCGCGAAGAGAGGTTGCCGCAGCAGCCGCAAAACCCAGCCCCAGCACCCACCGCCATTATGATCAGCTCCAGCTCTTTGCGCTCAGATTCTGAGCTTGGCTATGGCGGCGACATCCGCATCAGTGCCGACCATCTCGGCTTGCTGGAAAGCAACACGGTCTCGGCCGATGGCGCCCTCGGTGGTGGCACGATCTTATTGGGTGGCGGCTACCAGGGTAGAGACGACAGCATCGCCAATGCCCAGCGCACCTTCATCAGCGCCGGATCCACCATCACAGCCAACGCCACCATGCAGGGCGATGGCGGCACCGTGGTTGTCTGGGCCGATGAAGCAACGCGCTACTTCGGCCACATCAGTGCCACCGGCGGTGAGCAAGGGGGTGATGGCGGGTTTGCAGAAGTGTCAGGCAAAGCCTTCTTGGATTTCAGCGGCACAGTTGATTTGACTGCGGTGGCGGGCAAGACCGGGACGCTGTTGTTGGATCCTTACAACATTACGATTCAGGAGGAGGGTCCTGATTCAAGCGCGCTAGAGTCAAGCCCGTTTACGGCTGCAGAAGACGATTCTATCCTAACCATTGCCACGCTTGTGGCGGCATTAGCAAGCAGTGATGTGATCGTATTCACTGGTGATGATGAAAGTGATGGAGATCAAACTGGCACCATTACCTTAGCGAATGATCTTAGTCTAAATACTCCGAGAAACCTGACCTTACAATCGAGTGAGTCCGGTGGCATCGTCTTGAATGCCAGTATTTCGAATATTAGCTCTGGCAATTTAAAACTCATTGCGGGAAATGTTGGGGTAACAATTACTCAGAATATTACGCTTGCCGGTGGCCGTTTCGAAATTGACTCAAAAGGGTCGGTCACCAGCGCCGAGTCTCTAACAATTCGAACCACCGCTGCAGAAAACACAGGCTTAGGGTCCGGCAATGTGGTGATTGAATCACACAGTGGTTCTATCTCGATTGCCAATATCGACACCTTCAGTGCCAAAAACAGTGGCGGTTCAGCTGGGGCAGGGGGTGGTGTAACACTCACCGCCAATGGACAACTGACGGTAGGTAACATCAATACTTATGGGGGTGATGCTGCTGGCGGTGCAGGCGGTGCAGGCGGTTCAGTAAATCTGAAAAGCACCACAAGCTCGGTGACGGTTGGCACAATCCAGACCTTCGGCGGCAAAGGTAATGAAGGTGTCGGTGGTGGCGGTGGCGGTGTCACCGTGACTACTGATGATCCCACGAATGGACGGGTGAGTTTGCAGGCGATCACGACCGATGGTGGCAACGTTGTAACGACTTTTGAGGGGAGCGCCACTTCTGGTACACAAGATAACGCTGGACCAGCCGGCCGAATCGTAATCGATTCCGCAGCTTTGATCAGTTTAGCAGGTAATGTGTCTGCGAAAGGTGGTGTTTCGGGAACAGGCACTGCGCAGGGCGGCAATATCACGATCAAAAATGATCTTGAGCTCGTTGGCGGTGGCCGAGTTATGACCACAGGTTCCACGGGTGGTAATTTTATTTTTGAAGGTACGATTGAATCGGAGACTGTCGATTCGGCCAGAGATTTGGAAATTAGTGCAGGTACTGGAACCGTTGTATTTAAACGGGCGATTGGGCTTGGCGATGATGAAAAACTTGAGCTCGGACTGATCAAAGTGCAAGCAAATGGAGGTATTACAGTTGAGGAATCAATCACAGCCCGTGGCGGTTTGGATTTTAGTACGGGCTTAGGAATGATTACTCTGGGTACCAGTTCTAACCCCATTGTTATTCATTCAAATCGTACTAATGCCGAAAACCAAGTAGGTCAAGGTGCTATTAAATTTTCAGGCCGAGTCACCCTATTCAATAACCTCACCATAACGCGTGGGCAAGGGACTGTTTCGTTCAGTTCAGGAAGCAGTAACAACATCACCGGTAATGGGTTTGATTTGACCATCAATGGCAGCGGATCAACCGGCAGCTCAAATGGTGATATCTTGATTTCAAGCGCAACCACTGCGATATCTGGTTTGGGCCACATTTCTTTGAGCAAGGTGGGTGACCTCATTATTGCTGGCCACATCACAGCGAGGTCATTAATTTATCAGGATGAAGGTACGGGCATCATTACGATCGGGTCGAGCAGTACCAGTGTGCGAACCTTTTCGGACCAACAAACGATTGATGGTCAGGACTATGCTGTATTTCTTAAAACAGCCGGTGAAATTAATATTCTGCGTGGCATTCAGGCCACCAACTCGGGTGCTGCCATTTTTGTCCAATCGACCCACAATGAACTTCGATTATCAGAAGCATTTTATTCCAGGGTTCTAACCAATAACGGCGATATCACGTTATCGGGTGTGGGTGTTTCTCAAGCGGTATCAAGTTCGGGAAACCAAATCAATGCGGGAACCGGTCAAGTTGTAATGGATGCGGGCGGTTCAGTGATGAGTCTAGGTGGTCGAGTCATGAGCACCTACGATGAATCAATAACCGGAAATGATGGCTTTGCAGTCTTGCTTCGCAATGCCAGTTCAATTGAGATTGAATCTGTAACCGCCACGACTGGCACACTCCAACTTGGCACCCCGTCCGCCAAATTGCCTGAGGTTACTGACAATGACGTTACCGGAAATGTGGCTCAGACGAACAGTACAAGCAATGGAATTTCGGTGAAGACCATTGCGGCCAACACAGGCGGTGATATTACCATTACAGGGACACAGAATAACTTTGATCACACCGGCTTGATTGAACTGAACGGTAAGTTAAATATTCAGTCAAACTTCGGTGGATTGAGCCTTTTGGGAGATATTACTGCAACAGAAATTAGGCTGGCTGCTGGTGGTGGTGCGTTAGCGTTGCATACATTCAATGTGACAACGACTCCTGTCCCGTCATCGCCACCTGAGGGTGCAGGTGATGGCTCCATCAAATTAATCGGACTGGGGGTCACGCAAGCGTCAGGCTCGATGATCAATGCGGGTTCATCACAAATCGAAATTGATGGTAGAGATGTCGGAACTTCATCGACCGGAAACATCGATCTTGCTGGACAAATTATTACCACCAACAACTCTAGTTCAGCGGTGAGAGTTTATCATTCAACGGAAACAGGAAGTTCTATTCGTATTGGATCTATTGCTGCCCAATCTGGTCAAGTGACGTTGGGTACTTCTGCCACCACTTTGTCGGGTTCGGGTTCTCGCAGTGGCACGATTTCGCAATATGCTGATAGTGACGAGACGTCCATGATTATTGATGCAGGGTCTTTACTTGTTGAAAGTCGAGGCTCTATAACTTTGAATAACAACAATCAGTTTGCGGATCTGATCGGGGTTCGTTACGGCGGAGCGGTTGATATCCGATCTATGGATGGTCTGAGGCTGCTCGGATCTGTCACAAACTATTTTAGTACTCTTCACTCTGTGAAGCTTGAAACGCTGGCGAGTGGCTCTGATGCTGCACTTTTAAACATCAATGGTCAAAATATTACTGCAAACGGGATCACGCTGTTGGGCCAAGGAGTCGGCTCAGGTGATTCACTTGTGGGTGGTATACAAAGCTCCGGCGGAATCCTGAATGCTAACAATGGAGCCGTATTAATCAATGCTGGGGATGGTTCGATTAACCTTACTGGCACCACCATTCGCACCAACAATGCATCCTCAACTTCTGTGCAACTTTTAAATACTGGCCCAGGTGGTCATGTTATTTTGGGTAACATTCAAGGTTCGACAACCAATGCCAGTATTGGCACTTTAGTCTTGGGTGGCGCGGGTGATGACAATATCCAAGGTACAGTGACACAGTCCTCCGGCACTATCATTACAGCTGCAGCAATTACAGGCAACACCACGGGCGCTGTAACCTTGGGCAACGATAACCTAATCCGCAGCAGCACAGCGGCGGGTGCTTTTGGTGAATTGAAAGCCTTTACCGCTGGTGGCGCTTTTGTGCTCAACAACGCGTGGACTCAAGGACTGCATATTACTGGGCCGGTCGCGGCTTCCAATGATTCAAATAATGCCAGCATGACCATCACAACAGGTGCTGATCAGCTTTGGCTCAAAACAGGTGCAAGTTTAGCGGGTGATGGTATTACTTTAGAGTCAAAAACAGCCAATGGATACATGACACTCCAAGGCGTTATCGATGCCAGAGCAGGTGACATCACGCTCACTGCTGTGGGCAATAATGCCAGCAGTATTTCAATTGAGCAGACAGGAGGTAGTCTCATCACCACGGGTGTGTTGCAAGGCAGCGGAGCAAATTCAGTTCAATTAACTCAAACTACTAACAGTGTTGCTCAACTGGGGCCGTTTAACCTAACTGCCGGTAATTTTGAGCTGGATAATTCTGCGCGGGAAAGCGAATTGACCATTGTGGGTCATTTAAGAACGACCGCCGGTAAATTGGATATCAAATCGGGCGGTGCCATCAATCAAACAGCTGGTGCCATCACTGCAGTCGATTTGCGAATTATTGCGGTTGGCGCTGCACTTCTTGGCGAGATAGGTAACGAGATCGGCAATATTTTGACGGTTTCAACCGGAGGTGACTTTACACTGTTTGACAGCACCTTGGGTTTGACCTTTAACGGTAATTCTGGTGGGGCAAGTTTTGATGGCAATGTCATAGCTACAGAGAATGGTAATGTCAGGATTACAACGCAGGGCGGCTCACTCAATATTGCGGCTAGCAACATCACAGCCACTGGTACCGGCAACATCATTTTATCCGGGGCGGGTATTGCGACGACCAACCCCTCGTTGATTGATGGCGGAAGCGGCACCATCACCCTTGATGGTGGCGGCAGTGCGATCCAGTTAGGCGGAGATTTGACCACGACTCATAATACAAACGATTCCGTTGTCATTCGTGATGCGTCATCGGTGAGCTTATCAAACGTGACTTCAGGAACTGATGGTTCGTTGACTTTAGGTGTTGAAGCGGGTGGTAAAGGTGTGGGTGCGGTGACTCAGGTTGTCGATACCAAAATCATTACGGGTAAGGTTTCCGCTTATGCATCACGTTCTTCGCGAGCAGCTATTTCATTGGCTAACATTGGAAATGAGTTTACCAAGCTAGGCAACATCACCTCAGCCGCGCTTAATCTGTATTCTAGTGATACAGCGGGTCTGACTTGGGCGGGTGATGTCGATGCCGAGGGTACGACTGATATCGTTAGCTTGGGTGAGTTGAACCTTGATACTTATAATCTTTTGGCGACGGGTTCAACACTCAATATCACCGGTGTCGGTGTGTCTCAAAGCACGGCGACCCGATCAGGGGCTTCTAATCCGAGCACGATTCAGTCTGCGACCGCTAATATCCAGGCGGGATCAGGCTCAATCAGCTTATTGAGCACCAATAATGATTTCACGGGAACGGTCCAGTTGTCAGCGACTGGTGCTGATGCAGCCATCCGTGATCGTAATGGTCTTGTTTTAGCCTCGATCATTCGTCGCGATATAAATATTGGCTTAGATACCGCAACAGGTATCACTGCCATTGCGGGAACGACTCTGCAAATTGCTCAACAGGCAATTGTTCGAACTGCTAATGCGAAAGTTGACTTAAGAGCACTAGGGGGCAATTTCCAAACTTCTGAATCCATTACAACTGAAGATGGTTTGATCAACATTGAGCAGGCTTCTGTGACTGACACACATGGATTGTCGGTTAATCATGCGTTAATCAGCACTAGCGGTAATATTTCACTTAGAGGCAACCAAGTTATTCACTCTAATGCCGGTATTCTCAGCACAGAAGGCCTTGGTGCGATAGATGTCACTGCAACATTGGCAGCCACAGGTGGAATCACGATGGTATCCGGTACCACCTATACGGCTGGTAGTGGTGGCATAGCACTGAATGCAGTGAATAACATCCAGTTAACTGAGGTGACGACTACTGGCAATGTGGCAATCAATTCATCGGCTGGCTGGATCAGAGATGTGAACAACAACACTGCCATCAATATCACCGCCGATTTGGTTAAATTGACCGCTGCAATAGGCATAGGTCAGTCGGCGACAAATAACCAAGAACTTAATCTATCAGTCAGTAAGTTAGTGGCCAGTACTGGCAATGGCGGCATTTTTGTCACCAATGATCAGGCACTGATTTTAGGCGATACCACTGAGGGGGGTATCAGCACTACCTCTGGGGGCAATATCAGCATTGTGGCTCTTGGTGATATCACGACTGAGGACACGATTGCTACTGGCGGCGCTAATGGCAATATCAGTTTGAAAGCCTTGTCAGGCGATGCGACACTCTCTAATGACATTATGGCGCATGGAACTGGAGTTTTGAGTTTGGTGACCGATAATGGCACGCTCTCGCAAAACGCAGGTGTTCTGACTGCTAATACGTTAACCGTGAATACCTTAGGGGACAGCACGTTAAACCAAGCCAACCAGATTACGCAATTAGGTGCTGTTGGAACTGGCAGTGGTGGTAATTTTGCTTTAACGAATGCAAGGCCGTTGACTCTAACGGGTGCTAGTGAGGTTGGAGGGAGTTATACCTTAGCTGTAACGGGTGCTTTAGCACTGGCATCGCAAAATATTACAGCGGTTGGCAACGTTAGCTTGACCTCAGACGGGTTGACTCAAACTGGCGGTACCGTCGATGCGGGCGCAAGTACGATTTTAATTAAGTCCGAATTTGTTGATATAAATTTGGCTGGCACTTTAACGACAACGAATGGCACATCAGATGCTATACGTATTCTGAGAACAGCTAGTGCGGTGCTCGGCAATATCAATGCCGAATCGGGTGGCTTGGTATTGGGGGCTAGCTCTAATCCGATTACAGGAATACTTTCACAAAATTCAGGTACTCATCTGAATGTGGGGCGGGTAACTGGCCATACTGAAATGACAGTCAATTTGACTGCGGCTGGCAACCAAATTCGTAATCTTGGCAGCTTCACGGCGGCTGGGTTTGGGTTAGTCACCAGCACAGCGTTAGATACATCAGGCACGCTATCTTCTTCGGGTGCGGTCAGTTTGAGAGCTACAGATAGTCAGCTAACTTTAGCGGGTGTTATTTCTGCTTCGGGTCAAACTCTTGGTTTGACGGCTAAAGGCATCCATCAAACCGCTGGAAACATTTTGGCTGCAGCCACTTCATTGACTGCCGCGGGTGATGTGATTGATCTGAACCAGTCATCAAATGACTTTACGGGTGCAGTGAGTATTACTCAAACGGGCGCAGGCAGCGTGACCCTTCGCGACACCAATGCACTGGAATTAGGTAGTGTTTCCGTGGGTGCCGGTCCGGTTACTTTGAACGCTGTCGGTATAACCCAAACTGGGGCATTTAGCCAAGCTGCAAACGGTGGGGCGGTAATTTTCCATGCTGGTGCCGGGGAGATTACATTAGCCAATGCAGGCAACAATTTTACCGGTTCGGTGGCTTTAAATAATTCAGGTGCGCATGCAATAGCGTTGACAAATAGCGGTGCATTAGAGTTAGGAGCGTCGTCAGTCGGCACCGGCGCAGTCACGCTGACAGCAACGGGGATTACACAATCTGGTGTATTCACCCAAGCAGCATCAGCAGGCCTGGTCACTCTCAACGCGGGTGCGGGAGTGATTGAGCTTGACGAAGCCAACCAGTTCACCGGTAATGTGTCGCTTAATAACAGTGGCAACAACAATGTGGTTATTAACAATGTTGGTGCATTAAGTTTGGCAGCCTCTGATGTGGGTAGTGGTACCTTATTGGTGACGGCAGCGGGTATTTCGCAAACAGGTGCGTTGGTTCAAGGTTCTAATGCCGGCCTAGCCACATTTAATGCGGGCGCTCATACCATTACGCTAAACAATGCCGGCAACGACTTTACCGGCGCCGTGTCTCTCAATAATTCTGGCAATCATGCGGTGGTCATTACTGATGCTAACAATATTGTTCTAGCAGAATCGGTTTTAGGTTCGGGGGCTTTGACAGTCAATTCCGTAGGCGTCAGTCAATCCGGCGGTATTGCCCACTCTGGCGATGCCGTGTTTAATGCCGGTGCGGGCCAAATTTCGTTGGCTGACCTTACGAATGCCTTCAGTGGATCGGTGGCGTTGAATAATTCCGGTGCTCATCTGATCGCGATTGAAAACACTAAGTTATTAACCTTTGCAGCCTCTAATTTAGGTTCTGGAACCTTGACCGTGAGTGCCGATGGTCTTGCCCAAACCGGCGCGATTGTTCAGGCATCGGGTGCAGGGCTGGCCAGTTTTGATGGTCGTGCTGCTGCGGTTAATTTAAACAATGCCGATAATGAATTTGAAATCGTGAGTGCGTCTAGCACTGCGGGTGGCATTACGGTGTTTGAAAAAGACGGCTTTGCCGTGCATACGCTCAATGCTGGTTCAGATAACGCACTGACCTTGCAATCGGGTGGTGCGATTACCACAGCTTCAGGTCAGGGTCAGATTACTGCAGGGGCATTGGTCGCTAAGACACTTAATGACGACGGTGCGGCTATTGCTTTGACCAATACAGCAAACAATGCCATGAGTATTAATTTGCAGGCACGCAATGCCGCCAATAATGCGAATGCCACCGGGTCAATTACATATGTCGACGCTAATGGTTTTGAAGTGGCAGGCCTGGCAACAGCCGTTAATGCTTTGTTCACAGCAGGTGGTTCGGTGACACAATCTGGCGTTGCAAATGTGGCTGGTTTTGGTCTGCAAGGAGCAGGTGGCTATGTTCTGGACAATGCAAGTAATCAGATTGCTACCCTAGCTTCGAGTGCAACCGGTAACGTCTTTGTGGTGTCTTCAACCGCTACAACAGTGGGTACCGTTAACCCCACAGGCATTAACACTAGTGATGCCGATTTTGCTCTGAAAGCCGCCAGTATTGTGATCAATGAGTCGATCAATGCCGGTACAGGCAATGTGTACCTAGAAACGACAGACTCTGCTACTGGAACGATTACACAGGCGAGTGGAAAAGGCATCACAGCAGAGGGTCTAGCCATTAAATCGGCGGGTAATGTGACTCTTACGGATACAGCTAATGCTGTCACTCAGTTTGCTGCCGATATCACTGAAAACAAAACCCTGAGTTATCGTGATGTTGACGGCATAACCATTGCGAATCTTGCAGATATTGCCACAGCGGGTAACAGCGTATCAGGCCTAACCAGTTTGGGTGCGAGCTCGGCGGTGTCGTTAAATGTCGGCGGCTTACTCACGCAGCAAGCTCAGGATGCAGTCATTAACATAGCCGGTGCTTTAACTATCGATACGACACGCTTTGATGCGGGTGATGTTGCCGTAACCAACACAGGCGCAACCAGCTTGGGTAATACCTTGGTTGGCGGCGACTTCACGTTAGATAGCACCGGTGTCATTACGCAAGTAAATGGTACAACTGAGGATAAAATCTTCTTGCGGGTTGGCGGTGAATTTATTACACCGAACGGTGCATTTACTGAGGCCGACAATAGTGAGAACTTTATTGGTATCGGCACTTCAACTGCAGAGGCGGTGCCTAACGAAATCCGTATGACAGGTGTTATTACCTTGTCGCTGAATGAAAATGTGCTAAAAGGATCGGCAGCCGGTCATACAGATATAGTCATTAATCTTAGTGATTTATCTGAGTCCAGTATTTTGGTAACCAGCGTCGATGGTGCGGCAACACTCACTCAACCGGCACAGGGTGACGCAATTGTATTAACTCAGGCAAATGAGATTGCTGGGCCTATTTCGATTACAACGAAAGGCACCTTTGTAGGAGGCGGAGCGCCGGTTGCAACAGGTATTAAACAAGAGGGCAGTTTATCAATAGCTAAGGACCTGCAATTAACTGTTCAGCAAACCACTGCGAATACCTTCCCTGATGCATCAACGGGCGTGGGCTTCATCAATTTGGGCACAGGTTCAAATAGCTTTACTGGTAACATTTCAGCAACGGCTATCGGGATGGATGTGATTCTAAACAATTCGGTGGCTACTCAATTAGGTAGCTTAAATGCTCGCGCTATTAAAATAAACAGTGGAAATGGGGCGATCACTCAAACTGGTGTGATTAACGCCGAAAGTCTATTGGTATCAGTTGCTGGGGCAGTTACCCTAACCGGTAACAACCAAGTCGGCACTCTAGCTGCGGCGAGTGTGGCTCGGTTTGATCTCACCAATGCTCAAGCCTTAACAGTGGGTAGTGTCGGCGACACGAACGGAATAACCTCCACTGGTAACGTTACATTGACGGCGGATGAGTTGACGATTGAACAGGTGATTTCAGCCGATGGTCAAACCGTTACCTTGAAGCCCTATACCGACGCAGTGGCGATTAATCTTGCGGGCAGTCCAGTTTCATCCGGTGATCTAAATATCACCTCGGAAGAACTGGGACGTATCACAACGACCAATCTGGTGATCGGCTCAGCTACAGCGGGTGCTTTTACGATTGATGCGTTGACTCGTGTAGGTACTAACCTGAGCTTAATCAATAACAACGACATATCTATTAAGGGTGCTTTAAATTTGGGTGCCGTAAACTTAGCGATTGAGTCAACGGGTGCCGTCACACAAACCGCTGCAATCACAGCTTCTGGACTCGGATTATCAGGCACGGGTCACTTTACGCTAACCAATACCGCTAACTCAGTGACGACCTTGGCGGGCGGCGATAGCACGACTCAGCTTGGCAGTCTGTCTTTCATCAACGCGGGTGAACTGACCATTGGATCAGTGAATCTGACGGGTATTACTGCAACGGGTGCGGTCGATATTTCTACGCGAACCGACGACTTGACGGTTACTGAAAACATTAGTGGCAGTTCCGTTGAGCTCCAAGCGGGGGCTTCAGAAATCGCAAGTACGACTACTGGCGGTAACGTGCACCTTTTGGGAACGACACCACCAACGATTTCGGCAACAAGTGGCAATGTCGTGCTCTATACGGGTAGCTTGAGTGGTAGCACAGGGGTGGCTGCTTTAGTCGGCAGTGGCAACTTCCGTTACAACGGCATACGTGGAACTTATGATTCTGGTCTTGCCGCTATAGGCAATACCGGCACCTTTGCAGTTTACCGTGAACAGCCTATTTTGACGGTAACACCTGGCACCGCTTCGAATCAGTATGGCGATACGCCAGATCTGACCTCTGTCACTGCCAACTTAACTGGGTTTGTGAATGGAGATGCCGAGGGTCAAGCGGGCATTAATGGGACAGCTGAGTTCACCACAACGGCCACAGATGCAAGTAATGTGGGTGACTACGACATAACCTACACCTCTGGGCTACTCAGTGCCATCGGCTATGGTTTTGAAAACAATACTAATATTGATGGCTTCAGTGTTACGCAGCGATCTTTGATCATCCAAGGAAGTCGAACATACGATGGCACCACGGTGGTGAACGCAGATCGTTTATCGCTAGAGGGTCTTGTCGTTGGTGAAGAACTTGGGCTCGAAGGAAGCTTGGAGTTGGTGAATAAGCATGTGGGCGGTCCGGTAGGGATTCAAAGTCTGTCAGGTCTGACCTTGTTAAATGGCACAAACGGCTTGGCGTCTAACTACCAACTTACCCTTGAAGGGGGTAACAATATTACTATTCTTCAGGCCCCATTGAGTGTCACAACCACGGATGTAGTGCGCCTCTATGACGGCAGTTTAAATGCAGCGGGTACAGCGATTGTTGTATCTGGCAGCAATACTCAGTTGTTTGGAGATGATAGCCTATCTGGTGGTGTGTTCACCTTCACAAACGGCAATGCTGGCGAAGGCAAGACAGTTGCCGTCAGTGGCGTGACCGTCAATGATGGCAATACTTCAGGTGTCAGCAACTACGATATTACGTTTGTGGACAACACCACCAGCACGATCACGCCAGCAGCGATTACGATCAGCACCAGTGATGTGTCTAAGACCTACGACGGTACGACGTCGGCGGCGGGCACGGCAGTGGTGACCGTGGGTACGCTATACACCAATGCCAGTAACAGCAACATTCAGGACCGCCTCTCCGGCGGCAGCTTTGCCTTCACCGACGCCAATGTCAGTCGTGACGGCAGTGGTAATGTACAAAGTAACAAGGTGGTAACTGTTGATGGTGTGACCATCGATGATGGTAATAGTGGTGGCAACTACACGATCACCTTCGAAAGCAACATTACCAGCACCATTAATCCGATCAGCCTGATCATCCAAGGTGGTCGTACTTATGATGGTACAACGGTGGTGAACGCAGATCGTTTATCGCTAGAGGGTCTTGTCGTTGGTGAAGAACTTGGGCTCGAAGGAAGCTTGGAGTTGGTGAATAAGCATGTGGGCGGTCCGGTAGGGATTCAAAGTCTGTCAGGTCTGACCTTGTTAAATGGCACAAACA
>NZ_CP023018.1:1835556-1944476 GCF_022406875.1 Ectothiorhodosinus mongolicus
TCGCTAGAGGGTCTTGTCGTTGGTGAAGAACTTGGGCTCGAAGGAAGCTTGGAGTTGGTGAATAAGCATGTGGGCGGTCCGGTAGGGATTCAAAGTCTGTCAGGTCTGACCTTGTTAAATGGCACAAACAGCTTGGCGTCTAACTACCAACTTACACTTGCAGTGGGTAACAATATTTCTATTCTGCAAGCGCCTTTGAGTGTTACAACTCGTGATGTAGTCCGTACCTATGATGGTAGTTTAAATGCGGCCGGTGAAGCCATTGTTGTGGTGGGCAGTGATACCCAGTTGTTTGGGGATGACGACTTGTCAGGTGGCAAGTTTGGTTTCGTTGACGCGAATGCTGGCGAGAACAAGACGGTGACGGTGTCGGGCGTGACTGTCAATGACGGTAATAGTGGCAATAACTACACTATCAGTTATGTCGATAACACCACCAGCACGATTAATCCAGCCGCGATTACAATCAGTACTAGCGATGTAGAGAAAACCTATGATGGTGGAACTGCTGCAGCGGGAAGTGCGGTGGTGACTTCTGGTCAATTGTTTACAAACGCGAGTAACAGCGCTGCGACAGATGCATTGGTGGGTGGTAACTTTGCATTTACTAATGCAAACGTTAGTCGTGACGGCAGTGGTAACGTACAAAGTAACAAAGAGGTAACAGTTGATGGTGTGACCATCAATGATGGTAACAATGGGAGCAACTACACGATTACCTTCGAAAGCAACACTACCAGCACGATTAATCCATTTGTGGTGAATGTCACCGGCACACGTGTATACGACGGTACGACAGTAGTGAACGCCAGTGACTTAACCTTAGGCAATTTGGTCGGTGATGAAACGCTGGCATTGAGTGGCGATGGCTCTGTCTCTGACAAGCACGTTGCGAACGGTAAGGTGATTACGTTGGGCAGTTTAGCGCTTGGTAATGCCGGTACAGGTGCGACAGCAGGCCTGGCGAGCAACTACACCTTTGCAGGTGGCACGCGGGTTATCGATATTACGCGCGCGAATTTAGTTTTGACTACAACTGATGTGGTTAAAACGTATGATGGCACAACGAATGCAGCAGGTACTGCGGTTGCTACAAATGGTACAGTCATCTTCAATGGAGACAGCTTGTCGGGTGGCACGTTTGCTTTTGTGGATGCCAATGTTGGTCGTGATTCTAATGGTAATGTGCTAAACAATAGAGTGGTCACTGTAAATGATGTGACGGTGAATGACGGTAATGGTGGCAATAACTACACTATTAGTTATGTTGTCAACGCCACGAGTACCATCAACCCAGCGCCAATAAGTGTGACTGGCTTGGTTGCCTTAAATAAAGTCTATGACGGCACTGATGTGGCGCAAATCAGTTCATCAACAGCATCTTTAGGCAGTGGCGTTTTTGGTGATGATGATGTATCGATTTCCCAAGGTCTTGATGGTGCAACGGGTACCTTTGCATCTAAAAATGTTGGCAATAATATTGAAGTGACTGCAACCGGTGTTCAGCTAACTGGCGCGGACGCAGGCAACTATACGCTTGCACCTGTGGGTGGTTTATTTTCTAACATCACGCCCTTCGCGTTATCAGCACAAGCAGTTGCCGGAGCGAGCCGAATTTACGATGGCACAACGGATGCGAGTGGTTTAGTGAGCCTGTCGTTAGATACATTCGGCAATGATCAGGTTGCGGCAACTTTTGACGCCAATTTCTTGACGCCAAATGTTGGGCAGGCGAGATTTGTGCAGGTGTCGAATATCCGGATTTCGGGACCTGACACAGGGAACTACATCGCACCCTTGAGTGCTTCGGCGTTTGCTGATATTGCGCCGCGGCCACTTTTCGTTGCCGCTGATGATCAAACGCGCCGATTTGGGGCAGCAGATCCCGTATTCACCTTCCAGCAGCAAGGTCTGCTAATCGGTGATCAGATTAACGTGAGTTTCTCGGTCCCGCGTGGTCGTGGAGTCGCCGTGGGCACATATGACATCATGCCGTTTGGCATCTTGAATCCCAACTATGATGTGACCTATGTCAGCGGTGCCCTGACAGTGACACCCGTGTCTAATCCCACGGATTACACGCAGGAGTCACCTATGGCACTGATCCCAGAGCCCAGCGCCAATCAGCCTAGGGTTAATGAAAGGCCGCGTGCGCCGCTGTCTCAGGTGTTTGCGGGTGGTGAGTCGACAACAGAGCAAGTCGTATTAGGGGACCTCGAGCTGATTAACATTACAACGATGACCGCCTCAGATGGGTTTGCTGATGGCGAGTTTGTACAGACACAAGATGGCGTCACAGACCGTGCCGTGGCGCAGATAGCGACCTCTGTGCGACAAACTGGCTCTACCCGGCTGTTGGTTATTGATGGGGGGGTCGCTTCGGCAGGCGAGTTGGATTCACCAACGGATCCCGAGCCCAGCGCCCAGGGCTTGCCGGACATTACGGCTTTGGTTGTCACTGGTGCGCTCGAGGACGGCGAACCGGTCGATGGCGATGAGCCCGAGCCCGGTAACTGAGTTCATACTCTTAAATGGGGTCAGACCCCTGTGGATAAGTGGAGGCTGAGCCCGGAATCGAACCGGGGTACACGGCTTTGCAGGCCGCTGCATAACCACTCTGCCACCCAGCCTTGGACAGCCAACTCGTTGAATCATAGAGCATCGGACCGATGCCTGAAACAAAAAACCTCGGCAGAGCCGAGGTCTACGTAATTTTGGAGCGGGAAACGAGACTCGAACTCGCGACCCCAACCTTGGCAAGGTTGTGCTCTACCAACTGAGCTATTCCCGCCGAAATCCGAACGTGCATTTTACAGAGTCTTTGCCCCGGGTCAAGACTTCCTCGGCCCCGTGTTTGCAAAAAACCGCCAGTTCTACTAAGTTCAAGTTTGGGACTATCCCCAAGGATGATTAGCCAAGGAGAGGCGTCATGAAAAATTACCGCGCATATTCACTTATCCTTCCGCTGGCATTAAGCCTCGCGGCCCCTCAAGCTATAGCCGCAACGGTTGATGAGACCCAAGGCCTGAGCATCACCGTCCAAGAAGTTGCTGAGCTAAGCCTCTACCAAGGCCCCAGTGGCACCCACT
Organism: Ectothiorhodosinus mongolicus; assembly: GCF_022406875.1. Classification (NCBI taxonomy): domain Bacteria; kingdom Pseudomonadati; phylum Pseudomonadota; class Gammaproteobacteria; order Chromatiales; family Ectothiorhodospiraceae; genus Ectothiorhodosinus; species Ectothiorhodosinus mongolicus. Next base: position 1,838,646 of record NZ_CP023018.1, read on the forward strand.
TCGACATCGGCGCCACCGCGCCACAAGCCGGCGATACCCCCAGTGCCATCGTCACCGGAGCCATGGATGCGCGCCTACACTACACCTCAGTAGTTCCCGCTGGAACAACGCGCAGCATTAGCGTCTCTCTCGACGGCGACCTGCAGCCCGGCATGCGACTGATGCTGAGCATACCCATGATCATTGGCGAGGGCCAAGTCGGTAACAGCCAATTCTCAGCGCCTACCGAGCTCACCGCCAGCCCCAAAGTCGCCATAAACAGCATCGGTTCAGCCGTCACAGGAACAGGGGCCAATGCGGGTGCCCAGCTCGCCTACAGCCTCAGCTATGACGCCACTGAGCTAACCGCCACGGATAGCCCCATCGACGTCACCGTGCTCTACACCCTCTCAGCCGCCGAATAGGGCAGGGCATCACGATGGTGCGCCGCATCTTACTGTGCGCGGTGATCTGGCTGGGGCTGGCATCCATGGGATCAGCCTCAGTCAGCGTCACCAATGGCCTAGAGCAGCGCTTCGCGCTTAGCCCCGCAGAGCGTGTTGAAGGACATATCCTGCTCAAAAATCATGCCGATCAGCCCATGCGAGTCATGGCCTATGTGCGTGACTATCGGGTCGATTTGGCGGGGCAGCATTTCCCCGAGGCCAATAGTCACGAGCGTTCCAATGCCACTTGGATAGAGTTCACCCCGCGCGAGCACGTGCTCCCAGCGCAGGCCCAAGGGCGCATCGACTTTGTCCTCCAGGCGCCGGAGAACCGCGAGGCCGGAACCTATTGGAGCGTCCTCATGGTCGAGGGCATCAGCGAGGGTGAACAAGATTCTGCGCGTGATCCTGGCGTCTATGTCGAAAATCGCTTTCGCACCGCGGTACGCCTACAAACCCACTTGCATGGGCCGTATGAACCAGGGCTGAAATTCCTGCAACGGAAACTGCTCAATGGGCCGCAAGGCCGCATCTTTCGGCTGGATATGGAAAACGCCGGAGATATTGAACTGCGGCTGCACCTTTGGGCGGAGCTCTTTACAGCCAATGGCCGCTCTCTAGGTCGATTTGAGCTGGGCCAAGTCGGCCTCTTACCGATGGCGCAGCGGAGCATCGACTGGGATCTCCCCGAGCTGGGTGCGGGCAGTTACGAGTTATTACTGGTCGCCGATCATCTTCAGGAGCACATCTTCGCTGCGCAATACCAGCTGCACCTGCGCCCGCCATAAGGAAGGCACATGCGCCAGGGAATCGGCTTTCAACATCAAAATGGTGCGCAGCTGTCTGAGCGCGACATTGCCCAGCGAAGGGACCACGACTTTGCTCGAGAGCGGCCTCAATCTGAGGGTCGCCGCTGTATCTCGCTCTGGCTCGCCCTCGTTGCGTTTTTGTGGCTAGTCATTCCAGCTGCAGCCATGGCTCATGCACTTGTTCACTTAGTCGATGAGCTCGATCTAGTCTACAGTCCCGGCTCAGTCGTCAGCTTTGCCGTACGTCTGGAAAACCCTACCGACCATCCCCTTACTCTTCGCGAATCCCTGCATTTGCCGCCCAGCCTGCGCTCACTGATGCCCGAGCGCGAACTGAGTCTAGCGCCCAACGAAGTGCGCCAATTGCTCGTGGCACTGACCATATCCAACAGCGCGCCTGCTGGCCCAACAGATCTTCAATACGGCGTTATCGCTTTAACCCACCCCGAGCAACGCGCCTTTATTCAGCGCAGCATTCATATCGCCGCGCATCCGCAGCTCGCCTGGCGAGGTCTTGACGAGATCCCACCTCAGCTTTGGGCCGATCAAACCCATGAGATCAATTTGGCGCTAGAAAACACCGGTAATGTGTCCTTAAGTGTCGAGCTAGACATTCCCGGTCAAGGCAGAACCACGCAGGCCCACCTCTCCCCCGAGACTCTAACGCTTGAACCCGGCCAAACCCAGCCGCTCACCCTCATTCTCCTACAGCCCATCGACTTAACCGCTCCCCGCCGCATCAGCCACCGCCTGCGCGCCCAAGCCCACAAATGTGGTCAGACCCCACAACGGGGTCGTACCCCATTCGAGAGTTACCAAACCGTGCACAGCCAGTGGCTCCCCACCCACCCCGGCACGCCAACCCACCACAACTACCCTCTACAACTCACTACAAGCTGGGGCGGCGACAATCAAGGAAGTGCCCGCCAATGGCAGCTCACCGGCAGCGGTGCCATAGATGAACACCAGCGGCACCACTGGGATCTGCGCCTCCGCCTTCCTGATGACAGCGGTCGCGGGCTTTGGGATCAACGCGAAGAGATGGCCATCGCCTATCGTGGCCCCGAATATGCTGCACGCCTCGGTGATCTGGCGCACACCGATCTGCCCATGCTGGGTCAGCGCTATGGGCGTGGGATAAGCGCGGAATGGCGACCTGAAGATACGCCATGGACACTCGGCAGCTACCACCTTCCGCGAACCGATCAACACAGGGCAGAGCAGGGTGCCCACTTGGGCTGGGCGCCAAACTCAAGGCAAGCTTGGCAACTGCACCTTTGGCAGCCCGAAGAAACACCCGCGGCATGGGGACTCAAAACCCGCCATGAGTGGCGAGTAGACCATCATCTCTCCGCCGATCTCGCATATCAGCAAGGGTATTCCTGGTCAGTAGAATCCCGCGGTAGGCTCGCCCATGGCGGACTGTATCGACTGACCGAATCACACTGGCATCCCGCGCTTAGGCACTATGCCACTGGCACTAAGCATCCATCGGCCAATCCCTACCGCCCATCAGCCGGCTCTTACCATCGATCCGCACAATTAGACCAGCCATTGGGCCAGGCATGGCGCCTGCGTACCCGATATCGCAGCTTTAGCAGCCCAAGCCTAGAGGAGCAGCAGCTGCACATTGGCGCCCGATGGCAAACCCCCTTGGGCATCACCCTAGACTTAGAGCAGGAGCGCTACACACGGGGGTCAGACCCCAAACTTCGTACCGTGGGGTCTGACCCCCAATATGTCCAATATGCGCAGCGCTGGGGACTGGCGGGACAAACAAACCACCTCAGTTACCGCATGCAATGGCGCCGTGCCGGGGAGCAAGATCAGTCCATCACTCTGGGCTGGCGACCCTCGCGAGATCTACAAATGGCGCTCTACTGGCACCAAGGCCCCGAAACAGTCAGTGATAGCCGCTTCATCAGAACAGGCAGCCAGCGCAGTGTCTCTTTCACCTATCGCCCGGCACCACAACATCAGCTCCAACTCCAAGCCGCCGAAAGCAGCCATCAAGACCAATTCTATCGGTCAGGTAGCCTGCAATGGCGTTGGCAGTTCTCACCAAGACAATCCCTGACTCTAAGCCTGCAACACGAAAGCCAAAACCACGAAAGCCAAAACCTCGGAAGCCAAAGCCACCATGACACTCGATGGTTCGCGCAACATCACTGGTCGTTCCAGCTGCCGATTCGGCGGAGACAAAGCGTCGGCAGCCTCCACGGCTGTGTGGACTTCCCCGATCAAGAGCAACAATCCAAAGATATCCGCACATCCGTGCTCATTTGGGCCAACCAATCGGCTGCCCGCCTCGATGCCAAGGGCTGTTACCGGTTTCGCGGACTACCCATCGGCCCAACCCAGCTCCGCCTGCAGGGCCTCCCCACCCAATGGGGTCTGACCCCCAGAAAAAGGGGTCTGTCCCCATTTAATAGTGACGATCTGCGCGTTGACATCACCGGCGGGACAAACCAACGTCTCGACATCACCCTGGTGCGGACAGCGCAGCTGAGCGGCCAACTAAAGCTCACAAACGCCACCGCGCCTCTGCCACGCATCTGGATCGAACTGCACAACGACTCAGCCACGCACCGCACGCAAACCGACTCCGAGGGGCATTTCACCTTTGAACGTTTGCTTCCTGGGGAGTGGCAACTTCGTCTCTCAGAGGAAGCTTTGCCGCGCCGTTACTCATGGATCTCACCTCCCGCGAAAAGTCACATTCTGACGCCAGGCTACCATCAGAGGGTAGAGTTGTTGCTTAACTACACCAGCCCCCAGTGGCAGTTTATCGATAGTGGCGTATTGCGTTAACTCGTTTACTTGTAATAAGCCGTCACTTAACCAAGTATGGGGACCCATCGCTCAACAGCATAGCGGTCAATAAACCGAGGGCGAGATGTGATGAGTAACCTAGAAGTGCACGAAGCTCGAGAGAATCAGTGGCTGGCCAAACTCACTCCATTGGAATTTGCCCACATTCTTCCCTTAATGGAACGTGTCACTTTGGTTCACGGCGACTGCTTGCATCGTCCGGGTGAGCCTTTGGAGATGGTGTATTTTCCGATCTCAGGGATTGTTTCGTTAAGTCAGATTGACGACGAAGGGGCGAGCATGGAAATGGTGATGTGCGGCGCCAATAGCATGATTGGTCATGCGATCGCGCTAGGCTCCGACGCCTCAGCCTATCAGGCTACTGTGCGCAACCCCGGCGTGGCTTATGGCCTGTCAGTTCGCAGTTTTCGTCGCGAACTGCGCAGCAATGAGGGCCTGTTCCGAGCCACTTTGGCCTATGTCAATCAGTTGTTGCAAGAAATCACCTCCAACGCCTTTTGTAGCCGTTTTCATTCGTTGCATGCGCGCTTAGGGCGTTGGCTGCTGCAAACACAGGCCCTGACAAATGACGCCTGGATAAAAAACACCCAGCAGGAAATCGCCGACTTTCTGGGGGTGCGCCGTGAGGCCGTCAATATCGCTATGGGCCAATTGGAAGACGACAGCCTTATCGTGAGTCGACGTGGCGCCTTTCGTATTGAAAACCTCGAAGCCCTTAAACACATAGCCTGCGAATGTCTCCAAGCCACTCACCCCAACAAATGGGGTACGACCCCATTTATCCACAGGGGTGCGACCCCATTTGGCACCCCAACTGGCAATGCCAAAACCGCCTACGAATTCGGCCCCGAGTCGGTGGATGAAGCCCTTATCTTGGCGCAAAAAAATGCCCGTCAATATAAAGATTTATTTGACTTTGCGCCGGTGGCCTATATCTGCGTGGATAGAGATATGCATATTCTGCGCTGCAATCTCGCCGGCGCCATTTTGCTGCATCAGAAGCACAGTGATATGAACAATCAAGACTTGATCAAATATTTCGTGCCAGAGGAGCGCGAGAATATCGCTGCCTATATTCGCCAAATCCTCGACGGCCGTCGACATGCACCGCTTTTAGCTATGATCGTCGCCAATTCCCGTGAGCCGCGAAAACTAGTCACTATCAACGCCGAGACGGACGAACGGGGGAGACAATGCCGCATGGTCATCACCCCCGTACGCCGCCGCCAATTCCTCTACTAAAGTCGGTGGGTCTGACTTAGGGGCGCAGCCATTAAGCGACACTCGGCCCCATCCTCGTCTGGCGCGCCGTATAAACGCACTGCCAGTTCAGGTCGATGGGCGGTCGATTTCAACGCAATATCACAGCCCTCACGACACCGCCCACTCAACACGGAACGGTAGAACTGCATGAACTGGGCCACCGAATTTTTGTCGAGGAAATCCGCGAAAGGCTGCCGTTCAAAATCGGAATGCTTAATGCCCATCATGATTGCCCCGGCAATATTCGTGCGCTCCAGCTCGCCATTGGCACCCAACATAAAGTAAGGCATGGGGGCATATTCGTAGAGATCCTCGAATTGCTTCTTCAAATTCTCGATCTCAAGATACGCCGCCCGCAGATCGCCAATATGCTCGGAGAGCTCAGCCTGCTGCGTATTCAGACCTTGCATGATCATAGACTCCGGCCAGCTAGTATGCTCATGACCCATTTGATTAAGGCATTCCGCATGGTGTGTTTGCTTATGTAAACCCAAGTCCCCATTCCCGCCGCTATTGCCACTGCCATGATAGCCAGCGGGTAACATGCGCTCATGATGTCGCAACGATTGGTAGCACTCACAAGCCCGTGCCTCTAGACCCTGTCGGTCCGTAATGTCGACACTGCCGCGGTGCCGCAAAATCAAACCCTGGTCTTGTAACTTGCGCGCTGCCTCATTAATCGCCTCGCGGCGCACCCCGAGCATATCGCCCATGGTCTCTTGCGTGACGCGCACTTGGTGCCCGCCATTAAGATCGGCATTTTGTAATAACCAACGCGCAAGACGTTCCTCGACACGATGGTGTCTGTTGCATGCCACACCGTGCGAGATCTCCATAATGAGCGCTTGCACATAGCCCAATATCTGGGCTTGCAGCACACTTCCTTGCACTAGGGCACGGCGCAGACGGCTGGCGCGCAGTCGATAGGCATCGCCGGGGCAGCGCACCACGGCTTCATGGGTCATGAATTCACCGCCTAAAACGGCGGCAAGACCGATCAGGCCGTTATGTCCGGTCATGGCCAATTCGGTGGTAGTGCCCGAGGAGGTGGTGAAGATCTGCGAGACCACGCCGGAGGTAGGAAAGTACACATGTTCAATTTTGGTGTGCGGCTCGTGTATGACCCAGCCAGGGTTGAGAGCGACTCTTTCTAAATGATCACGTAAAGGAGTGAGCTCATAGTCTGGCAATGATCCCAAAATATGATTCTGTTTTGGTCCTGTATCTATTGTTTCCATGATGGTTACCTCTTGTTTTTATCCGTAAAGGTTTCTTCTTATTAAGAGTGTAGGTCACTACCCAAAATCGATGACGATCTAGATCAAATCTTGACCTCAAAATAAACTTAAAAAATCTATTTTTAAGTGTGTTAACACACATACCTCATCTTAATTAAGAGATTTACTTCAGTTGTGTGTGTGCGCGCACAAAACCTATGGGTTTGAACTTATTGGAATTTAGTCCCGGATCCAGAGACTGTATCCGAAAGCACAGATTTACTCGAGGTCGTGCTGCAATCTATCTATCGGTCGAAACGAAAAGACCACTCACTCAGTAAACCCGAATAATGGAGAGAACCAACATGCAAACTCAAGAGAAAACCCCGAACGTCCCGGATACCACCCCAGTCTCGCGTCGCGTGCACCTGCAGCGCGGTGCCAGCCTCGTTGAATACGGCCTGCTGGTGGCCCTGATCGCGGTCGTATCAGTGGGTCTGATAACGACACTTGGGACGGAGATTGAGGCTGGCTTTCAGAGCATTGTCACCGCTCTTACTTCTGGGGGTGGTGGAACAGGCAATCCTGGGGGTGGTGGAACAGGCAATTGAAGCGGCCATATTCGCACTCAATCTCGGTGTTAAAGCAGTTCAATAAGCGTGTTAAAGAGCGGGCCACCCCGGCCCGCTCCTTCTTAGGGAGGCGTCGCCGTGATACAAGCACGTGCATATTGGGTATTACTCGTGGCGGTAGCCATGGGCGCTGTTGCTGTTTATATGGTCCAAGGTTTGATCCGCCCGGCAGAGCCCCCTGAGACAGTGGCTGCTGAGGGCCCGGCCATGACCTCGGTGGTCGTGGCTGCCATGGACCTGGAGGTTGGGCAGCGCCTGGATCGCGTATCGCTGTCTACCGTTTCTTTCCCCGCTGCGGCTGTGCCTCAGGGGGCCTTTAACGACATCCAAGCAGTACTTACGCTGGATGACACACCGCCGGTGGTGATCCGCGAGATCACCCGCGGTGAAGTGATCATGCCACATCGCATCTCACCCCCGGGAACGCGTGCCGGTCTGATGCCGCGCATTCCGTCAGAACATCGCGCGATCACCATCTCGACCGATGAAGTCCAGGGCGTGGCGGGTTTTGTCTTGCCCGGAGATCGTGTAGACATCTTGCACACCACCAATGCCGGGCGTGCTGATGGCGAATTGGTGACTCGTATGCTGATGCAGAACATACCGGTACTCGCGGTCGATCAAATTGCTTCCGATCGCCGTGATGATCCGCGCGTGGCCCGCGCAATCACCTTACTCACCACCCCTGAAGAAGCCCAAAAAATCACGCTAGCGCAGCGGGTCGGGCAGGTGAAGGTCGCCTTACGCAGCACCTTTGATGATGACGTCACGCCACGCGCGGTGATTCGTGGTGTTGATCTGCAAACCCGCACTTCTAACCCTAATGGGACCAGTGGGCCGCCGCCGGGACCCCGTGTGCAGGTGATTCGCGGGCTGAATGTAAACAGCCAAACCATCACGGGTAATACCGCTCAGCCTTGATGTTCTTGGACCACAAATAAGGAGCATAAGATGTTCAAGTTCACCGTATTCCTCTCTGGGTGGGTGCTGATGCTGGGACTATGGGTTCCCTCGGCTCACGCCCAAAACCCCCAAGGCCTAGACCTAGGCGAACCCATGGATGTGGGTGAGCTGGTCTTGGCGGCGGGCAAATCCCGCATCGTCACGGCCCCCGTCAACCTCACCCAGGTTGTGGTGGGTAATCCCGATGTGGCCGATGTGCGCATGCTCTCCTCAAGGCGCGTGCTGCTGGTGGCCAACCGCTCGGGGCGCACCAACTTGGCGTTTCGTGGCGCGGATAACCAAATGGTGGCGATGCTCGATCTGGTCGTCACCCATGACATCGATGGTATCAAGCGCAAGCTGCATGAGCTGCTGCCGGATGAGCGTGATCTGCAAGTAAGAAGTTCCAACTCCATGGTCATTCTCTCCGGCCAGGTGTCCGATACCTATGCCATGGACACTGCATTGGCAGCGGCCCGCAGCTTCGCCGGAGACAACGATGTTCGCAACCTGCTGCAGGTCGGCGGCGGACAACAAGTGATGCTGGAAGTGCGCATAGCCGAGGTCAAGCGCAACTCCTTGAAAGCACTGGGTATCTCGACCACCATTACCGGCAGCTCAGGCAGCCGCACCGCTGAAATCTCTACCGGACTGCCGCTGAGTGTTACGCCATTTGTCGATGGCCTGTTTACCTGGCCAGATCTGTTATTGCGGCTTGAAGCCCTAGAAACCCGCGGTCTCGCCAAAACTCTGGCTGAGCCCAACATCGTCGCCTTATCTGGGCAAGAGGGCAGCTTCCTGGCCGGTGGTGAGTTCCCCGTGCCGGTATTACAGTCGGGTGGGTCAGATGCGATCACCGTGGAGTTCAAGGAATACGGCGTAGGCCTCTTGTTCACGCCCATGGTGCTCTCCAGCAGCAAGATCAATCTGCGCCTGCAGACCGAAGTCTCCACCATCGATTTTGAGAATGCGACTTCGGTCGCAGGAACCTCGGTTCCGGCGCTCAACACACGCCGCACAGGCACCACGATCGAGCTGGCTGATGGCCAAAGCTTTGTCATTGCCGGGCTGCTGCAAGAGAACATGAACAATGTCCTCAACCAGGTCCCGGGACTGGGGAGCGTGCCCATTCTCGGCGCTTTGTTCCGCAGCACGGAGTTTCGCCGCAATGAGACCGAACTGGCCATCGTCGTCAGGGCTCGCTTGGTCGCGCCTAGCACTGCGGATGTGCGCTTGCCCACCGACAATATCATCGCGCCCTCCGATATTGATCAGTACCTACTGGGCACGCTAGAGCACCGGGAAATCAGCCCCGCCAGCAACACCACCGGCGGCCTAGAAGGCAGCTTCGGCCACGAACTCTAACCAACGGGGTACGACCCCAAAAGAGGACTAATGGGGTCGTACCCCAATAGGAGATGCAACGATGAGATCGGTAACAAGCATGCAAATCGTGGGGTTGGCGCTGACGCTGGGCCTAGCGGGATGCCAAACCCTGCCGGGCCAGCCGCTGGATGCCTCATTCGGGGAGGCCTTGCGGGCCTCGAAAGAGGCGCAGGTGATCCATCCAGAAGCCGGCACCCAAGAACACTCGCCGGCGACGCTGGATGGGTCAAAAGCTGAGCGCAGCCTAGATCAATACCGCCAGCAAACCCCAGCGGCTGAGACCCGACGTCTGGTCACTGACGTCGGCAGCTAACCCAGCCGAATCCACCCATCCTGTAAACCAAGCCGAATCCATCTAGCCACCAGAGCGAGCCGAGGAACCAGAGCATGAAGCCGGCACACAACAAGCAACGCGGCGCCATTCTCGTGATGAGCCTATTCATGATCATCCTGATGCTGGGCATGGGCGCCTTCGCGCTCGACCTGGGTCGTCTCTATGTGCTCAAAAGTCAGATGCAAAATGCCGCTGATGCCGCTGCCCGCGCCGGCGCGGAAGAGTTGGATAACCGCCCAGGTGCCCAGGCCCGTGCCCGCGCGGCCATCCTTGATCTTTTGCAACATGACAGCGGCTTCGCCCGCGAAACCGATCTTTTGCAGGGCATCACAGAAGGCAATATCCGCTTCTACAGCTGGATTGGCTCACCCTACGATGCCGATGTTGACCGGCCGCAGGAGTATTGCGAGACGCAGCTGGGTGGCAGCTTCGAAAATGGTCGTTGCTTGAGCCCACTAGGCACAGACACCGTCAGTCGCTATGTGGAGGTGCGCCTAGAACCTAATGACACTGAGCGCGACTACACGGTTGATCTGTACTTCCTACCCGTACTCGACCTCATTGGCGCCGATACCGCGCGTTTCGCGCAAGTCAACGCCCGCGCCCTGGCCGGACGCCAGTTCACCGTCTGTAACTATCCTCCGCTGATGATTTGTAACCCGTTTGAACCCGAGGGTCTGAGTTTCGCGCGCGCCGCTGATCCCAGCGATCCCAATGCCCGCATCCGTGTTGGCTACTCGCTGTCTTTGAAACAAAAATGGGCGGCCGGTAATTTCGGCTTTCTACAGGTCCGCAACCCCGGCGGCCAGTTCACTTCTGGCGCCGTACGGGTCGGTGAATACCTGGCCGATCCAAACTTGCAGGAGTGCACGCCGCCGCAAGTACGCACCCAACCCGGCGCCATCGAAAGCTTTCCCACCTGGGGCTGGAACACCCGATTCGACCATTACACCAACCAATTCCGCCCGCGTGACTACCCACCGGCGCCCAATGTCATCGAATATCCGCGCGACATCGGTGGCGACGAAATTGTGGGTAATGGCCAGTGGCGAAGAGACGAATACTGGACTGCTTTTCACAGCTACCACGGCAGATCGCAACCGCCGGGCTATACGCAAATGACCCGCCATCAGTTGTATGAGTGGGAGTTGGATGAGGGGCTCATGCCCTGCGATCCCAATGGGCCCGATGGCGAACCAGGAACGTCCGATGACATCAACTGCTTAGATCCCCTCACTGAGTTACCCGCCAAAGATGGCCTCAGCACCCGTGACCCTTGGGCTACGCCTGAGCCTGACCGCACCGTACCTTACGTCGATCCCAGCCCCGCAGGCCGGGCTGCTAAGCCTATTATCGATGGCTTGCATAACCCCGCCAATCGTGGCCCCGTGGTATTCCCCGATCGCCGCGTGTTGTTTGCCGCTGTTTTAGACTGCGCTGCGCAAAATATCACCGGAAGAACCAACGCCACCGCCGACACCTTCGCCAAATTCTTCATCTTGCAAACCGCCACTCAACGCCGCAGCGAGTTCGTCGTGGAATACATGGGTCTAGCGGGTCGCGCTGATGCCGAATTCAATGTCTCGGTGCAGCTGTATGAATAAGCAAACCCCACAAAGCGGTGCGGCGATGGTGGAGTTTGCTTTGGTGCTGATTCCGCTGCTGCTCATCGTTTTTGGCATCACCGAGCTGGGCCGCGCCCTGTATCAACAAAACAGCTTGGTGAAGTCGGTGCATGCCGGCGCCCGCTACATCGCCCGCCAACCCGATGCACTAGTCGTGGCTAATCCTTGCACCCCGGGCGTGACTTGGACTCAAGTCAGCAATAACGCCCGCAATTTGGTGGTCTGCGGACGCACTTCCAATTGCAATGGAGCCACCACCACTGTGCCCGGGATGACTACAACAGAGGTGCAGATTACCACCTCAAGCGCCCTTATTACCGCAGCCGGGGAGAACCGTCCCGCCTGCATCATCCAGGTCGCTGCCGAAGTGCCTTTCCAGTCGGTATTCGGTGAGCGTCTGCTGCCGATAGGGCAGTGGACGGGGCTGCAGCTAAGAGCCTCGATCGAGGAGCGCTACATCGGTGAATAAGCCTACTGCACAAAGCGGCGTAGCCATGGTGGAATTTGCGCTGGTGGTCGCGCTGTTCCTGCTTTTGGTGTTCGCCGCCATCGAGTTCTCCCGGGTGATGTTGGAGGTCTCACGCACCGTCGAGGCCACCCGCGCTGGCGTGCGCATCGCCGTGGTGAACACGCCACCAGCTGGCTACCCCGGAAGCACTGGGCCATTCACCCCGGCCGCTAATTCGCCGGTGTTCACCCAAATGCAGCGACAGCAACCGCGCCTGCAACCGCGGAATGTGCAGATCAGCTATAGCATCTCCGATGCCGGTAGTGTCAATCGCACAGAAAACATCCCGATCGTCACCGTCGCTATCACTGATCTAATGTATGAACCCCTTTTCGCGACCCTGTTGGGGGTTGATTTGGACTTTGCCTTGCCCGCCTTTCCCTCTAGCTTGATGGGCGAGTCGCTCTGGACCTTGGAGCCCTAACATGGAGAAAAAAGTACTGGTGCAAGTCAACGTGTTGGGCGTCATCGCTGATCAGGATATTGCCCAGCAATTACAAGAATCATTGGGTCGCATACAGGGCGTTAATTTCACATTGCGGCCGCCGCGTAGTATCCGCAGTCTGGCCGATATCGGTGTCAAGGAAATGCCGGATATTTTGCTCATGGATATCGACGGGCATACGCCTCAGGACGCGACTGATCTGCAACGTTTGGTCGCCGAAAGCCCCGATCATCTGCGGATTTTTTGTATTTTTCGGCACGAAAACTCTAGCCTCATCGGCAAGCTCAAGGGGCCGGCGCTAGCGCATATCTACACGCCCCCGTTTGTTGCGCAAGAGATCGTACTGGACGTGCTGGAAGTGATGTCCGATAAACGTCGCCGCCTCCTTGAAGCGCGAGCCCGAAAAGGCTCGATCACGGCCTTTTTCAGTGCCAGCGGTGGCGCCGGCGCCACGACCTTAGCCACCAACACCGCCGAACGCTTGGTTAGCCAGTTTGGCCGCCGCGTCACGCTGCTGGATCTGGATATTGGCTTTGGCTGCGCAGCGCTGACCCTGGATATTCAGCCACGTACGTTTGCCACCACCGCGCTCACTCAGCCCGAGCGTATTGATCCGGTGTTTATCGAAGCTTTGCTGACCGAGCATGAGTCCGGTCTCAAAGTGCTCGCCGCCCCCGCCGACCCCCAAGCCGGCGAAACCATCTCCGTTGCGGCCATACAAGCCTTGTTGCACGCCTTGGTTGAACGCTACGAGTTACTGGTCATCGACCTGCCGCGGCTAATCACGCCTTGGACATTGGAAGTGATGAAACAGGCTGATCCGCTGTTTATTGTGACCCACAATCACATGGTTCCGCTGCGCAATACGCGCTTGTTGATCGAGCAATTGCCCCGCGTGGGCGTTCTTAAAGAACGCATCGAAGTGATCAATAATCACGCGCGTCCCGGAGGGGAACTGCACTCCGAGCACATGCGCGAGACGCTTCATAATCTGCCGATACATCAAGTCAGCAGCGATTTTTCCACCGCAGTTCGAGCCCAAGATCAAGGCGCGCCCATTCACAGCCTGCAGCGGCGCTCAGCGCTATGTCGGGACATCGAAAAACTCGCGGAATACCTCAATAGCTCCTTTACCGGCACAACCCAAACCCATCCGAGCCTGTTCAAGCGCATGCTGGGGCAAGGCCACAGAGTAGGAGGCTTTTGAATATGGCACTTGATACTGTTGGCAATACCCATGGCGTACAGGCAGCAGTGGCTGCCACCAATGGCTTGTATGAGATTAAGTCTCGCATGCACGCTGAACTGCTTGAGCAGCTGAATTTGGAGTTGATCGATCAGCTCGACGGCCGCCAAGTGAGAGAGCAAATCGGCAGTCTGGTGCGCGATATCTTGGATCATGAGCACATACCGCTCAACGCCGCCGAACGCACAACTTTGGTCGATGAAATGCTGGACGAGGTGTTGGGTCTAGGCCCCATCGAGCCGCTGCTCAAGGACCCCACGGTCTCGGATATTTTGGTGAACTCGCACATCAGCACCTATGTCGAGCGCCGCGGCGTGTTGGAAAAAAGCCATGTGCGTTTTCGTAATGATGCCCATCTCATGCGCATCATCGACAAAATCGCCGCCTCCGTCGGACGCCGCATTGATGAATCCTCGCCGATGGTCGATGCGCGCTTGGCCGATGGCTCGCGTGTCAATGCCATCATACCGCCCTTGGCCGTTGATGGCCCCGTACTGTCCATCCGTAAATTCAGCGTCGATCCTTATACCCTGCGCGATCTGGTGGCGTTTCGTTCACTTACACCCGGAATGTCCACCTTTTTGCAGGGCGCTGTTAAAGCCCGCCTCAATATCATCATCAGCGGCGGCACGGGCAGCGGTAAAACCACCTTGCTCAATGCCATGTCCGCCTCCATCCCCAGCGCCGAACGGGTCATCAGTATTGAAGATTCCGCCGAACTGCAGCTGCAGCAGCCGCATGTCGTGCGCCTGGAAACCCGCCCACCCAACCTTGAGGGTAAAGGCGAGATCACCCAGCGCGATTTGGTGCGAAACTCGCTGCGCATGCGCCCCGACCGCATCATCGTCGGTGAGGTGCGAGGGTCTGAGGCGCTAGACATGCTGCAAGCGATGAACACGGGCCATGAGGGTTCATTGAGCACCATTCACGCCAACACCCCGCGCGATGCGCTCACCCGTATGGAGCATATGGTGGGGATGGCTGGGGTTTCCATTCCACAACCCGTGGTGCGCCAGCAAATTGCCGCTGCGATCCATCTCATGGTCAATATCGAACGGATGATCGATGGTCGTCGCGTGGTCACCAGCATCCAGGAAATCACCGGTACCGAAGATGAGGTGGTGACCATGCAAGAGATCTTCCATTTTCTGCGCGAGGGAGTGGATCCCAAAGGCCAGGTGCTGGGCCACTTCCAGGCCACCGGCATCCGCCCCAGCATCCTTAAGCGTTTCCAAGAGCGTGGCGTTGATTTGGACGAAGCCTTGTTCGACCCCGACTGTACGTACGAGTAAGCCGACATGGGCATACAACTGAGTATGATCGCCATCTCGTTGCTGATTTTCCTCGCCGTCGTGGCGTTGGTGGAAGGTCTGGATATGGCTTGGCGCGCCAATAAAGAGGCTGGGCGTACGCGCATTCGCCGACGCCTGAGGGACCTATCGGCTGGCGGCGGCCATGGCCAACAAAAACTGTTACGCCTGCAGGAACGCCAGCTCAGTGACGACCCCTGGCTGAATCAAATGCTGGTGCGCCTGCCGCGCGTGGCTACACTAGATCGCTTGTTGCAGCAGGCTGGTAGCAGCAGCACTGTAGCGCAGCTTTTGGGCCTACAGCTGCTCATCATCGTCTCGCTGCTGTTGGTGGCGTTATTGGTGCTGCAGCTCAGTCTTCCGGTGGCTTTGGTGATCTCACTGGCCATTGGGTTCGCCCTGCCGATACTGCTGCTCATGCAACGCCGGCAAAGCCGGCATCAACGCTTTGTCAAACTGCTGCCCGATACCATGGACTTTATCGCCCGCGGGATTCGTGCGGGCAATCCGTTCACCGCCACTTTGCAAGCCGCATCCAAGGAGATGGCCTATCCCGTTAATGATGAGCTGTCCATCACCTTCGATGAAATCAACTATGGTCTCGAGTTAGAAGACGCGCTGCGCAACCTTCAAACCCGCGTAGGCGGTAGCGATATCGCCTATTTCGTCACCGCTGTCCTGATCCAAAAGCGCACCGGTGGCAATCTAGCCGATGTGCTCACGCAAATCGCCATGATGCTGCGCGAGCGCGCGCAAACCGCCGGGGAGGTGCGCATCCAAGCTGCTGAGATGCAGGTCTCGGCCTACGTGCTGATTGGCCTGCCCATCATCGTCGCCTTGTTTCTTGCCGCCTTTCGTGGGGAGTACCTGGCGATCTTATGGGAGCACCCGATGGGGCAGTGGATTGTTGCCGCGCAGCTCAGCTTTATGCTCGTCGGTTACCTCGTCATCCGTCGCATGGTGCGCTTTCAAATCTAACCCAAGGATGAAACTTCAACATGCCAACACAAACGATGTTTTTGCATTGGGGCGCTTTGGCGGCGGTCTTTATCGCCGCCAGCTTGCTGGTGTTCGCCGTATTGTCGTTGGTGCTGGCGCGCGGTGGTGCCACCCAACGACGCCTGCAATCCCTACAAATGGGGTACGACCCCAAGGCGACGGCGCCGCCTATCCGCAAAGATACGCCGCAGATCCTCGGCAGCTTTTTGGTACGTTGGGTGGAGCCGGCGGGAAAAATCCTCCTGCCGCGCGAAGACTGGCAGAAATCCCGCCTACAGACGCGCCTCGTGCAAGCCGGCTATCGCGGCTATCGTGGGCTTAAGGTCTTTCTCGGCAGCAAGATTCTGCTGGCCATCAGCTTACCCTTGGTTGGCTTCTTGCTCGGAATGGCGACATCGCCGCGTCTGGTTTATGACTGGCAATTTCTCACACTGCTGATGCTCTTGGCGGTGGTGGGGTTTTATGCGCCCGACCTGGTGTTGCGGCAAAAAATCACCACACGCCGCCGCGAGCTGGAAAACAGCTTCCCCGATGCCATGGACATGCTCGTGGTCTGTGTTGAGGCTGGCCTCGGTCTGGATTCGGCTATCGAGCGGGTAGGGGGCGAGATGATGTTCAGTCATCCCCAGCTAGCCGCTGAATTTCGCCTCATGGCTTTGGAGCTGCGCGCCGGAAAAACCCGCGAAGAGGCACTGCGCTCACTGGCGCAGCGCTGTGGTATTCCGCAGATTAAGTCACTCACTGGCATCCTCATTCAAGCTGAGCGTTACGGCACCAGCATCGGCGATGCCCTGCGAGAGTTCGCCCGAGGCATGCGCATCGAACGCATCCAACGCGCCCGAGAACGTGCTGCCAAGCTGCCGGTGAAAATGGTTTTTCCCATTTTGCTGCTGATCTTCCCGGCGCTGTTTTTGGTGTTGCTGGGGCCGGCTGTGATCCAGATTTTTACGGTTTTATTTGCTTAAGAATGTTTCGCATTGAGCCCGACCTTGAAGGACACCTTGTCATGTTGCCAGCCATAGAACACACCTGCGTATCGGTACCAAAACGTCCTGGGGCTGCGGTAGGGCGAGCGTTTACGGCGATGCCCCGCAATGGACGGCGCAGCCTACGGCTGCTGGGTTTTTTGCTGTGCATCGTCTTGGTGGGTGCTTGCAGCAGTAACCCGCAACGTCCCGGTGAGCCAGCGCTGAGTTCCACCGAACTGAGCGAATTTCTCACGCTGGCGCGCGAGGCACAGGTCGAGGGCGACAGCGCCCGCGCCCTGTTTTACTACCAGGAGATTCTGACGCAGCGCCCACGCCATGCCGAAGCGCTGAGCGAGTCGGGTCTGTTGCTGCTGCAAATGGGTGATTTAATGCAGGCTCGGCCGCTACTGCAGCAGGCGCAAGCGCAGCGTCCCAACGACGCGCGCCTGCGTGAGGCATTGGCGGTGACCGACTTTCGCCTCGGTGAGCATGAACAAACCCGCATCGTCTTCGAACAGCTCATCGCCAATCGCGAGGCAGGCTGGCAAAGCCACAATGCGCTGGGCGTGATGGCTGATTTAGAGGGTGATTACCAGGCAGCGCGCGGGCACTACCAACAGGCCTTAGCCCTGCGACCCAATAACCCGGTGGTACTGAACAATTTGGGCTATTCGCGGCTCATGGCCAGGGATTTCAGCGCCGCGGAACGCCATTTTCGCGAGGGCCTGCGGCAAAGCCCCAACCACAGTCGCATGCGCATCAATTGGGGTCTGACCCTAGCTTGGCAGGGGCGTTATGCCGATGCCATGAATGCGATGCAGCCGCCGCTCGATGCGTCAGCTGCAGCCAATAACGTCGGCTATATCGCGTTGCTCAAAAATGAGCGCGGTATCGCTATGCGCTACTTTGAACAAGCCGCCGCGCAATCGCCGCGATTCTACCCCCGCGCCGAACAAAACCGACTGCGCGCATTGAACATTTCGGGGGGAGATGGATCATAATAAGTATGCGCCCCGAAATATTCGATTTTGCGGGGAAACATGGGTTTGCGTGATTAAGGAGTGGGTGATGCGCATTGAAGTTGAAAACATAAAGTGCGGTGGTTGCGCGGCGAGTATCCGCAAGGGCCTGCTGAGCGTGCCTGGCGTCAGCGACGTTGAAGTCAATGTTGATGAAGGCTGGGTTGAGCTGACTGGTGCCGAGACCGTGCGCCCAGATGCGGTAGCCAAGCTGCTGTCCATGGGCTATCCCGAAACCGGTTCCGTGCACGGCCTCAAAGCCGCTGGCAGCAAAGCCAAATCCTTTGTCAGTTGTGCCATTGGCCGCATGCAACAAGATTAATATCCGTCGCTGGCTTGTGGCGCTGGTGTTGGCTTGGACGCTGGCACCGGCAGCCTGGGCCGGCGATTTGCTGGATCCACCGCCGCAAAGCGAGCTCACTTGGGGTGATCGCCAGCTGCAGTTGGAACTCGCCTTAACGCCGGAATGGCATGCACGCGGCTTGATGTACCGCAATACTCTGGCTGAGCATCAGGGTATGTTGTTCATCTGGCCCGATGCGCAGCGAGTTGCCATGTGGATGAAAAACACCCCGATTCCTTTGTCGGTCGCCTTTATCGATGCCGAGTTTCGGGTCGTCAATATCGCTGATATGCAGCCGCAGTCCTTGCGATCGCATGTTTCGCGAGGCCCTGTGCGTTTTGCCCTGGAAATGAATCAAGGTTGGTTTACTGCCCAAGGCATCCAAGCCGGTGATACCTGGCCTGAGCTGGCGGAGCTGATCAAGGCCTTAGATCTAACGGGGATGGACGTAGGTCAGCGGCCGTGAGCGCGGGCGCATTGACCCGCTGGCAAGAGGTCTGGGAGCAGCTCAGCGACATTGAGCAGCGGCAAGCCCTAGCCGCCATCGTCAAGCGCATGCGCGACCCCAAAGCCCGACTTGAACGTCTCAAACAGACGGTCTTGCGCTCTTTAGCACGGCATCAGCGCAGCCGTATTGAGCGAGTCATGCGCCTTAAAGACGAACCGCTCATCGCCCAAATGCAGCCGTTGGTCAATGTTTTGTTTGGCCCGCGCGAGTGGACTCTTCTTTATCTCGGCTATTTTGCGGATCACAAGGCCGATCTCATGTGCCGTTTTATGTCGCTTTCCGGCGTGCCGCATGATGAGCATGGCTACGTGCTGGGCGGTGACGATCTTATTAAGCCGCCCGATGACCTTGAGGCGACTGTGAGCATCATGCTCAAAGAGTATGGTGGCCGCGAGGTGGGGCTGTACTTCTTTGTTTTGCGCATGATGGATCCCGAGATTTGGACGTTTCTCGATCCGGTTATGCCGCGTATTGAAGCGGCTTTTTGGCCGGCGCAGCAAGCCTTTGCGGAACTCGACCCAAGCCCAGTTCAGGATTCTTTAGCCTCCGCCTCCCAGTCTATGCGGCCAGCGGGTTCATTATCGGGTCAGTCTTCTGGGTCTGCTGGCGGTGTGGATCCGCCCCCGCCGTGGCGTGAAGCCTTTGACAAGGGCAAGGAGGCCGCATTAAGCGGCGCCGATCTACCGGCCAGCAAAGACCTCGCGGTCTTGTGCGGCTATCTGTGTGTGCTGGCGCGGCGCCCGGATCTGTCGGTCCTTAAGCAATCATTGGCCAATCACGCGAAAGCCTGGCGCAAGCTCATGATCACCGCCGGTGAGTCCGCCCCCGAGCTGTTGATTGACGTCTTGCCGGCGTTATTCGCGCTTGGCGAGAGTGAATCGGCCCTGACGCTGTTGCGCTGCCAAAAACGCCATGTCTCTGCGGATTATTTCCAACGGGGTACGACCCTAGCGCAACAGGTGGCAGCAAATGACGAGCAAGATGCGGCGATACAGCTGCTTAAGTTGCTTTTAGAGGCCTTGATTCATACGCCGATGCAGCGCAGCGCTCGTGAGCACCAGCGCGCCGAACTCGAGCTAGCTTTGGGGCGACTATGGCATCGCCAGGGCCTATTCGAGGCCGCCGCTGAGCAATTCGCCCCTTGGCTCGAAGATCCGCGTATCTGCGATGCCGCTTTGCTCACCGATATGGGCCTACTTAAAGCGGGCCTCACCGATCTCACCAGCCTAAAGTTGGCGCAGGAACACCTGCCGCTGCAAACCCTGCGCCAACGCCTAGAGCAGGGCCGCCCCTACTTTGAGGACGCCGTCGAGCGCTTCAACGACAGCGCCGCCCAAGCCCACTACACCCTCGGCCTCATGGCCCTGCTCGACTGGTTCGAGCAGCCCACCAGCGAAGCCCTGCGCAGCTCCGCCCTCGCAAACTTATCCACAGGGGTACGACCCCAGAGTGGGGTCAGACCCCATTTGTGGGGTTTGGTGGGGTCGTACCCCTTTTATGCTTTATTGCTTGAGATGGCGCGGCTCGATCTTCCGACTGCAGAGAGGGCTATGGCGTTTTGGCGAGAGCAGCAGCGTCCGCTTGCGCCGGTGCCTGGAGCTGCGCTGGAACGCCTGTTGGAGCAAGCCGAGCTGCTGCAACCCGCCTGGGTGGTCGAGATCGGCGAGACCTTGATGGCTTGGGATGCTGATTTAGCATCGCGGGTGTTGGTGAAACCGCTCTGGTGGTCCAGTAGCCCGATCTTGTTTGAAGCCCTATGTCAGCTGTGCCGCCACAGCGATGATCAGCCGCAAGAGCGGCAGTGGCATCAGTGGCAGATGTTGGTCGGCGCAGCGCTGCGGCGTGATGCCCTAGACATCGCCCAAGAAGCGCTGGACGCCATGGAACAGCTGGCGGTGCAAAAGCGCTTCTGCGAGCCCATGCTCCACTTCATCGCGGATCTCGATCAGGTCTATCCCGCCTGGTCAGAGACCGATGTGTTGCGCGCGCGCTTTCGTTTACTGCGGCGTCTTGGGCGGGATGCCGATGCCTATGCCCAGCTGCGCGAGTTGTTCTTCGCTATGCGTGATCATCGTCCCCAAGAGGCGGCGCAGGTGCTCGAGCTCTTCGCTGAATGCCGTGCCCCGGGCGCCTATACCATGGATTTGCATCTGCCCAATTGGGAGCGGGAAGAACATTTAGCGCCGGACATCGACGCACGATTGGAGGCGGGTGAGTGTGTCAACGTGCTGTTTGTCGGCGGCAACGAAATCCAGGCGCGTTACATCGAGGATATCAAGGCTCAGCTGCACGAGCGTTGGCCGGGCATCAGCGTCGAGTTCCGCCTCACCGGTTGGTCATCGAACTGGGGTAGGGAAGTGGATGGGCTCAAGCGTCTAGCCGAAAACGCCGATGTTGTGGTGCTCATGACCATGATGCGCACGACCCTTGGCCGCGCCCTGCGCGAAGCCCTCAACGATCCGCCACGTCCCTGGGTCCCCTGCACCGGCACAGGCAAAAAAGCCATGCTCACCAGCATCCACCACGCCGCCCGCCTCGCCAAAAAGGGGACAGTCCCCATTTAAAAAAAGGGGACAGACCCCTTTTTTAAACGCGTTGTTCGGGCGGGATATAGTGCTGGCCGGTGTGCCCGGTGTATATCTGGCGAGGGCGCGAGATTTTATTGCCGCCGGTCTGATTCTGCTCCCACCAATGCGCAATCCAGCCCGGCAGTCGCCCGATCGCGAAAATCACGGTGAACATGTTGGTTGGAATACCCAAAGCGCGCAGGATAATGCCGCTGTAAAAGTCCACATTGGGATAGAGCTTGCGATCCACAAAGTAGGGGTCAGACAAAGCAATTTCCTCAAGCTTGCGCGCGATGTTCAACAAAGGATCATTGACATTCAGCTGAGGTAATAACTCCTCAGCGATCTTCTGTAGCATCTGCGCCCGCGGATCGAAGTTCTTGTAAACCCGGTGTCCAAAGCCCATCAACCGCACTTTGCTGTCCTTATCTTTGGCCAGCTCTAAATACTCTTCCGGCGTGATGTTGCCCTCATGGATTTGCTCCAGCATATTCAGCACTTCCACGTTGGCCCCGCCATGCAACGGCCCCCACAAGGCACACACGCCCGAAGCGCACGAAGCAAACAAATTCGCGCCACTCGAGCCGACAATGCGTACCGTCGAAGTCGAGCAGTTTTGCTCGTGATCAGCATGCAGAATCAAGATCAGATTCAGGGCCTTACGGATCACATCCGCACAAATGTACTGCTCATAAGGCTGAGAGAACATCATGTGCATGAAGTTAGGCACATAGCGCAGGGCAGGGTCGGGGTACATATACGGCAGTCCCCGAGATTGACGGAATGCATACGCCGCAATGGTACGGATCTTACTCATCAGGTTGGCAGCGGCCTGGCGGAACTGCGCTTCATCATCCAGCTCATGCAGCTCGGGATGAAAGCATGACAAGGCGTTAATCATGGCCGAAAGAATGGCCATCGGCGGTGCCGAGCGCGGGAAGCCCTCAAAGTGGTACTTCATCACCTCATCAATATTGGCAAAGCGCGTCATGTCCTTAGAAAACGCGTTGTACTCATCATCCGATGGCAAGTGACCGAAGATCAGCAAATAAGCCACTTCGATGAAGCTCGGTCCCTCAGCAAACTCCTCAATCGGAATCCCGCGGTAGTGCAGAATGCCCTTATCCCCATCGATGAACGTAATGGCACTTTCACAGCTTCCGGTATTGCCATAACCATGATCCAGCGTGATGTGCCCAGTCTCCGCTCGCAGACCTGAAATATCGATGGCCCGTTCGCCCTCGCTTCCCTCAATAACCGGCAGCGAATACTCCTGACCCTCAATGCTTAGCGTCGCAGGCTCGCAAGCAATGGGATAACGCGAATCAGTAGCCATGAATTAGAATCTCCAGTAAAAGAAAAAATGGGGTACGACCCCCGAGGGGTCGTACCCCTTCAAAGTCATGTTTTAAGTCCGCCAGGAGTCATAAGTCAATGACCGAAGTATTGTTTGTGTGTATGGGCAACATTTGCCGCTCGCCAACGGCGCAAGCCGTATTTGAGCACGTTCTGATGCGCGAAGGGCTCGCTGACCGAATTCGCGTTGACTCGGCCGGGACGCATGCCTACCACATCGGTAATCCACCCGATAAGCGTGCTACCGAAGCAGCCCTTAGGCGCGGCATCGATCTCTCCGTGCAGCGCGCCCGCCGTGTAACCACCGAAGATTTTGATAACTTTGATTACGTCCTGGTCATGGATCAGCAGAATCTGCGTGACTTGCCTACGCCTGGCGCCAATGCGCGCGCTAAGGTGCAACTCTTCATGGATTTCGCGCCTCACTGGCCCGAACGCGAAGTGCCCGACCCCTACTACGGCGGCGCTCAAGGCTTCGAGCGCGTCCTGGACATGATCGAGGACGCCTCCAAAGGCCTGTTGCAGCACATCAAGTAGGGATGCATCCCCAACAAATGGGGTACGACCCCAATTAGCCTCGCTAATTGGGGTCGTACCCCTGTGGATAAGTGGGGTCGTACCCCGTTATTCGGCGTCGGGCTTTTTGCGCGGTGCCCGCTTGCGGGGTGACGCTGCCTTGGGCTTGGCGGCACTGGCGCGTTTGCGTGCAGGCGCTTTTTCGCCAGCCGAGGCTTTATCAGACACTTTAGCCGCTGTAGGTGCTTTGGCCGCTGGCTCAGCTTTCGTTTCAGCAGGTGCTTTGGCCGCTGGCTCAGCTTTCGTTTCAGCAGGCGCTTTGGCCGCTGGTTCCTCCTTGGACTTAGCAGATGCCTTGGCTACGGGCTCACCTTTGGGCTCGGCTGTCATCGGAGCTGCCGGAGACGCAGACGCGGAAGCCGAGGCTGCAGCAGGCGCTGGAGTTGAAACTGAGGGTGCAACAGGCGCAGGTGCAGCAGTTGCAACAGGCGCAGGGGCAGCAGGAGCGGGGGCAGCAGGCGCAGGTGCCGACGCGGACGATTCGGCAGGAGTACTCCCACCAGCACTACCACCAGCACTTTCGGCATTGTCCTGCCGAAGCTCCGAGGAACCTTCGGCACCTTCGGGACGCCGACGCCGACGCCCACCGCGCCGACCACGACTGCGGCCACTGCGCTGACCCTCGCCTTCAGGCTTATCCTTATCGCGACCTTCGCGCCGTTCATTATTTGAATCGGAACGATCGGCGGTGCCAGTGGATCCGGCTTCGACAGCCTTTACTGCACCTACACCCGCATCCCCCGTTTGGGAGGCGCTGGTTTGAGTTGGGGAAGTCGCGTCGCCGCCCGAAGCGGCATCACCAGAGCCCACGGCATCAGAAGCAGCGCTAGTCTCGGAAGCTTCGCCGGCTGGACGCTCGCGCGACCCACCGCGGTTATCACCACGGCCACGACCACCGCTGCTGCTGCGCCGATTGCGACCACCGCGCCGCCCACGCCCACTGCGTTGGCCATCGCGCTCTGAGTCACGAGCCTTACGCTCACCCGAGCTAGATCCAGCGGACCCAGAACCTCCAGAAGAACCCGCAGATGATTCAGAAGAAGAGGCGTCCTCAGGAATCCGCCGCGATGCCGCCCGAGGCCCTTCATTACGCTCACTCCCAGAAGAGAACAAGCTTCCCCAGATACGGTTAAACAAACCTGGTAAGCTCGGCGTTGCCGTCATCTTGCGGGGCTGTGGCTCATTCGCGGACGCGGAAGCAGACCCCGAACTCGAACCCGCAGCAGAATCCGAAACAGGAGCAGGACTCGGAGGCGCAATCCGCTGCACCGCAGCTTTCTCACTGCGCCCGCCCCGCGCCTGATTCACCAACTCAGGCTCATCCTCGTGCAACAACTGATAGCTGCTGCGTCCACCAATTTCCTCAAAAATCTCATCGCGCCGCAAACGTTTCACCGTGAAATGCGGCGTCTGTAATTGAGGCGAAGGCACCAGCGTGATGCCAACCCGATGACGTTCTTCAATCGTAAAAATCACATCGCGCTTTTCATTCAGCAAAAACGTCGCCACATCCACCGGCAAATGCGCCAGCACGCGGCTGGTCTTATCCTTCATCGCCTCTTCTTCGAGTAAGCGCAGCACGGACAGAGCCAAGCTCTCAACGCCACGAATATGCCCATGGCCGTTACAGCGCGGACAAATCATCTGACTTGACTCGCCCAGCGAAGGACGCAAGCGCTGCCGCGACATTTCCAGCAAGCCAAAGCGCGAAATCCGGCCCACCTGCACCCGCGCCCGATCCATCTCCAAAGCCACGCGCAGACGGTTCTCAACCTCGCGCTGGTTGCGATTCGGCGCCATATCGATAAAGTCGATGACAATCAGGCCGCCCAAATCCCGCAGCCGCAGCTGTCGGGCAATCTCATCCGCTGCCTCTAAATTGGTGTTCAGCGCAGTTTCTTCGATATCACTGCCCTTGGTCGCGCGCGCCGAGTTCACATCAATCGAGATCAACGCCTCGGTATGATCAATGACGATCGCGCCACCAGACGGCAGGCTCACCTGACGCTCAAACGCTGCCTCAATCTGACTTTCAATCTGATAACGGTTAAACAGCGGCACATGATCTTCATACAACTTGATGCGCGATAAATTATTCGGCATCACCTGCCGCGCAAAATCACCGGCCTGCTCAAACACCTTAGGATCATCGATGATCACCTCGGCAATATCACTGCGCATGTGATCGCGCAGGGTGCGAATGATGATATTGCTCTCCTGATAAATCAGGAACGGCGCCTTTTTCTCTTTCGCCGCCCCATCAATCGCTGTCCATAGCGTTTTCAAATACTCGAGGTCCCACTGCAGCTCTTCGACCGTGCGACCCACGCCAGCCGTGCGTGCAATCAGCCCCATACCTTGAGGCACTTCCAGTTGCGCCAAAGCCTCGCGAATCTCGCTGCGCTCATCGCCCTCAATACGCCGCGATACGCCGCCGGCGCGCGGATTATTGGGCATCAACACTAAGTAACGGCCCGCCAGGCTAACAAAAGTGGTTAATGCCGCGCCCTTGCTGCCACGCTCTTCTTTCTCGACCTGGACAATAATCTCCATGCCTTCTTTGAGCGCATTTTTGGGGCTGGCTTCCTCATCACCAGAGAGGCCGAGGGCGGCGCGCGAGACTTCTTTCAGCGGCAAAAAGCCATGACGCTCAGCGCCATAATTGACAAAGGCAGCCTCTAAACTAGGCTCTATGCGGGTGACAACGCCTTTATAAACGTTGGCCTTTTTCTGTGCCCGGGCGGGCAGTTCGATATCCAGGTCGAAAAGTTTTTGGCCATCGACCATGGCCACGCGCAGCTCTTCGGGCTGCGTCGCATTGATTAAAATACGTTTCATTCAAGGGTTCTCGGTTATGAGCCCCGAACGAATCGCCGGCATCGGCCAGTAAGCTGGGCACGGCAAGGCCTGAACGCTGGGCGCTGTGAAGCGGCACCAGAGCGCACAGACAGCCGAGCACGAAGCTCATCGGCTGCGAGAGCAGATTCGGTAGGGCAGGGTGATGCGGTGAATCGCAAAAATGCATGTGATAAAGCAATCCAGGTTTCGCTTGGCGATACGCCGGTGTGCCCAATGAAACCCGCAAACGGGCGCATTCGACATCGGTGTTCTTGGGATCGGTGGTGGGGTCAAAAAGCCTCAGCCAAAAGCAGCTCGAAGCTTTTGCCACGACACGCGACGGCACATCATAACAATCTTGCAAAAATCCATCAAACAGATTGAATGAACTGGTAATATTGCGTCTATGCCCGAGACCGCAAAAACACCGCACAGCCGCGTGGTGCAGCTGGAAATTACCGCCGATGCCGACGGTCAGCGACTCGATAATTTCCTCATGCGGCACTTAAAAGGCGTGCCTAAAAGCCGCATCTACCGCTTGCTGCGCAAAGGCGAAGTGCGTGTCAATAAGGGCCGCAGCAAGCCCGATTACCGCCTTGGCCTCGGCGATATCGTGCGCATCCCGCCAGTGACCCAGACCGAGGCCAAGCTGGATCAATTGCCGCTGCCGGCCTCACTGGCTGAATTACTTGAAGCCTCCATCCTCTTAGAGGACGCCGATCTGCTGATCCTTAACAAACCGGCCGGCTTGCCGGTGCATGGTGGCACAGGGGTGGCTTTGGGCGTCATCGAAGCCATGCGCCGCCTAAGACCCAATACGCCGTATCTCGAACTCGGCCATCGCCTCGATCGCGACACCAGCGGCGTCTTATTGTTGGCCAAAAGCCGGGCGGCCCTGATGGGTTTTCATGGCGCTTTGCGCCAAGGTAAAGTCGATAAGATCTACCAAGCCCTGGTTTGCGGTCGTTGGAAGGGTGGGCCACAAAAAGTGCGCGCTGCATTAGTGCGCGGCGATGGTCAACGCCCGGGTGGCAAGATGCGTGTTGATGAAGACGGAAAAGCCGCGGACTCCGAATTTACGCCGCGGCAACGCTTTGACCGCTTTACTTTGATGCAGGTGAATATCGGTACTGGCCGTACCCATCAAATCCGCGTCCACGCCGCGCATCTGGGCTATCCGCTGGCTGGTGATCGCCACTATGGTGATGCCGAAGTCAATCGCCGCCTAAAAACCCAAGGACTCAAGCGGGTCTTCTTACACGCCGAGCAATTGCGTTTTCAGATGGCCGACAGCGGCCGCAAGATAGCCGTCGATGCGCCACTGCCCGAAGATCTCAGCGATTTCCTCAAACGACTTTAGACAATACCTCTGCGACTGAGACGAACGCCCATACGCGAAGCGCTCAACGCAACCCGCTGAACTCCTGGGATTGAAATAAGCGCAACAAGACCACGCCCAATCCTTCGGTCAGCCGCGTAAAGAAGTCTTGGCGCTGCGTGAAGTTGACGATGCGCTCGGCGCCAATGATCTCGCGGGCCACATGACTGCTGCTGCCGAGCCCGTCGATCAGGCCCAAATCCAGACTCTGTTCACCGGTCCAGACCAGCCCTGAGAACAGCTCCGGCCCGTTGGTCACCAAACGCTCTCCACGCGAAGTCACCACCGTATCGATAAACTGCTGATGCACCGCATCCAGCAAATTTTGCATGTGGTCTCGGTCGGTATCCGCGAGGGGCAAAAATGGATCCAAAATCGCCTTGTTCTCACCAGCGGTGAATAAGCGCCGCTCAATCCCCAAACGTTCCATGGCATCGACAAAGCCAAAGCTATCCAGACGCACGCCAATTGAGCCCACAATGCTGGCCTTGTCGGCGAAAATCTCATCCGCTGCCACCGCCACGTAATATCCTCCTGAGGCGCCAATATCGGCAATCACCGCATACAGAGGGGTATCGGGATGTTCAGCCTTAAGCCGCGCCACCGCGTCATTGATATAGCCCGCCTGCACCGGACTGCCTCCCGGGCTGTTGATGCGGATAATGACGCCCTGGGTATTGGGGTGTTTAAACGCCGCGCGCAGACCACCCACGACCCGATCGGCATTGGCCGCCGCGCCCTCGCTGATTACGCCCTGAATATCGACCAAGGCCGTATGCGGACCGCGATCGGTACTGCGTCCGGGTAAGCTGTCGCTGGCTATGACCAATATTAAGAACAAATAACCAAGCCCTAGAAACTTAAAAAAGATGCCCCAACGTCGCGCCACCCGACGCTCTTTCACCCCCTCCAGAGCAATATCGCGCAGCGCCTTGCGCTCCCAATTCGCGTCCTCCTCGCGCGGGGTCTGCGGATTCTCGGTCCAAGGGTCTTTGTTCTCGCTCATGAGGGAATTACCTGTTTTAGGGGACGACTCAGGTCAGGTTTTCGCCAGTTTTTGATTGTGCAAATAGGCGCGAGCATCAATTATTCCAGAAAGATACGCCCGGCGCCTGCATCCGTGCACGGCCAAAACCCAATGAGTAGGGAGTATATGGCAGCCCAATCCAAAAAGATCATCGCCTCCACACCCATGCGTGTGACCATTGTGACCTTGGACACGCACTTGGCCAGTGCCGCTGAGCGTGCCCGCGGTTTGTTGCAACAGCAGTTACCGGGCCTTGAGCTCAGCGTGCATGCAGCTTCTGAGTGGAGCGATAACGAGGAGCTGCTCGAGGCTTGCAAAGCCGATATCGCTCAAGCCGACATCATCGTCGGTACCATGCTCTTCCTCGAAGAACAGTACCAAAAAATCCAAGCCGATTTAGAAGCCCGCCGCGACAACTGTGACGCCTTGGTCTGTGCCATGTCCGCTGCCGACATCACCCGACTGACGCGCATGGGCGGCTTTGATATGGCCAAGCCAAGCTCCGGCCCGATGGCCCTGCTCAAGCGCTTGCGTGGCAAAAAAGACCCCAAAACCGGCGGTACCCCCGGCGCGCAACAAATGAAGATGCTGCGCCGCCTGCCGCAGCTTTTGAAGTTCATCCCCGGAACCGCCCAAGACGTGCGTGCTTATTTCTTGGTGCTGCAATACTGGCTGGGCGGCTCTGAGGAAAATATCGCCAATATGATCCGCTTCTTGGTGGATCGCTATGCCGATGGTCCGCGCCGTTCGCTGCGCGGCAAAGTGCCTCATGACCTGCCCGCCGAATACCCCGAGGTCGGTGTCTACCACCCACGCATGAAAAATCGCCTGTCCTCGCAAATCGAAGACCTGCCCGTGCTGGGTTCCAAAAAAACCGGTCGGGTGGGTGTATTGCTGCTGCGCTCCTATGTGCTGGCGGGTAATGCCGGCCACTACGATCCGGTGATCAATAAGCTGGAGGAAGAGGGTCTGGAGGTTGTTCCAGCATTCGCTTCGGGTCTGGATGCGCGCCCGGCCATCGAAGAGTTTTTCTTTAAGGATGGTGTGCCGCAGGTGGATGCGGTGATTTCGCTGACCGGCTTTTCCTTGGTGGGTGGGCCGGCCTATAACGATGCCAAAGCCGCGGAGGAGATCCTCGCCAAGCTGGATGTGCCCTATGTCGCCGCCCATCCCGTGGAGTTTCAAACACTGGATCAATGGGGCAACTCCGAGCGCGGCCTGCTGCCGGTAGAAAGCACCATTATGGTGGCGATTCCCGAGCTCGATGGCTGTGTGGTACCGATGGTGTATGGCGGTCGTCCGGGCCCCGCCGGTTCGATCTGCTCCGGCTGTCATATGCACTGTAAATTCGATGGTGAGAACAGCACCCAAGACATGTTCACCTGTCATGAGCGGGTTAACATGCTGGCCGCGCGTGTGCGCCGCATGGTGGAGATGCGCCGGGCTGAGCGTGCTGAGCGCCGCGTTGCCCTGGTGTTGTTTAATTACCCACCGAATGCCGGGAATACCGGAACCGCCGCTTATTTGGGCGTGTTCGAGTCGCTATTCAATACCCTGAAAAGCCTCAATGCCGCCGGCTACCAAGTCGAAGTGCCCGAAAGCGTCGATGCCCTGCGCGAGAGCATCATCGACGGCAATCGCGAACAATACGGCGCCGATGCCAACGTTCATACTCTGATTTCAGCTGATGATCACGTGCGCCGCGAGCCTTGGCTCAAAGAAATCGAAGGTCAGTGGGGTCCAGCGCCCGGCAAAGCGCTGTCCAACGGCAGCTCGATTTATGTCCAGGGCCGCCAATACGGCAACGCCCTGATTCTTGTGCAGCCCTCGTTTGGTTATGAAGGCGACCCGATGCGCCTGTTGTTCGAGCATGGCTTTGCGCCGACCCACGCGTTCTCAGCCTTTTATCGTTACATCCGCGAGGACTTCAAAGCCCACGCGGTGCTGCATTTTGGGACGCATGGCGCGCTGGAGTTCATGCCCGGCAAACAATCCGGGATGTCAGGCAGTTGCTGGCCGGATCGCCTGATTGGCGATCTGCCCAATCTTTATCTCTACGCCTCGAATAACCCCTCCGAAGGGGCCATCGCCAAACGCCGCGCCGGGGCGACCTTGATCAGCTATCTGACGCCGCCGGTCTCGCATGCCGGTTTGTATAAAGGCCTGTTAGAGCTGAAAAGCTCAGTGGATCGCTGGCGCTCGTTGGAACCCGCGCAAGATCATGAACGTCCCTCGCTGGCCGAGCTGATTCAATCCCAAGCTGCTGAGGTCGAGCTGGCACAAGCCGAACCGCTGTGGGATCTGGAAAGCGGTGAAGCCGAAAACCACATCAAAAAACTCGCCGAAGAGATTCTGGAGCTCGAGTACACCCTGATTCCCTATGGCTTGCATGTGGTGGGCGAGGCTCTATCCGAACCCGAGCGCCAAGAAATGCTCATGGCGATTGCTGAGGCCGGCCACGATACGCGTCTGGATCCCAAAGTGGCCGAAGTGCTGGCGCAAACCGGATCCGCTAGCGCGGCGCTGAAAGTCGCTGAGGGCCAATGCGATGATGCCTTTAAGGAGATGCTCAGCGCGCTGGAAACCGCCAATCGCTACATGTCCGAAGATGCCGAGATCGACGGGATCTTGCGCGCCTTAGATGGGCGTTATATTCATCCGGCGCCGGGCGGCGATGTGATGCGTCAGCCTGAGGTGCTGCCCACTGGGCGCAATCTGCATGGCTTTGATCCGTTCCGCATCCCCAGTGCCTTTGCGGTCAAGGACGGATTGCTGCAAGCCGACCGCCTGCTGGCCAAACATCAAGAGTGTGGTGAGCCCTTGCCCGAATCGGTGGCCATGGTGCTGTGGGGCAGTGACAACCTGAAATCCGAAGGCAGCCAAATCGCCCAAGCCTTGGCATTGGTGGGCGCTGAGCCGCGCTTTGATAACTACGGGCGCCTGGCCGGCGCAAAGTTGATCCCGCTTGAACAGCTGGGTCGGCCGCGTATCGACGTGTTGTTGACGCTGTCGGGGATTTTCCGCGACCTCATGCCGCTGCAAATCAAGCTTTTGGCTGAAGCCACCTATTTGGCGGCGGCTGCCGAGGATGAGCCGCCCGAACAAAACTTCGTGCGCAAACACGCGCTGGAGTACATGGAAACTCATGGCTGTGATCTGGAGACGGCCTCACTGCGCGTCTATGGCAACGCCGATGGCGCTTACGGCGCCAACGTCAATAACCTGGTGGAAAATGGCCGTTGGGATGACGAAGAAGAGCTGGCCAATACCTATACCCAGCGCAAAGGCTTTGCCTATGGCCGCACCGGTCGACCGATGAAGCAGGACAAGCTCTTGAAAAGCATGCTCGCCGATGTACAGCTGACCTATCAGAATCTCGATTCCGTCGAGCTGGGCGTCACCACCATCGATAACTACTTCGACACATTGGGCGGCATCAGCCGCGCCGTGAAACAAGCGCGCGGTGGTCAAGAAACCCCGGTCTACATTGGCGATCAAACCAAGGGCGCGGGAACGGTGCGCACGCTGACCGAACAGGTCTCGCTAGAGACCCGCACGCGCATGCTGAATCCCAAATGGTATGAAGGTCAGCTGAAACACGGCTATGAAGGCGTGCGCCAGATCGAGGTGCATATCACCAATACCATGGGCTGGTCGGCCACCACCGGTCAGGTTCAGCCTTGGGTCTACCAACAGCTCTCCGAGACCTTCCTACTCGATCCCGAGATGCGCGATCGTCTCGCCAAGCTCAATCCCACTGCCTCGGCAAAGATGGCCAATCGCCTGATCGAAGCCTCCGAGCGCAATTACTGGGAGCCGGATGAGGCCACACTCGAGGCCCTACGGCGCGCCGGTGAAGAGTTGGAGGATCGCTTAGAGGGTATCTACGAACCACCGGCTACCGCACAAGTGGGCTGACATTTGCGTTCAATGGGGGCACCATAAGTCCAGTCATATGGGCGGGAGACCCTATTGTGATGTCGCATGAGTTTACGCTGAGCAATGATATTGCTGAGCTGCCGGGGCTGGCGGAGTCCATTGAAACCTTCGGTGAGCAGGGGGGTCTCTCGCCTAAGGTTGTTTATGCGCTTAACCTTGTGCTGGACGAGTGGCTCACTAATCTCATCTCTTATGCCTATGAATCTGATACGCGCCATGAGATCCATGTGCTGTTGCATATGGGTGATGAGGAGGTGGTGCTTGAAGTCAAAGACGATGGCGAGCCCTTTAATCCATTGACTCAGGCGCCGGAGGCGCCGACCACGGGTACGGTCGAGGATCGACCCATTGGTGGTTTGGGCCTGCATTTGTTAAAAAGCCTGATGGATGAGGTCAACTATGAGAGTATTGAAGGCTGGAATACGCTGCGCCTGACCAAAAGCCGCGCTTGATGATGGTGTGCTGCGCTCAAACATGACAAGAGATCGATGGGGAATAACGTCCTATGGAAATCAAACAAGAGATCGTTGAAGGGGTTTTGGTCGTGCGTCCCGATGGGCGTTTAGATGGCACCACCGCACCGCTTTTCTCCGAGCAGCTATTGAGTTTCTTTGCCGATCACGAAGCCGCTGTCATTGATTTCTCTGCCATCGCTTATGTCTCCAGTGCCGGGCTTAGAGCCATCCTCATGGCGGCCAAACAGCGGCGTCAAACCGGTGGCAAAATGGCCCTATGCTCCCTCTCGGATCCAATCAAAGAAGTCTTTGAAATCAGTGGCTTCTTATCAATTATTGATGTAACGCCTGATATGCAGGCGGCGCTGGAAAAACTGCGCACCTAAGGAATTGCCCGCGAATGAAACTGTCACAGCAGCGGATCCTGGGATGTTTACTGGCTCTGCTGCTGAGCTGGGTACCACTGGGCGCCTCGGCGCAAACCTTCAGCCTTCAATTGCAATGGGTCCCTCAGGCTCAGTTTGCGGGCTATTACGTCGCCTATGACAAAGGCTGGTACGCGGATGCGGGCCTTAATGTGCGCATCCTACCGCATGGCCCCGAGTTCTCGCCGACGCGGCTGATGGCCGATGGTTATGTCGATATTGGCGTTTTCAACCTGGGTGAGGCCCTGCAGCTGGTTGATTCGGGGATCGCCATCGTTAATATCCACCAATTCAAACAAACATCCTCCTTAGTTCTCGTGGCCATGGCTGATGCCGGCATTCTCGTGCCGGAAGACTTAGATGGCTTGCGTGTATCGCGTTGGACCAGTTTCGCCGCGCAGCCCGATGCGCTTTTTAGTCTTTATGGAATTCGCCCACAAGTATTTGATCAAGGGGCCTCCATGGCCATTCTCACCTCCGGTGCGGTTGATGTCGCCATGGCTACCCGCTACAACGAGATGGTGCAGCTCTATTTAAATGGGCTAGAGCGAGAGGATTTAATTGTGCTGCCGCTGGCCAATCATGGGGTGAACATGCCCGAGGATGGTATCTACGTGCGCCTGCGCGAGTGGGAGGAACGCGAGGATGCTTTAAGAAAGTTTGTGGAGATTAGCCGGCGCGGTTGGCAGTATGCCTTCGAAAATCCCGACTATGCCGTGGAGACGGTGATATGGCGTGCGCAGGAGGCTGGCCACGAAACCAACGAAGCGCATCAACGACTGATGCTGTCAGTGCTGCGCGATTTTTATCTTGATGAATCGGGCCGCTTGCATGAGGGTCAGCTCAATCCCAATGACTATCGTCTGGCTTGGGAACTGCTGCGCGGGCAGGGAATGGTGCGCGGCGAACAAATCCCCGATTTCAACCACTTCAACCGGCGCTAGTTTGTGTTAGCCCGCCATAGCCTCGCCACCCGTCTTGCCTTGGTCAGCCTGTTGACCATTGCCACGATTTTTTTCATCTCCACCGGCGCGGTCTACACCATGATTCGTGGCATTTTGCTGGAGAATGCAGAGGCCCAATCGCGCGAATTGGTGCGGGCCACCGCCAACCAAATCCTGATTTCTCTCAATGAGGTCGCAGGAGTAGGGCAGCATATGGCCATCCATCTGCAAATTGGCGCCTATCAACCCGATGATCTGTTCCCGATGCTGGATGAAACGGTGCGTGGATCGCGCATCATTAGTGGCGCCAACGTCAGCTATGAACCGTTCGCGGCGTTCCCCGATCGACAGTATTTTGGCCCATTTTCCTACCAAACCCCCGAAGGCATTGCCCGTATGAATTTGGGCGGTCGCGGCTACGACACCTTCACTCGCGACTGGTATCAGATTCCTGCGCTGACTGGCCGGCCCTATTGGACCGAGCCTTTTCCCTCAGCAGTCGACTCGAATCGACTGATTGTCGTCTATTCCGTGCCTTTTTTTGATGCCGAAGGTGCGCTGCAAGGAGTGATTGCGCTGGATGTCGAGCTGCGCAGTCTGGTGAGTATCGTCGATGATGTCGAAATCTTTGACACCGGCTATGCCTTCTTATTAAGTCCCACGGGCCGGCTCATTACCTATCCGCACGAGGAGTGGGTGATGCGCGAGAGCATCTTTAGTCTGGCGCAAACCCTAGAGCTACCGGCGCTGCGTGAGCTGGGTCGGCAAATGCAGCGCACCCGCGAGGCCTTTTTGCCTCTGCCTACGGGGATTTTAGATGAGGGTGCGCGACTGTATTACTTGAGACTGCCAGAGCTCGAATGGAGCCTTGGGGTGGTGATTCCTGAGCGTGAGCTGTTTGCCAGCATCCAGCGCGTGATTAGTGCCATTCTCATTATCGGCTCGGCGGGCTTTTTACTGCTTTTGCTGGCGATTATCCTCATCTCGCGCGGCATCACGCGGCCCCTCAAGGGTTTAGTGTCCAGTGCTGAGGAAATCGCCCGCGGCAATCTCGATCGGGCCCTGCCTACCATCAAAACCCAGGATGAGATCGGTGATTTGTCGCGCTCATTTGATGATATGCGTCGCTCGCTTAAGGACTACATCAATGATCTGACCCAGACCACGGCCGCTAAAGAGCGCATCGAAAGTGAACTGAAAATCGCCCGCAATATTCAGATGAGTTTCCTGCCCAAGCGGTTGGCCTTGGAGGGACGTCAACTGCCGGTGGATCTGCATGCTGAGCTGCTTTCCGCCAAAGCCGTGGGTGGGGATTTATACGATTTCTTCCCCATGGATGACGGTCGCCGACTGTTTTTCGCCATTGGCGATGTCTCAGATAAAGGTGTGCCTGCAGCGCTATTTATGGCCGTGACCAAGACCTTGGTAAAAGGCTTTGCCGAACAATCGCCCAACCCCGGTGAGATGTTGTATCGCGTCAATAATGAGCTTTGTTTGAATAATGACAGCGGCATGTTCGTGACCTACCTGTGCGGGGTGCTGGATCTGACCACGGGCGAGATGGAATTTGCCAATGCCGGCCATAACCCGCCGCTGATTGCCCGCGCCAATGGCCAGCATGAATGGCTGAAGCTGCCGCCAGGCTTAGTG
This sequence comes from Ectothiorhodosinus mongolicus, assembly GCF_022406875.1. Lineage (NCBI taxonomy): Bacteria > Pseudomonadati > Pseudomonadota > Gammaproteobacteria > Chromatiales > Ectothiorhodospiraceae > Ectothiorhodosinus > Ectothiorhodosinus mongolicus. The sequence continues at coordinate 1,874,612 of NZ_CP023018.1, forward strand.
CTGGGCGCCATGGATGATATAGAGTTCCCGGTGAGTAAGGTACAACTGGGTCCCGGCGATGCGCTGATGCTCTACACCGATGGCGTGACCGAGGCGAGCAACCCACAACAAGAACTCTATGGCGAGGATGCGCTGGAAAAACTCTACGCGCGTATCAAAAATCACTCCGCCAAAGCTCAGGTGGATGCCGTATTTAAAGCCGTAGAGGCCCACGCCAATGGCGCCGAACAATCGGACGACATCACTGCCTTGGTCTTACGTTATCGGCCTCAGCCGAAAGGCTAGCCAATTGCTGACTTAGGAAGCGGCAGGTTCCAGGGCTGAGTCGTCTTCCACGGCCGGGGTAAAGCTGCTGCTTAGGCGACGAATCAACCACAAACAGCGCTCGAACAAACTGGTGGCTGCAAACAGCGACTCGCGCGCCGCAATCGGAAGGTTCTGGGTATTCAACAAGCGTTGCCGGATGGATTCCATGAGCTCCGAACGGTCTGCGGTTAAACCCTGCAGTAAGGCCACATCCATGGCGTCAGCATCGCGCGCCACATCACTGAGCGTCAATAACAGCATATGCAGCGTCTCGACTAGGTTCTGTACCAAAGACTGCGCCGCATCCTCTTTCCCCAGAGCCGCGCCCGCGCGGTCCAGCTCATCTATGACCTGATCCAGTGTCTCCATCAGTCCAGCCAAGCTTTGTTGCCGACCCTTTAAAATAATTGCCTGTTCCAAGCTTTGCGCGGCCAGTTGCCCGCCCAATAAGGCGGCCAAAAAATCATCGGTAATCCCTGCGATCTGCGCATTGGCGTTATGTAACTCACGACGCGTGGGCATGGCGAAAGAGGTGCCATGGGGCCGCTCTTGAGACCTGGAGGCTGGCGCCAAAGCCGGTCCTGAGTCATCACTGCGCAGCTCATCGAAGAGCTGCGGTAGACGTTCAATCAGGCCGGCTTGTTCAGCGTTAACCAAGGCCAGGGCGCTGGCCGAATCTTTTTCGGCACCGGCATAAATAAACCGCGGCTGGCCCATGACCTGCTCCTGCGTGGGCGGCGCGATATATTCCAAGAAGTGCTCCACGCGATGATGCAAAGGATGAATCACCACATCACAAGCCAGCTGATAAATAATGTAAGTCAGGGCAATCTGTAGCGTGATTCCCAAGGGCAGTAGCTGCAAACCACTCAAAAGCAGCGGCACGCCCAGATAAACCTCGATAAAGAATAGTGGCAGCAGCAAAGCCAGCCCCGCGAGCTTTAATAACAGCTGATACAAAGCCAACTGCCGACCCAAGCCCGGCTGATTAAAGGCCAGCAATAAGGTGCCCAGCCCCGTGCCCACACCGGTGCCAAAGACAAACATCACTGCGGTGGGCAAATCCATCACGCCACTGAAGGCCAGGGCCATAGCGATAATGGTCACTGTTGCCCCGGAATGGAGTACCAAGGTCAGCACCGCACCCACCACAAAAGCAATCAAAAAGTGCTGCGCCGATAAGGAGAAAATCTCCATCACCAACGGCAACTCGGCTAGAGGTTTGGCGCCTTCCTTAAAAAAACTCAGACCCAAAAACAACAGGCCGATGCCCAATAGGGCGCGAATTAAATAATGCCGCCGCCCACTGTTCTCGCTGTCGAAGTAATACAAAAGCCCGGTCAGGCCGACGAGAAACAATGCCGCAACGCGAATGTCTAAGGCGGCGATCAAGACCAACAGGGAGGTGCCGATATTGGCAAAATTGATGATGGGGATGGCGCGTTTGGCATCCAAAGCCCCAGCCGTCACCAGCGAGATCATAATGAGGATCAGCGCGTGAATACTCTGCGCCACGGCGCCGGCGGCCAGACCCAACCCGGCGGTGGCGCGATGACTTTCCGTGGCTTGAGAGAGCAGGCGCCGCAGGCGTAAATCGGCTAGCTGTCTGAGGTTTTCATTGATTTGGCGGATACCCACCAACAGCAGCCCCAGCCCCGCCACAATCAAGGCAGCAACCTCTAAGAGCTGCAACCAATTGCCGCTCATTGCTAGCTCAGGCGTTGTCGGTAGTCTTCATAGCCAAAAGACTTTACCACGCGTACGGCTCGCGTGTGGGCATCGACACGGCAAATCGATGGCAAGCGAATGCCATTGAAGGTCGTGGTTTTGACCATGGTATAATGCGCCATATCGGTAAACACCAAGCGCTGCCCAATCTCAAGCGGCTGATCAAAGCTATAAGCGCCGATCTCATCACCAGCCAAACAGGTTTGCCCGCCCAAGCGATAGGTATGGGCTTTCTCACCCGGCTCACCCGCACCCAAGATCACCGGGCGGTAGGGCATCTCCAATACATCCGGCATGTGCGCGGTGGCCGAGGTATCCAAAATCGCATTCATGCCTTGGTTTTCGGTGATGTCGAGCACGGTTGCGATCAAATAGCCGGTGTTCAGCGCAATTGCCTCACCGGGCTCGAGATACACCGTTAGATGCGGATAGCGCTGTTTAAAAGCGCGCACCAAGCGCACCAAGCGCTCGCGGTCGTAGTCCTCACGGGTGATGTGATGACCACCGCCAAAATTCACCCACTGCATCCGCGCTAAATAGGCGCCAAAGCGCTGCTCAAAAGCCGCCAAGGTGCGCTCTAGCGCATCACTGTTTTGTTCACACAGGGTATGAAAATGCAGCCCCTCTAAGCCCTGCACATCCACTCCCTGAAGATCCGCCAGGCGCGTCCCCAAACGCGAGCCCGGCCGGCAAGGATCATAAATGGGGGTCGTACCCTCTGAGTGTTCGGGGTTTACCCTCAGGCCCATCGATACGGCGCGTGGTGCGGCAGCGACTTGTCCGCGAAACCGTTGCCACTGGCCCGGGGAGTTAAAGCTGATGTGGTCGGCATATTTTAAGACCTCGGTCATCTCTGTCTCAGTGAAGGCCGGCGAGAAACAATGCACTTCGCCACCAAAATGCTCCGCGCCCAAGCGCGCCTCGTCCTGACCACTGGCGGTGGTGCCGACTAAATATTGGCTGACCAAAGGGAAGCAGTCCCAAAGCGCAAAGCCCTTCAGTGCCAACAAAATGCGCGCGCCACTTTGCTCTTGTACCTTCGCCAAAATCTCCAGATTGCGTGTCAGCAGCGCATCATCCACCACAAACGCTGGAGACGGGCAGGCCGCCACATCAAAGTTCGGATTGATCATCGCAGCGCGATCAAGCCAGAGGATCTTGATTGGGGTCGAGTTCCACCATCTGCCAGGGCAGGCCCATCTCGCCGATGCGCTCCATGAACGGGTCTGGGTCCAGCTGTTCGACATTAAAGACGCCGGCGCCACTCCAAATGCCTTGCAGCATCAGCATGGCGCCCGTGACCGCCGGCACGCCGGTGGTATAGGAGATGGCCTGCGACTGCACTTCGCGAAAGCAGGCCTCATGGTCACAGATGTTGTAGATGTAGACTTTGCGGCGCTTGCCGTCTTTCACGCCATCCAAAATTACGCCGATATTGGTTTTTCCCTTGGTGCGCGGCCCCAAGGAGGCGGGGTCCGGCAAGATCGCCTTTAAAAACTGCAGTGGGATGATCTGTTTGCCCTCGAACTCAATGGGCTCGATCGCCGTCATACCGACATTTTCCAAGACCTTGAGGTGGGTGATGTACTTCTCGGAGAAGGTCATCCAAAAACGAATGCGCTCTAGTCCCTTAATGTTTTGGCTGAGCGACTCCAGTTCCTCGTGGTACAGCAAATACAGGTCTTTAGGCCCGATGCCATCAAAATCAAACACGCGTTTTTCGGCCAGTGGCGGCGTCTCTATCCACTCGCCTTTTTCCCAATAACGCCCATTGGCGGTGATCTCGCGGATATTGATCTCGGGGTTGAAATTGGTGGCGAAGGGATAGCCATGATCGCCGCCATTGGCATCGAGAATGTCGACGAAATGAATCTCATCAAACAGATTCTTCTGGCCCCAAGCGCAGTAGATATTGGTCATGCCCGGATCAAACCCACAGCCCAGGGTCGCCATCAAGTTGGCCTTGGCATAGCGATCTTGGAACGCCCATTGTTCTTTGTATTCAAACTTGGCCTCGTCCGGATGTTCATAATTGGCCGTATCCAGATAAGGCGTGCCGGTACGCAAACAGGCCTCCATGATGGTCAAATCTTGATAGGGCAGGGCCACATGAATTAGCACGTCTGGTTGAAAGGATTCGATCAGCGCCACCAGGGCCTCGACATCGTCGGCATCCACCTGAGCGGTCTGAATCGCTCGCGGTAATTGCTGGGCAATGGCTTGGCACTTGGCTTCGTTGCGACTGGCCAAACAGATCTCGGCAAAAACCTCCGGATGCTGGGCGCACTTATGGGCCACCACGCCGCCGACGCCGCCGGCGCCAATGATCAGTACTTTACTCATGAAAACAGATTCCTAGGCAGAAGGTTTGGGAATAGGGCATAACTCATTTCTGAGTATTTTCCAAAAATAATCGATGTCGGTTTGATGACAGAGTTCGGTGCCCGCGGTCAGGACCGTGGCCGTGCCGGCGGCTACCGCCAAGGCAAAGGCATCCTGGGTGCTCATGCCGCGCGACAAGCCAAACACTATGCCCGCCACGAAGCTATCACCCGCGCCAACCGTACTGCGCGCTGTCACATCGGGGATGGCGAGATGATAAAACCCGTCCTGACAGGCCAGGACCGCGCCATCATGACCTAGGCTGATCGCCAAAATCTCGGCCTGACCCTTTTGTACCCGCTCCATCGCCGCTTCCTGCAGGTCCTTGGGATCATCGAGGGTCTCGCCGATCAGCGCGGCGAATTCACCACGGCTGGGCTTGGCCAGATACACGCCGGCCTCAAGAGCCGCCGCCAAGGCCGCGCCTGAGGTGTCTAATACCAGCCGCCCGCCACGGCGCTTTATTGAGGTTGTCAGCCGCGCATACACATCATCGGGACAACCGCGCGGCAAGCTGCCACTGGCCACCAAATAATCAAAGTCTAAAAGATCGATAAACTGCAGCGCCCTTTGCCATTCGGCGCGCTTCACCGATGGGCCTTCGGGCGTAAAGCGAAACTCCTGGCCCGAGCTTTCTTCGTAAACCACGTTACTGACGCGTGTTGAGCCAGCGGTTTGCACCCGATGCCCCATGACGCCATGGCGCTCGATCAATTCCTCAAGCACATCGCCGTTGCGCCCGCCGGCCAGATACACGGCGAAGCTTCCTGCATCCAGCTCGTTCAACACCCGCGCGACATTAATGCCACCACCACCGGGCTCATAGCGTTCCTCGCGCGTGCGCACCTTATTGATGGGGCGAACCTTGTCGGTCACGCAGGAGGCATCAACGGCGGGGTTTAGGGTGAGCGTGACAATCCGCTTATACATGGCCCTATTGTGAATCAATCCCCCACCAGAGGAAAGCTCACACTCATCGCCCAGGCCAGCGCCAGCGACACTGTCAGTGCGCCCACCAACGGATGTCGCGTCGCCCGATACATCCAACGTGACAACAACCCATATATCAATAAGAATCCGCCCATGGCCGGCAAAATAATGATCAAGAAAAATAGCTCATAAAGCCGCAGTGCCACCGCCAGCATCAGCGACGCCAAAAACAGTAGCTTGGTCACCGCATAAGCCCCACGCGCCGCCTGTTGACCCCGCGTCAACCACTCATCCGCTACAAAAAATAGGGTCGTACCCCCAAAGATGACTGCGACCAGCCAGGCCCGATCCCCCACTGGCCAGTAATTGCCCAGATAGGCTTGAATCGGCAGGCCAAAAGCCAGCATCACAAAACCCACCGAGAACAGTAAAGCCAGGAGCAAGCGCACATAGCTGACTGGCTTTGCCTCAAACGGCATGCGAAACACTGCACCAGTGCGGCTTTGTAGATAAAAAAGCCCGAGCAGGGTCAACAGCCCGTACAGCGCAAAATGCATCGCTAAGTAATCGCTCAAAAGCAGAGGCAGCAAACCCAGCGGCACCGGCAGCAACAAAATCGGTGTGGCGATGGCCGGCACCAACACCACCGGCCAGATCTCGCGCCACGGCAAGCTTGCCCCCAAGGGCCGATTGGTCACCGCCGGCAAGAACCCCGATAGGGCCGCAGCCAGCACAATAATGCTGCCAAACAGCAGCCCCAACCAAAGCCCGCGGGAAGCCAAAGCGGGATCATCCGCGACCGATACGCCCGCCGAGCGCGACACCCACTCCAGAGTCGCCAATAGCGTCTGGCTGCGGTATATGACGCTGATATGCTCAGCGCCATCGATCAGCTGAATCTCGCGCGCATCGCCTTGCACGATGTCGCCAACACTCAAACCCGGCAGGACTTGAGATGAATCCACATCCGGAAAAGCGGGCGCTGTTGCTTGCCACAGCACCGGCGGCTCATAAGCGCCAAATAGGAACAAGAGATTGCCGAGCTCCGCCATCTCGGTGTCCTCAGCGATATAAGGCGAGATCAGCACATGGGCATGCACCCGGCCGGGGTTTGCCGCGGCATACTGCAACAGAATATCGCCGGCCATTGAATGGCCCAAAAGGGCTAAGCTGCTGCTGCCGCGAGGATGGTTATCGATAAATGTCATTGCATCAGCCACATTCGACAACAGGCGTAAGCGCCGTCCCTGCGGATCCAGTAGCGTGGGGATAAACGGCTGGGTATTAGCGCCATGCCCCGCAAAATCCAAGGTCACCGCCAAAAAGCCTTGATTGGCCAAAGTGATGGCCAATGGCTGCATCATCTGTCGTGACCCGGCAAATCCATGTGCCAAGATCGCCACCGGCAGGGGCTCTGTGCCCGGTGGTTCGTAAGCCGTGATCGGCGTGGCCCCGGCAAAGCCCTGAGTCACCTTGAGATCAGCCGACTGCGTATTAAGCTGCAGCACTGCATAAAAAACGCCTGCGATCGCCACTAGGGCAATCAGCAGGCGTGTCAGTGTCGAGGGCCGGGCGCGCATCATTCCCCCACCTTAAGCCCTGACTGTGATGGTTTGAAGACCTTAGGGCTTATCCGCGGGTTTTTTCTCGGCAGGAGCCGTTGGTTTCGAGTCGCTCGCTTTGGTGGTGCTGGTTGTTCCGGCACTTGGCGCTGCCGCTGGAGCGGGGTTAATGGTTTCTTTGGGCGCGCTGGGCGGGGGAGAAGAAGGCGTGACAACCTCAACCGAGCCTTCACCGCGCAACAGCGGCCATAAAGTATTGGTGGTGAAATCAATGACCGGGCGGGCCATATCTTCCATTTTCTCCTGACTCTCACGGGTCATAAACCGCAGAGCAATGACGCCCGCCAAAATCAGCAGCATGACGCCACCAATCACCGTCAGTATGGGTGTGAAAAAGATAATGACGACCAAGGCCGCCACAACAATGGCAATAACTGGGATATTGAATTGCATGTGATCCCCCTCGAAAGTTTGGATAGACCTAACGCCTGAACTTTTTGGCTGAAAAAAGTGTTACGACCCCATTCTGCTATAAAGTCAAGCCAAAAAGTACCCTTAAGATCAATAAGGTTTTATTTTGTTCTAGTGGGTTGTGGCCGAACTGGTGGCTGTCATGGGCTCCTGCCGCTCATCCACCCAGGGTAAATCCATAGGCAGATTCCATTCCGCTGCAATCGTTTGCTGCAAAATCAACTGCAGCAGCTGATGCACGTTCTCGAGTTGCAGCGGCATAGCCAAAATCGGTATATGCTGGCAGGGTTGAGTCATGGCCTCGGGCAGTAATAAGCCCTGAAATGCCATGATGAGATTGTCTTCACGCTGTTCCAAAGTCAGTCCAGTAGCCAAGTACATGGTCACAGGCGTGTCAGGCGGGGGCAGAGGGTTGGGCGGTTGAGCTTGAGCATCGTCGTCCTCATTGGCGGCTTGCTGTTGCGCTTGATCCGCTTGTTGTTTGGCGTTGAGCGCATTTTGGTGCGAGATGCGCATCGCTTCCTGCCAGTAATCTTGTGGGGTTTGCTGTAAGCCCATGAGCTTGGGCAGCTGATCCGTAATCTGCTTCAGCATGATCAGCACCATGCGCCGCGTCAGCAAAACCCGCACTGGCCCATGCTCGCCGCGCTCGGCTGTGAGCACGAGACGATCCTCCAGCGGACCAAAGCTTAAGTTAATGGTATTGCTGATCGGGTAGGTCTGATTCATGAACTCAAAGCGCGGCCAAAAGAAAGCCCCGAGATTAGCACACCGCCAATCTCGGGGCAGATACCAAAGCCTCGGTAGCAAACGCGCTATGGTTCCGGCGAGAGTAGCGTGTCGCGATAAAATTGCACTAAGTCGGCCAATGCGGCATCCCGTGCGGGTTCGTGATAGCCCAGGTGTACCCCACGGGTTCCACATTCCTGAAATACCGTGATGATGTACTCACCCCAGGAGGGGAAGTCGGCGTCCGAGAGGCGCTCGATAAAGCTGAAACCGCCGTCCTCGCGCACTGTAGCCACCGGACATTCACGAAACACGGCATGCTCGCGATAGGCCAATTCAAAGTCATAATTAAAGGAATGATGTGCTCCTTCGTATTCAATGAAGCGCACCGGGTAACCGAGCTCCTGCATAGACGCCGTGTAGTCATGACAAAAATGCGCTGGGGTATAGTCATCCAGCTCCGCCAACATCAGCAGCATCGGCGCTCCGGTCAACTCGACCCGCTCCCAGCGGCGCTGACAGTCAGGATAGATAGGGGCATGGGCGGCAAAACGCTGCTCGCCGAGCAAAGCCTGGGCCAGCTGCGCATGTGCCAGCTCAATGGATACAAAGCCGCCAAAACTGTAACCGCTGATGCCGATACGCGTGGCATCGATGCGTGGATCGGCGGCCAAAGCCAAGAAAGCTTGAGCCCCATCGATGACTCTTGATGCAGGACTCAGCTCGGTCTGCTGCTGCACTGAAGAGACAATGCCGCGAGACGTGTAACCATCAGGAATAAAAACCGCAATACCGTGTTCATTCAGCCCAGCTACCACGTCTAGGTCCCAGCGTTCCCGGCTGCTACGAAATGGATGGCCACTGCCGTGCTGCAAAATCACTGCCGGCACTTTACCCACCGCACCTTCAGGCATGAACAGCAGACCCCGAATTTCATCAGGGTTCTCGCGGTGGTTGCCGTGGAAAATATCCCGATAGCTATCCGCGGTATAAGACGGAAACTCAATCCATTCACCACCGGCAGCGAGCCAAGCCTCCTCTCCCTGTGCCACTGAAACCGTCAGCAGACACAGGGCGAGAAGGTAGGCTATTCCGGTGCGATGGATGGTACGTTTATCAAAAAAGTCCATCCCTTAAACCCCGCTCGTTAGAACCTCGCGTACCAAGCAAGACCAATAGATCGACCTGGTCGCTTGAGATCCTGAACCCCGTCACCGCGTACGCGATTACTGCCCACAAGCCTTTCCTCAGTCATTTCGTTAACATGTTCCCGATAATCTTTATCGAAAATATTGGTCAATGAGAACTGTAATTCGCTGGAGTTAAAGCCCATTGCGGGACCAAAACGATAGCCAACAAACGCATCAGCTGTGGCGAAGCCAGGGGTAGTGCGTTCAGTAGGATTGAAGGAGGGAGCTACACGATCTTGTTTTGCAACCGCTCGTATTTGTGCACGCCAGTTCCAACCTCGACTGGGCTGCTGAGCTATGCCTAAGGAAACTTCTGGCGGCGGCATTTGGGTAAGTGGCTCATTATAGCGCCCGTCTTGATTGTCTCCGCGTAGCCAAGTGCCTGTTGAGTAAATACTCATATCACGGTCTAAACTGTGGTTTACGGTATACTCAAAGCCTCGAATCCTCGCCTTGTCAAGATTTATATTCCTGCGTGAGGGTGGATCCCCTGTTGGTCGCTCAACCCCTATATAGTCACGGATTTGGCTCTCATAGATGGCCACACTGTACGCAGTGCTGCCGACTTGTCCGCGTGCCCCAATTTCCAATGTTAGATTACGCTCTGGTTTCAGTTGTGGATCCCCGATCCATGAGAGTCCGTCACTCCCAGGAAAATTTAGGAATCGCTCTAAAAGTCCAGCCGCTCGATATCCCTGGCTGAGGTTGGCGTAAGGTTCAAATTCATTAGCAACTCTGATTAACCCGCCGAGGGACCATGAAAATACATTGTCCGTTCTTTTTAGAGGGGGAGCAATTCCGCTGGCAAAATCGGCATCACCAGTCACACGGTCGAGCCGGACCCCTAAGTCGAGAACATAGCTGTCGAAATCGAGTTCACCTTGGGCAAACAGGCCATAAGATTCTAGGGTGGCATTACCGGCTATATCGTTACAGGACCCTGGGTTATAATTTGAGTCCCAGAAACACGCTTCAGGGGTCGTTTTCAGTTGTTGATAGTCAATGCCAGTGACCAAATAGGAATTGTCGGTTGGAGCAAACTCGATGTGTGCACTCGCTCCATAATTGTCGAATACGTTATCTGACGTAAAATAGTCACGGCGAAATTGATCGCTAAAATCGTAGTTGCCGCGCTTTAGCTGTTGGAAATATCCGCTTAGTCGCAGTCGCGGAGCCCAATCATGCTCCAGATCTCTAAAATACCGACCTTCATATAGGGTGCGGGTTTGATAGGGGCCATAGTGAGTCGTTATGCCGTCTGGGCGACTAAAGCCTTTCAGGCTATCGATACCAGTCGTCTCTGCAGCAAGGTCCACGTTGTTTTCTGGATTTCTCGTATTCGTCCGACTTGCTAGAAACCACACATCCCGGCGCTCGTCATATTGAGCACGGAATTCGACTTGCTGCCGCTCATCCAGCTTTCTCTTGTAACCCAGATGAAAAGCATTTTGAGCTGTACCGCTATCACGCAGACGCTCTCCATCTCCAGCTCGGTAATCACCCGTATTCATATAGGAGGCGGAAATGTCTATGACATTCCGATCATCCGAGAAACTAGTACCCAACGCGCCTCGGTAACCCTGGTCAGCTGAATTCACTCCTAAGCGCGTCCAACCACTCACAGTGGGTTCATCCGTAAACCGCCCTGATTTGGTGATGATATTAATCACACCGCCAGAGGCGCCAGAGCCATACAGAACCGAGCTCGGCCCACGAATGATCTCAATTCGCTCAATCAAATCCACACTCACATACGCAGCCATGCTTCCTCTCGCACCAGGCTGAAAAAGATTCACGCGAGCACCATCAATGAGCACAACTACCTGATCTCTTTTAAGGCCGCGGATGATGGGATCTAGGCCTACCGAACCATCGGTGGCTACGGAAAGTCCGGGCTGACCGATGAACAGATCACCCAAGGTTCTGGCTTCGGTGAAAGCGATTTCTTCGGCGGTGATGATGTTGACTGAGCGCGGGGTGTCGGCGACTAGGGCTTCAAAGCCTTTGGCGGTGACGGTGACCGGATCAGTGACTGCGGGGGATTGCGCGACTGCCGTTGCGGGTAGGGCGGCTGAGACTGCGAGCGCGAGCAGCGCTTTCTTGAACTGCATGGTGATTGCCTCCATTCAATTTGGACTCACCCGTTTATCGGAATGTTGTTATCGAGTCTTCAGCCCATCAATCCATGTTTTTTCAGGGCAGGGTGCATCATAAAAGAAGCGGTACGACTACGTAAAGGGGTACGAATATTGTGCAGGTGATTGGAAAATGGTCATGACCATTTTCCAATGTGCGAAAAAATAGTCGGATATTTGCCGTTTTATCCACTGCTGAAATTATCAGATCATTAGAATTATGGCCTTGACTCCATATGGTCTTAAAGCCATAATTGGGACGTGAGTTGGATAGTCATCCTACATGCCGATTTTGATGAGGATTCTAAGCATGGCAAGAAATCTTGATGACTTGATGGCTTCATTACCGGATGAGAGACGCCGGCGGGTTGAGGTTCGAGCCTTAGAACTAGCAACACTCAGGGACCTCCGCGAGGCCACTCAACACACGCAAAAGCAAATGGCGGCCGTATTAGGGGTTGGTCAAGATTCAATCTCTCGTTTGGAAAAACGGAGTGATATGTTGCTGTCTACGTTGCGCCATTACGTTGAGAGCATGGGCGGAGAACTGAACTTAGTAGTGCAGTTTCCGGACCGCCCACCCGTGGTGATCGAACACTTAGGCGTGGAGACCTCTGTACGCCGAGTACCGAGGCGCTCGACGCCCGTATCTGTGTGAGGGGATCTGCGGGGTCGTACCCCATTTGTGCACCGCGGTGGTGCGGGGTGCTCTGAAAGTGCGCAGGCGAACGAAAGCATACGGCGGGAAAGGCGCATTGCTGCGTTGCAGAAAAGTTGGCACAGGGATTGCAACAGGATAAGCGTCTGGCACTGACATCCTCTGGTCTTGCCGGTCGTTGTTCACTCCTCCTGCTTAGCGGGGCCCCTTGGCCCCGCTTTTTTTTTGGATGATCGCCAGAGGCGTATCCTCATCCACCAATGGCTCACGGCGAATCGCTGTTAAAAGCCCACTGATCGGTGCGCATACGTCCGTGCTCAAAGCCCCGCTGTGGCGGTTATAGATGTGGCCCACAAGATCTCCGGCCTGTAGCCAGCGCCCCGGCTCATGCCGCGACACAAACATGCCATTGGCTTCACCCAAAAGCACAAACTCATCGCCGGCATTGAAATAGTGGAAGTCATCCTCCACCTCAGCCAGCGCGAGCTCAGCAACAATGCCGGTATGGATCAAGAAATTCACCAGGGAATGGAACAAACGCTCACACAAAGCCGGCTGCAACTCAGCGGTACGTCCTGCCTGTAGTAAGAAATACTCACCCGGCGCACCCAGCCAAGACGGCATGCCGGCGCTCTGTGAAGGGACATCGGCGCCATGCTCAATCACCGCCGGCAGGCCAAACAAACAAGCGGTCGCGCGCTCATCATCATTGGGCGCATGCAATGCAATCTGCGGTAAAGCATCCATGCCATGGCCGCCGGTGGTCAGCTCAATGCGGTAATACGCGCTACGCGTCATCTGCGCGATCTCATTCAAGTTCTCCGGCGAAGGGCAGGGCGCGATCAACACCCGATGCTTAAGCTGCCCGCGTGGCGCCTCGCCGGACACCAACGCCTGGAGGAAAGAAGCCAGCCGCGCCAGCACAAACTGGGCATTGATATTGTCCTTCCAACGCGGATTCACCAGCGCCAATTGCGGCCGCCGCTGCGCCGGACCCAAATCATGCAAGGGGGGTGGTGCATCATTATCCATCGTGCCTCGCCTCCTTTTGGCTACAATAGGCCGCGAAATCGTCGGCTTGGGAATATCGACATGGCTTTAGGCCCCATCATGTTGGACGTGCGCGGCACCGCGCTGACCGAACAGGACAAGCATTTACTATGCCACCCCATGACCGGCGGCGTGATCCTGTTCACCCATAATTTTGACTCAATGCAGCAAATCACCGAGCTGGTGGCCGAGATCCACGCTTTGCGTGACCCGCACCTGCTGGTGACGGTGGATCACGAAGGTGGCCGCGTGCAGCGGTTTCGCGAGGGGTTTACCCGCCTGCCGGCTATGGCCTGCTTGGGCCAGCGCTTTGAAGACGATCCACAAACCGCCCGCCAAGAAGCCCGTGAGTTGGGCTGGCTGATGGCCGCCGAACTGCGCGCCGTGGGCATTGATTTTAGTTTCGCACCGGTATTGGATTTGGCGCATGGGCTTAGCGGCGTGATCGGTAATCGCGCTTTACATGCTCGCCCTGAGGTAGTCACCACACTGGCGATCGCCTATATGCAGGGGATGCGCGATGCCGGCATGCAAGCCGTTGGTAAGCACTTCCCAGGCCACGGCGGCGTGCGCGAAGACTCCCACCTCGAATTGCCGACGGATCAGCGCCCCGCAGAGCGCCTCAAAGAAGACATCATCCCCTTTGCCCGTCTGATCCAAGAGGGACTGGCCGGCATCATGCCCGCCCACGTTATTTACGAAAAATCGGACCCACTGCCGGCTGGGTTCTCTCCGTATTGGCTAAAAACCGTGTTACGCCAACAACTGGGGTTTCAGGGCGTCATCTTCAGTGATGATTTAAGTATGGCCGCCACCGCCGCCTACGGGGATTATGCCGAGCGCACAATTAAGGCCTTAGACGCCGGCTGCGACATGGTCTTGATCTGCAACCACCCTGAAGGCGCCGAACAAGCCTTAAGAGGCTTAAAAAAACCGCATGACCCGGTGTCCATGTCTCGCCTCGCGCGCATGCATGGACGACCCGCGCGGACCTGGTCTCGCCTTAAGCATGAACCGCGCTGGAAACAGGCCGTGCAGCTCGCCGCGCGGCTCAATGACGCCGAACCAGAGCTGCCCGTTTAAAGACACATGATTGTGATCACTGGATAAGCACGGTTTATACATTGGCGCGGTGCATAGACCATGCCTATAATCGGCGGGGAATCACCCAAGGAGAAAATTAAAATGGCAGACAAATTGCTGATCGTCATGGTCAACACCGATCCCTCCAGCCCCTCAGAGCTGGGTGCACCATTCTTCCAAGCCACCGTGGCCGCCGCCATGGAATATGAAGTGGAAGTCGTGATGACCGGGCGCGCTGGCGAGCTCGCCAAAAAAGGCGTCGCCGAAAATCTTTACGTGCAAGAAGGTAGCCCTAAGTCCGTCTATGAGTTCATGAAAGACGCGCACGAAGCCGGCGTGGTCTTCAAAGTCTGCACGCCGACGCTGGATCTTTGGGGTGATGACCTGATCCCCGAAATCGATGAAACCGTGGGCGGAGCCTACGTCATCAGCCAGGCCATGGACGACGATACGGTCACCTTCACGTACTGATGCGCCTTACCCCCGAGCAGGCGGCCGAGGTTTGGGCCTCGGCCGACTGTTTGATACCCGCACCAGCCATGGCCAAGGCCTTGGACCAAATGGCCGCGGCCATCAGCGCCGATTTGGCTAAGCTCAACCCTCTATTGCTGTGCGTGATGACCGGTGGTGTGGTCACCCTGGGTCAACTCCTGCCGCGTTTGGCTTTTCCGTTGCAGGTCGACTATCTGCATGCCACACGCTATGACGGCAACACCCAAGGCGGCGACAACCTGCGTTGGCTGGTGAGCCCGCGCACACCCCTAAGTGGGCGTCACGTTCTCGTCGTCGACGACATCCTCGATGAGGGTCTGACCCTAGCGGGCATTCTCGCGCATTGTCAGGAAGCTGGCGCCGCCTCCGTGCGCAGCGCTGTGTTGGTGAAAAAGCTCCATGACCGCTGTGTGCCCGGTCTTAGGGCCGACTATTGCGGTGAATCAGTGCCGGATCGCTATGTCTTCGGCTATGGTATGGATTATCACGAATACCTGCGCAACGCCGATGGCATCTACGCCGTCGCCGGTCAATAAGCCAACAACGAGAGTCCATCATGAACCAGCCCGCACGGATTGCCATCATCGGTGGCACCGGCCTGACCTCCATTGAAGGTCTAAAAATCGTCCGCCGCGAAGTCATGCACACGCCGTTTGGCGAGCCCTCAGGGCCGCTCACCCACGGCGAGCTCTCTGGCCATGAAGTGGTCTTTTTGCCGCGCCACGGCTCAGCGCACACCATCCCGCCGCACCGTATCAACTATCGCGCCAATCTCTGGGCCCTGCGCCACCTCGGTGTGCAATCCATACTCGCGGTGGCCGCCGTCGGTGGCATTACCGCGGAGATGCGCCCGCGTCGCCTGGTGATCCCCGATCAAATCATTGATTACACCTATGGCCGCGACCACACCTTCTTTGAAGAAGATCTGGATTTTGTCACCCATATCGATTTTACCGAGCCATACTCGGCGCATTTGCGTGAACATATGCTCAAAGCTGCGGCCGGGCTCAACATCGACGTGGCTACCCAAGGCACCTACGCCGCCACCCAAGGCCCACGCTTAGAAACACGTGCCGAAATCAATCGTTTGGAAGGAGATGGCGGCGACATTGTCGGCATGACCGGCATGCCCGAGGCCGCTTTGGCTAGAGAGCTGGGGGTTGACTATGCCTGCTGCGCCGTGGTCGCCAATTGGGCCGCCGGGCGCGATGATCCGGGCCATCAAATCACCATGGATGAAGTGCGTGATAATGTGAGCCAGGCCATGAACGACGTGCGCCGCCTGTTGGCCGCCGTCATCAGCCGAGTCTAACCGCCGGTTACGCTCATGTGCCGCATGATCACTGGCTTGCGGCTTAAATCAAAATCATGGCCTTTGGGCTTGATCTGCATGGAATCGATGATGGCTTGTTGCAAGCGCTGGCGGTCGCCAGGATGCGCCCGCATCACTTGTTTCAAATCCATGGAATGTTCCTGACCCAAGCACAACAGCAAGCGCCCCTCGACGGTCACGCGCACGCGATTGCAGCTCTCACAGAAGTTATGGCTATGCGGTGAGATAAAGCCCACGCGCGTCTCTCCCGACTCCATACGGTAATAGCGCGAAGGCCCGCCGGTGGTTTCGGTGGTGGGATAGAGTGCGTAACGCTGCTCAATATCGGCGCGCACCTGGTCGCTGGAATAAAACACCTCAGCGCGGTCGTGATCGCCGATGACCCCCAAGGGCATTTCCTCGATGAAGCTGATGTCCATGCCGCGTTCGCGCACGAACTCCACCAGGTCCAGAATCTCATCCTCATTGCGACCTTTGAGAATAACGCTGTTGATCTTGATGCGCTCAATACCGGCATCTCGCGCTGCATCGATCCCTGCCAGTACTTTGTCGAGCTCTCCGCGACGTGTGATGCGCGCAAACCGGTCGGCTTTGAGGCTATCAAGGCTGATGTTGATGCGCCGCACCCCAGCCGCCGCCAAATCTTTGGCATAACGCGTGAGCTGCGAGCCATTGGTGGTCAGTGTCAGATCTTTAAGGCCTTGGTCGCGAAGCCGACCCAGTTGCTCGAATAATCCCACCACGCCATTCCGCACCAGCGGCTCACCGCCGGTGATGCGAATCTTCGTCACGCCCAAGCTGACAAATGTGGCGGCCAGCTCGCTGATTTCTTCCAAAGTGAGGATTTGCTGGCGCGGCAAAAAGGCCATGTCCTCAGCCATGCAATACACGCAGCGAAAATCGCAGCGATCGGTGATGGAGATGCGTACATAAGTGACGTGCCGACCAAAGCGATCAATCAGCTGGGTGTTTCCGGCAGTGGTGGCACTCATCGGTTCACGCTCCAGGCTATGCTTTTTACGCTCATGGGCTCGCACTCCAATTGGCTTCTAGCTCAGCCAGCGACTCCGGCGTATTGATGTTCACAAACGCCTCTCGCTGATCCGAGAAGTCCGCAATGGCCACACTGTGACGTTCCAGCCAGGCCATGACCCGAGACTCTCCCGCTGCCAGGAAAGATGCAAGTTCACCGCGAATCGATGTGGGAATTGAAGCAAACAGGGGCTGTAGGCGAACCCCATCATGCGCCACCGCGATGGGAGCAGACTGCTGTTCACGCGCCGTCTCCAAGCGCTCTGCGAGATCTAGGGGAAGAAGCGGTGCATCGCAAGGGCAGGTGATCAAACGCTCCACCCCCGGGCTCTGCATGCCGGCCACAAGACCCGACAGCGGGCCTTGGGAGTTGCCGGCATCGGTCACCACCGGATGACCCAAGCGCGCATAATCGTCCAACTGTCGATTGGCACTAATCAACACATCCTCCACCTGGGGCACCAATCGCGCCAATACCCAAGCCAACATCGACTGGCCTTGGACAACGATCAGGCCTTTCTCCTCGCCACCCATACGCTGCGCCTGACCGCCGGCAAGTACTAAGCCGGTGAGTCCCGTTCGCCCGCGTTGGGCATTATTTTTTATCATTAGAATTAGGGTATACCTGAGAGTGCCTCAGGGTTTCAAGAGTCAAAACCGATCGGGCCGGGGGCATCAATGCCCCGATGCAGCAGCAAACTGCCGCTTTGGCGATACAGTTCAATCACCGCCTGGCGATAACGAATCACCGCCTCAACCTCATCGAGCTGGCTTTCCAGAAGGTCGCGCTCAGCCCGCGATACCGCCAAAGCCGTGCCTGAGCCCACGCGAAAACGCACTTGCTCGGTACGCAGCACTTCCGCCTGTAACTCGCGGGTTAAGCGGGTGGCGCGAATCTGCTCCCGCGTGCGCTGCGCCTCTAGCCATGCCTGCTGCACATCCAACGCGCTGAGCTGCTCGAGATTGCCTAGGGCTTCTTGAGCCTGCTCGCGCGACAGGCGTGCCCGAGAGGCCTCAGCACGCGCTGCGCGGTTGCCGATCGGCACTTCTAGACGTAGCCCCACGCTGTAGTCATAACCCGGCCCGTCGGTCTCCCGCCATGCCTGGCTAAAACTATCGGCATAGCCCGATTGGCCCAAAGTGATAAACAAATCCAAGCGCGGTAGCAGCCCATTACGCGTGCGCACTACCTCTAAATCCCCGCGCGCCACCCGCAGCCGCGCCTCATTCAATGCCGGCCGCAGCTCAGCGGCTAGTGCCAAATAGGCATCCACCGGCTCAATGCTGGGCAGCTCACCTTGGGCCTCATCCAAGGGTGTGATCGGCGTCTCCCAGCCCATATCGGTGGCATTGACGAGTTGCAGCAGCCGCATGCGCGCGCGTGCCCGCTCAGCCCGCGCATTAATCAAGCCCTGAAGGCGCAGCGCTTCCTCAGCCAAAGCCGAGGTCTCTTCCGTCTCAGGCCGTTGTCCCACAGCGATGCGCTGGCGGGTCTCGGTCAGTTGCTGCGAGGCCACTTCCAGCGCCTGTTCAAAAATCCGCACCCGCTCGCTGGCCAGCACGTAATCCCAATAGGTGGCTTCGACATCGGCCACCAAGTTCTCCACGAAGCCGCGGAATTCATATTCCGATGCCTCAGTATCCAGACGCGCCTGTCTCAGCCGCGCCAGATTGGTGCCCAGTCCCGCACCCTGCAGCAAGGCCTGCGTTAGGCTTAGGCCGCCGCGCGCGGAGAATTGCTCATCGATGCGGGGTAGGGAAGAGTCACTGCGTTGTGTCCGAAAGACCAATTCCAGCTCAGTGCCCGTAGGCAAGGTTTGCCGCAGGCCCAGCTGCAGCTCATCACGTTCGGAACGCACAAAGGTTTGCTCCAAAGCAGCTTGATCAAATTGGCGCAATTCTTCGGTTTCACCAACGCGCAGTTCCCCAAATATCACTGGATCAAAAGCAGCACGCTCGATCGCCGCAAAGGTGCCGGTAATCTGCGGCTGCAGCATCTCCACCGCCAAAGCCCGATTGCGCTCCAACGCCATAAACACCGCATCCTCCACCGACAGCGCCAAAGATGACACAGATGGGGTCTGACCCCATTCGTCCGAAAGCGATGGGGCTATGCCCATGGCGAGGGTTAGGCCCAAGGCCAAGCCGAGGTGGGCGGCTGTGCGCATCGCCTTATCGCGCAACTGTCTCATTGGCTTAAGATGCAGCCGGCGCATGCGCAGCCTCCGTGAGCGGTTTTTGCCGGTGGAAGAGGGTGTACAACACCGGCATCAATAACAGGGTGATCATCGTCGAACTCACCAGTCCGCCAATCAAAGCGCGGGCCATCGGCGCCTGTGCCTCACCACCCTCGCCAAAACCTAAGGCCAGCGGGATCATCGCCAAAATGGTGGTCAGCGAGGTCATCAAAATCGGTCGCAAGCGCCGCCGCGCCGCCTCACGCACTGCGTCAAATACCGGCATTTGTTCACCGCGATGCAGGCGCGCACTTTGATCCACCAGCAAAATCGCGTTATTCACCGAGATCCCCACCAACATGATGGTGCCAATCAGCGATTGCACATTGATCGTTGTGTTCGATAAAAGCAGCATGACGATCACGCCAACAATGCCCAAAGGCACAGCGAACATGACGATAAAGGGATCTTTGAGCGACTCATAGAGACTGGCCATCACCATGTACACCAAGGCGATCGCCACCAGCAGCGCAAAACCGAGCTCAGTGAACGCTCGCTGCTGTTCTTCGACATCGCCGGCAAAGCGAATATCGATATCCCGGGGCAGGGCGATTTGTGCCAACTCAGCGCGCACATCAGCGACGATAGAACCCAAATCCCGACCGGAAATATTGGCATTCACGGTATTGACGCGCTGCTGTTCGATGCGCTGAATTTGCAGCGGCGCAATGCTCGGCTCAAAGCGCACGACATTACCCAGCATGACTGGCCCATCGCGCCCGGGCACGGTCAGCGTCAAAATCTCATCTAGGCTCATGAGCTCAGCATCACGCAGCTGCACCCAAATACGGCTTTCCGTGCTGCGATCTCGAAACTGCCCGGCACTACCGCCGCTGATTGTGGTCTCAAGGCTGCGCGCAATCAGGCTAACACTCACCCCCAAATCCGCCGCTCGGGCCCGATCGATGATCACCTCTTGCTGTTCACGGCCACCCTCACGACCTAGGCGCACATCGGTAATGCCCTCGATACCGGTAATGCGCTGCTGCACTTCCTCGGCGACGGCATCGATCATGCGTAAATCAAAGCCGCGAATCTCCATGGCCAGGCGCTCTTCACTGTCACCGCCGGCGCCCATGCCACCCATCATCATCCCCGAGCTGGCGCGAATCCGCACCGTGGCCCCGGGGATGGCGCCGACATGGCGCCGCAACTCACGCGCGATCTCCTCGGTCGAGCGGCTGCGCTGGGCTTGGGGTACGAGAGAAATGCGCATGCTGGCGGTCGAAGGCGAAGTCGCACGAAAACCTGAGGCGCCGATGCTGCTGATTAACGTGCGCAGCTCTGGCACCCGCTCATCCAAAATGGCTTCCACCTGGCGCACGGTGTCATCCAAGACTTCTAGCCGCGTACCAGGCTCCATCACCACCGTCAGGCGCAGCTCGCCTTCATCGGTGGCGGGCATAAACTCGGTCCCCAAACTGGGTATGAGCAAAAGCGAACCGAGGAAAATCGCCGCGGCACTTGCCACGGTTTTCTTGCGGTGCTCCAGCGCCCCATCCAAAGCCTTGAGGTAGCGCGCCTCGATCTGCGCCACGATTGAGCCGGCCCACTGTCCCACCGAGGCAATGCGCGCTGGGGCAGGGCGAGGCCGGATCATCACCTCACGCCCCATCAGCATCGGCACCAGGGTCAAGGCCACCAATAACGAACAAAAGAGCGCAAAGGCCACCACAAAAGCCAGCTGTTTAAACAACACCCCGGCCAGTTCCTGCGCGAAAAACAGCGGCAAGAAAATCGCTAATGTGGTTAAGGTGCTGGCGGTGATGGCCGCGGCCACATCAGCCGTGCCTTCACGCGCCGCATCTGCAATCTCCAGGCCATCTTGTTGGCGACGCCGGGCGATGTTCTCGATCACCACAATGGCGTTATCTACCATCAGGCCCACGCCCAGCGCTAGGCCGCCCAGAGTCATCAAGTTTAGAGTGAAGCCGCCAAAATAAATTAAACCAAAGGTGGCGATAATCGACACAGGAATCGCCGTGGCAGCCACCAGGGTAAAGCGC
This sequence comes from Ectothiorhodosinus mongolicus, assembly GCF_022406875.1. Classification (NCBI taxonomy): domain Bacteria; kingdom Pseudomonadati; phylum Pseudomonadota; class Gammaproteobacteria; order Chromatiales; family Ectothiorhodospiraceae; genus Ectothiorhodosinus; species Ectothiorhodosinus mongolicus. The sequence continues at coordinate 1,895,936 of NZ_CP023018.1, forward strand.
AAATGCCGCAAAAAGAACAACAATACCAACACCGCCAGACTGCCGCCATACATCAGTGCCCGGCCGATATTGCTGATGGAGCGTTCGATGAAGCGCGCTGAATCGATGCTGTCATCAATCCCCAGTTGCGGAAACTCCGCCCGCAGGCGTGTGACTTCCTCACGCACTGCCTGGGCCACGCGCACGGTATTGGCATCGGATTGTTTTTGGATCGCTAGGCGCACACCGGGCACGCCGTTAATGCGGATCAGGCGGGTCAGGCGTTGGTGGGTGTCGCGTACCTGCGCCACTTGATGCAGATAAATGGGCGCGCCATCACGCAGTGCAATCACGCTATTGCGCACGTCTTCGATGCGCGTGAATTCACCCGGCGTCTGCAGCCGCATATCCAAGCGCCCCCGCGCTAGCTCGCCCGCCGGCACGATGATGTTGGCTTCTCTGAGCGCTTGGCGAATATCTTCAAGACTCAGCTGCAAGGCCTGAAGCCGCTCAGCATCAACTTCAACGCGAATCTCGCGCTCCAGACCACCCCAGACATCCGCCGCGGCTACCCCAGGCACGCGCTCAAGCCGCGGCCTTAGGCGATCATCAATCAAGCGCCGCAGCTCAATAGGGTCCAGCTCGGCCGCGATGCCAATCAACATGATCGGCGCCGCCGCACTATCAAAACGCCTTACCCGCGGCCGGTCGATATCATCAGGCAGGGCATTGATGATGCGATCCAAGCGATCGCGAATATCGTTGGTCGCCTCATCCAGGTTCGTGCCCCACGTGAACGAGACGCGCACGCTGCTGGTGCCCTCAGACGAGGTGCTGGTCACCTGCTCGACGCCCGGTACCGCCGACACAGCTTCCTCGACGATGCGCGTCACCAGCTGCTCGATCTCCTCTGGTCCGGCGTTCTCATAGGTCGTGGTGATACTGATGGTGGGGAAGGTGAGATCCGGCAACAAATCAATGGGTAGTCGAAACAGCGACATCAGCCCCAAGGTCACGACAATCAGCGTCACCATGCTGGTGAACACCGGACGCGGCACCGTAAAGCGTGCCGGATTGATCATCGGCGCACCTCATCGCTCATGACGCTGCTGATGTAAGCGCTCATCGGCTGACCCTGACGCGGGTGCCGTCGCTCAACAGATGCTGCCCCAAAGTCACCACCCGCCCGGAGAGCTCAGGGCTAACCACCTGCAGCCGGCCAGCTTCTTCGATGCCCGGAGTGATGGCCACAAAACGCGCGCGCAGATCGTCATCATCATCACGCTCCAGCAGATAAACGCCTTGGCGCCCATCGCGGGTGATCAAAGCGTCGATCGGCACGGTCACGGCATCACTCACCGTACGTGTGGCAATACGCACCTCAACAAACATGCCGGGTCTTAGGCGGCCTTGGTCGTTGGGGACTTCAATTTCCACTCGCGCTTGTCTTGAAGCTTCGCGAAACTCCGGCGCAATGCGCTTTACCCGCCCCATGAAATCCTCGTCAGGCCAGGCGATCGTTACGATGCGCGCGCTTTGTCCGCTGCTTAAAAACGCATAATCGCGCTCGGTGACAAACACCTGGGCACGCAGCGGGTTTTGGGTCACCAAGGCCATGACCGGGGTATTGGCCTGCAAAATACTCCCTACATCGACAAAGCGATCCGCCACCTGCCATTCCTGCTCGGTATCGTCGCCATCGGCAATGAGGCGGGTATACGTTAAGCGCGTGCGAGCGTTTTCGAGTGCCGCCTCGCGCTGCGCAATTTGGGAGGCGGCCAGCTGCACGCGTGCCTCTTGCGCCGCCACATCGGTCTCGGCCGTTTCCAGCTCTAGCTGTGCGGCAATGCCTTGGGCTCTGAGCTCGCGCGTGCGCTCCAAAGCCCGTCGAGTCTGAGCCAAGGCGGCTTCCGCTTCCGCTAAATTGGCACGGCTGACATCGCGTTCAGCCTGCGCTTGAGAATATTCTTGGCGATAAATATCGTCTTCTAATTCCGCCAACAGATCGCCGCTGCGTACTGTATCGCCGATATCCACGGCTAGGTGATTCAGCCGTCCGGCCACCCGCGCCGGGATCTCCACGCGCTGCGCTGCCGCCAAAGTGCCGCTGACCCGTAGTTGTTGGGTGATGTCTTGCACCATGACATCGCTGGCCGTGACCGCGACGCTGGCGGCTGCGCGCGTTGGCGCGGTATCCGCCTCATCGCCGCTTTGCAGCCACAAAAATACCAATAATGCGCCGATCGCTCCCAGACCCAGGACCAGCGCTTTCTTTTTGTTTTCAGTGAGTGTCATTGCTTGCATTAGAATGCCGCTTATGTCGATTAGTTCTTATCCCCGCTGTGTCCGGCTCGATTGCCCGTCCGACAGTGCCGCTTTATTCGCCGCATTCGCCGATCGCGATTATGCCATCTGGTTGGACAGCGGTTCAGGCCGTGCACGTTGGGATGTCTTGTGTTTGGTGCCCTGGATCACGCTGGTTAGCCATGCCCACGGCACCGAAATCACTCACTGGGATGGTGGTTTGGATTCCGAGCTGGTGCGGCAAAGTGTCAGCACCTCCATTGAACCACCTTTACACGTGCTGCGGCGCAGCTTAGCCCCCCTGATGTGCCCTACCATTGACGCAAAGCAAGCGCTGCCGTTTTTCGGGGGCGCCGCTGGCTATTGGTCCTATGATCTCGGCCGCAGTCTCGAGTCGCTCCCCACCCAAGCTCGTGATGAACCCAGCATCCCCCTCATGACCCTCGGCATCTACGACTGGGCCATCCTCGTCGACCATCAAGAATCCGCCGTCTGGCTCGTCGGCCAAGGCCACACCCCCGCCACCCGCGACGCCTGGCCCACCCTTGTGGACTACTTCAACCAATGGGGTACGACCCCAACGAGCACCGCTAGTTGGGGTCGTACCCCATCTTTCGCTGAGTGGGGTCGTACCCCATTTCAATCTCGTTCAAAGTTGCGCAGCAACCTCACGGCTGAGCAATATGCTGGCGCTTTCGCGCGTCTGCAGGACTACATCCGCGATGGTGACTGCTATCAAGTGAATCTCGCACAGCGCTTTTGCGCCGAGGTCACCGGCGACCCCTTCGCCGCTTACCTCAAGCTGCGACACGACAGCCCCGCACCCTATGGCGCCTACCTCAAACTCCCGGAGTTCGAGATTCTGAGTAACTCACCAGAGTGTTTTCTGCGGCTAGAGCAGGGCACTGTCACCACCCGACCGATCAAAGGCACGCGGCCGCGTCACCCCGATGCAGAGCAAGATGCACAAGAGGCGAGATGCCTCCAAGAAAGCCTGAAAGACCGCGCCGAAAACCTCATGATCGTTGATCTATTGCGTAACGACCTCGGCCGCTGCTGCACGCCGGGCAGCATCCAAGTGCCGCAGCTGTTCACCTTAGAAAGCTACGCCAACGTGCATCATCTGGTGAGTACCGTCACCGGCCAGCTCGCCCCCGGCAAAGATGCCATAGATCTGCTCGCTGCCAGCTTCCCCGGTGGCTCCATCACTGGCGCCCCCAAACTGCGCGCCATGCAAATCATCGAGGAACTCGAGCCGCATCGCCGCGGCATCTACTGCGGCGCCATCGGCACCCTCGGCTTTGACGGCAACCTCAACACCAACATCGCCATCCGCACCGCGCTCCACAAAAGGGGACAGATTTATTTTGGCTCCGGCGGCGGCATCACCAGCGATTCGGATTGCGCCCAGGAATACCAAGAAACGCTCGACAAAGCCTCAGCCCTGCGCGCCATTCTCACCAATAGCTAATGCCCGCGCCACAACGGCCCGAGAAAAGCCATCCCACGAGCCAATTAACACGAGCCAATTAAGAAGCTCAAGCCACCCCGCGATTTTTCAACACCTCAATGCGTGGCCGACAAGGCTGATCCGGATAAAGCCGCAAGCGCAGCGCCGCCGTCGAAGCGCTTGCCGCCCAGCGACTGTGGCGATAAATAAAGCCGCAACATGCCCCTTGAGCCGCAGCCAGCTGCAAGCGCCGCAACTGCAAAGCCGTCACCCGCTCAGGCCAAAACAGCGCCGCCGCCACACTGCCATCGCGCAAAATCTGCTCACACGCCCACAGTGCCTGTTCCGCGGCGCGTGGTCGAATCACCAACACCCGTTCCAAAGCCAAGCCAGCCGCCACTAAGGCCGGCGCATAAGGAATATAGGGCGGCGCCACCAAAGCGATAATGCGTTGCTGTTGGGTGAGCTGCGCCAAACACGGCGCCAATAGACTGATCTCGCCGATGCCTGGTGCATCCAAGAGCAATTCTGTTAGCTGCCCCATAGGCCAGCCGCCGCCTAAACGCGCATCCAGCCGCGCATCTTCGGTTGATAGACGCGGCTGTTGTTGCCCGCCCGCACTCTCACCGGCCCGCCAGATATCGGAGCGTTGCTCCAGCAGTTGTTTCAGCGCCACCGGATCGCGCATCGCACACACCTACTGTGGCTGCGGGCGAATCACGCCAACGCTAATCCCTTCAATGCACAAAGAGGTCTTGTCCGGATCCAGATCGATAGGCGGGTAGGCGGGGTTCTCAGCGAGCAATTGTAGCCGCTGCCCCTGGCGATGCAGCCGCTTCACCGTCACCTCATCATCCAGGCGCGCCACGACGATTTGGCCAGGCTCTGCCACCTGCGTGCGATGCACCGCCAACAAATCGCCATCATGAATGCCGGCATTGATCATGCTGTCACCCTGCACCCGCAACAGATAATCCGGCGCCGGCTTAAACAAGCGCGCATCAATATGAAAATGATCCTCGATATGCTCCACCGCCAAAATCGGATGCCCGGCTGCCACCCGCCCAATCAGCGGCATACCGCCTGGCTGGGTCAGCTGGATGCCCCGCGAAACCCCCGAGGTCAGGCGCAGCACCCCCTTTTTCTGCAGCGCCCGCAAGTGACACTCCGCCGCATTGGGTGAGCGAAAGCCAAAAGCACGCATAATCTCATCACGCGTTGGCGGCATGCCCCGCTCATTCTGCGCGCTGCGAATAAAATCCAGAATCTGCTGTTGGCGGGGAGTGAGTGCTTTATCCATAATTTTACCTGTATTTATATACAGTACGCCAAAACCCCACCAAGAGACAACCTGCTTGAAACCCACCATCCGCTATGCCAGCATCCCTGCGTCCCCCGATCCGCGTGTGCCATGACCTCTGCTGCCGTCACCTCAAGCCCTCCCGAAGCGGCCATCGCCGAGGCCCGAGGTCTGCTCAAAACCTATGACGGGCGCATCGTCGTCGACCATATCGACCTCGCTGTGCGACCCGGCGAATTTTTCGGCCTGCTCGGGCCCAACGGCGCCGGCAAAACCACCACCTTGCGCATGCTCCTAGGCCACACCCCGCCCGATGCAGGGGAGCTCACGGTCCTGGGCTATCCCGTCCCGGCCATGGCCCGTGAAGCGCGCCAAAATTTAGGGGTCGTACCCCAATTTGATAATCTCGATCCTGACTTCACGGTTTGGGAGAACCTCTACACCTATGCGGAGTACTTTGGTCTGGGTGGGGCAGAGCGCTTGCGCCGCGTCGATGAGTTGCTCATCTTCGCCAACCTGAAAGAGCGCCAGACCGCGCGCATCAGCCAGCTCTCCGGCGGCATGCGTCGGCGCCTGATGCTCGCTCGCGCGCTCATCAATAACCCCGAACTGGTCATCCTCGACGAGCCTAGCACCGGTATGGATCCTCAGGCCCGCCATCACATCTGGCAGCGCCTCAAAGAACTGCAAAAACGGGGTACGACCCTCATTCTCACTACCCATTACATGGAAGAGGCTGAGCGCCTTTGCGATCGCCTGGCCATCATTGATCAGGGTCGAGTCGTTGCTTGCGGCAGCCCCCAAGCCCTGATTCAAGAGCATAAGGCTAAGGATCTGGAAACAGTATTCATCAAACTCACCGGCCACGAGCTGCGCGACTAGAGCCCATGCCCAACGCCCCCACCAAAGCCGCGCCCAAGGCCACAACCCAGTCTCGGCCTAACCCGTTGCGTACCACTCTGCCACGCTTGAGCCTGCGCGCATTGCCCGTTTGGCGGCGAAACCTACGCGTCTGGCGCAAAATCATGCTGCCCTCGATCATGGGTAACTTCGGCGAGCCGGTGCTGTACCTACTGGCCTTTGGCTTTGGCTTTGGCCTTTTGATTGGTGAGGTCGGCGACATCCCCTACATCGTGTTTCTCGCCTCCGGCATCATCTGCTCCAGCGCCATGAACACCTCCAGCTTCGAGGGCATGTACTCGGCCTACACCCGCATGTCCGAACAAAAAACCTGGGATGCCATGCTCGGTGCTCCGCTCAACCTAGACGACATCGTCTTTGGTGAAGTGCTCTGGGCCGCCACCAAAGCCTTATTTGCCGCTAGCGCCATGTTGGTGGTCGCATCAGTGCTTGGCCTAGTCGCCGATGCCCGTGCGTTACTCTCCCTGCCCGTCGTCTTTCTCGCTGGCTTCACCTTTGGTTCCATGGCGATGATCATGACCGCCGTATCGCGTAGCTACGATTTCTTTCTTTACTATTTCACATTAATTTTAACGCCTATGTTATTGCTATCTGGTGTATTTTTTCCCATGGATCAGCTGCCTCCCGTCGTCAGCCAAGTCATGGTCTGGCTGCCGCTGTATCATGTCATCGAGCTCGTACGCCCGCTGATCATCGGGCAATGGCCTACCCAAGTTCTGCTGCACCTTGGCGTTGTCTTGGCATACGGCCTCGCAGCTTTAAGTATCGCCACCGCCCTGTTAAAAAAGCGGCTGCTGTTCTAACGATGGAAACCTGCGCATGACCCCCAAGCGCACCTTAAACATAGGACCTCGCACATGAGCGAAAATCGCATGAAAGTTGGCTGCGTTGGACTGGGTATTATGGGTCGACCCATGAGCCTGCATGTGCAAAACGGTGGCCATGAACTTCATATCTGGGCCCGCCGTCCCGAGTCGCTGGAGCCGCTTAAAGCCGCTGGCGCCAACGCCCATAATAGCCTCACCGAGCTCATCCAAAGCGTCGATGTGCTCATTACCAACGTCTCAGACACCCCCGATGTTGAACAAATCCTGCTCGGACCTAGCGGCGTTAAAGAAACCGCCAGCTCCGGATTCACGGTCATTGACCACAGCACCATTTGTCCGGTGCGCACCCGTTATATGGCTGAGGCGCTGGCGGAAATGGGCATCGACTTTCTTGATGCCCCGGTCTCCGGCGGTGAAGCCGGCGCCATCGCCGGCACGCTCACGGTGATGGTCGGCGGTAAAGCCCCTGTGCTCGAAAAGCTGCGGCCGATCATCGACTGCGTCGCCGGCAAAATCACCCACGTCGGCGATCACGGCGCCGGGCAAATCACCAAGGCCTGCAACCAGCTCATCGTCGCCCAGTCATTGGTTGCCGTCTCCGAAGCTATTTCCTTGGCCGAAGCCGGCGGTGTGGATCCCGCAGCCATGCGCGAGGCGCTGCTCGGCGGTCTGGCTTATTCAAAAGTGCTGGAAGTCCATGGTCAGCGCATGCTCGATCGCGCCTACCCACCGGGCTTCAAAACCCGCTTGCACAGCAAAGACATGGGCATCGTCGTTCAAGCGGCTCAGCAACTCGGCGTGCCGCTGATGGGTGCCTCGCTGGCCGCCCAATGGCTGCACACCATGGCGGAGCAGGGGCGCGGCGAAGAGGATTCCGCTGTCGTCGCCGAACTTCAAAGGAAGCTCGCGGGTCAGAGCTAACGATGATCAGTCCAAAAGATGACGCGTCCCGGCAATGACAAGTCCTAACCGCCAGCAGAGCGCTGACATGGCCAGCTCCATCGATCCCCAAGAAGTCGAGCGCTATACCCAGCTGGCAAAAAGCTGGTGGGATCCCAGCGGGCCGTTCTGGCCATTACACACGCTCAACTGCGTGCGTACCGGCTACATTCGTGACCAGCTCTGCCACTATCTGGGCCGCGATCCGCAACAGCCCCAGCCGCTTACCGGCCTAGAGATTCTCGACATTGGCTGTGGCGGCGGTATTCTCAGCGAGGCGATGGCAGAACTCGGCGCCCGCGTCCATGGCGTTGATGTCACGCCACGCAACATCTTCATCGCCGAGCAGCATGCGCAAAACAGCGGGCTTGACCTGCGCTATGAATGCATCGCTGTCGAAGAGCTGGCCGCCACCGGTGCGCAATATGACGTCGTGCTGAATATGGAAGTGGTGGAGCATGTGGCGGATTTGCCCGGGTTCATGGCCGCCTGCAACCAGCTCGTCAAGCCCGGCGGCTTGGGCTTCATCGCCACCTTAAATCGCACTTGGATCGCCGGTTTCACCGCGATTTTTGGTGCTGAATATGTGCTCGGCTGGCTACCCAAAGGCACTCATCAGTGGCGCCGCTTCGTGCCGCCGAGAACACTAGAGGAGCTGCTCAATCGAGACAGTTTGGAGGTCATCGAGCGCACGGGTGTGCGGGTCAATCCCTTCACTCGCGGTATGTCGCTGACCCCATACATGGGCATCAATTACATGCTCATGTGGCGCCGCCTCAGTTCTGACCGGACTTCAGCTGCTTAATCTCTGCGCGTAAAGCGCTAATCTCCCGATGCAGCGCCTTGAGATCATCATGCAGCTGCTCGCTTTCGTTATGCACCACCTTCTCGATGGTCTCTTGCTCAAACTCCTGCTGTTCCACCGCTAGTGTCTGCATCGTGTTGACGATAATGGCGATAAATAAGTTCAAAATGGTAAAGGTCGCCACCAAAATAAAAGGCACGAAGAACACCCAAGCCCAAGGGAAGGTCTCCATCACTGGCCGCGAAATCCCCATCGACCAGCTCTCGAGCGTCATCACCTGGAATAGCGTGTACATCGAACGCCCCAGATGGCCAAACCACTCCGGGTATTGCTGGCCAAACAGGCCGGTGGCAATCACCGCAAACACGTAAAACAGCAAGATCAATAAACCGAAAATCGACAAAATGCCTGGCACAGCTTTGAGCAGCGCTTCGACGATAAAGCGCAACTTCGGCACCATCGACACCAAGCGCAGCAGCCTGAGGATTCGCAGCACCGCTAGCGGCCCGCTGGTGGGAATTAAGGCGATGCTCACCACCAGAAAATCAAACACATTCCAAGGTTGACGGAAAAACGCCGCGCGCTGCACGAACAGCTTGATTAATATCTCCACCACGAAAACGCTCAGAATCAAGCGATCCGCGCCGATCAGCCAAGGGCCCACCTGATCCATCAGGGCAGGGGAAGTCTCTAGCCCCAAAATCACCCCATTGATCAGAATCAGCGCGATAATCAGGCGCTGAGTTGTGCGGTTCTCGATGAAACCACCCAGCCGGCCCCGAAGACCAGAATCAACAGCAACCGACATAGCTCAGCCTTCCTCCAAAATAAAAATTGGGGACAATAAAAATTGGGGACAGACCCCTTTTTTTTCGAAAAAAGGGGTCTGTCCCCAATTTTTACAATTTAAATAACTGGGTGTCCTGCATCGCGCAGCATCCGCGTCAATCGAATCAAAGGCAGGCCGATCAGCGCCGAGGGATCCTCGCCCTCCAGGCGCTCAAACAGGGCCACCCCCAGACCCTCGGATTTGACGCTGCCAGCACAGTTTAGCGGCTGCTCCAGCGCGATATATCGCTGGATCTCAGCATCGCTTAAGACGCGAAAATGCACCTTAAAATCGACCCGATCCAGCTGCTCATCCCCCGAGTCCCCATCGTAAAGACAAAGCCCGGTATGCAGCGTCACACAACGACCCGACGAGGCGCGCAGCTGTTCCATCGCCTTGTCCTCGGTGCCTGGCTTACCCAGTACTTGCCCATCGAGCACCGCGCACTGATCCGAGCCGATGATCAATGCATCCGGATACTGCGAAGCCAGCGCCGTCGCCACTGCCCGGGCCTTAGCCTGTGACAAACGCAGCACCATCGCTTCGGGGCTCTCCTCAGGCTGCCGAGTCTCATCCACATCCGGCGAGAAACACGTGAAAGGCAGCCGTAAGCGCTCGAGTAATTCGCGGCGATAGGGAGAGCTCGAGGCCAAAATCAGGGGTTTGCTCATAGAATTCTCAGGGCAGCAGGCGACAGTGCAAAATTGCGGGGCGCTAGGGCAGCGTCAAAAAGCCCCGGCAGTATCCTTGATGCCTGCGCGGCTTTTCAAGCAGACACGCCCGTTTTTATTTTGACACCCATGGTCCCAGACCTTAGAATTGCGCGCTTATGTCCGTCGCAGCCTTGCCCCGTCAGGTCAATCCGTTATTACTGGCCAACCGGGGACAGTCACTGCGCGGCAGCTTGCCGGTGAAAAACTTTCCGCGGTTGGCAGAAGCAGTGGTGGATCTGCGTGGGCCAATCGTGGCAGAACTGGAGTTTGTGTTGACGCGCCCCGGGCGCTGCCGAATCCAGGGCAGGGTACAGGCGCCAGTGGCACTCACCTGCCAACGCTGCCTGCAGAGCATGGATTGGGACCTGGTCTCGGACTTTGCTTGGACACCAGTAACCGATGTTTTCAGTCGCGATGCGGCTGGGGGCGAAACGGCAGAAGCCGAGCCGGTAGAGTTAGAGGATGGACAGTTAGATGTGATCGTGGCGTTGGAGGACGAACTGCTCCTAGCGCTGCCAGCCGCGCCGCTGCATGAGGATACGAATTGCGCCGCGGGACTGAAAAAAGAATTTACGGCAGCTGAGCTGCAAGCAGGGCAAAAGCGGTCGGATAATCCCTTTGCCGTGCTGCAAGCACTCAAAGGCCAAGACAAGGGCAAGAATTAGGTTTTTACTGGAGAATCATCATGGCAGTTGCACAAGGTCGTACCACCCCCTCCCGTCGCGGCATGCGTCGTTCCCACGATGCGCTGTCCGGTCCGACGCTGTCGATCGAGCCCACCACGGGTGAACTGCATCGCCGGCATCACATCAGCGCCGATGGCTTTTACCGCGGTCGCCAGGTGATCAAGCCGCGCGAAGAGGCGGCTGACGAGGAATAAGCTGCCGCCGATGGCAGTCTCCTACACTATTGCTCTGGACGCCATGGGGGGTGACCATGGCGTCTCAGTCATCGTGCCAGCGGCCCAACAGGCCCTGCGCGAGTACAATGACCTCGCCTTGATTCTGGTGGGTCAGCCAGCCGCCATCGAGCCCGAACTCAAGGCTTGGAAAGCCAGCGAGCGGGAGCGCATACGCATCCAGCCCGCTAGTGAAGTCGTGGGCATGGATGAGCTGCCCTCTCAGGCCCTGCGTAACAAAAAAGACTCCTCAATGCGCGTTGCTGTGAACCTGGTCAAACAGGGCGAAGCGGCGGCCTGCGTGAGTGCCGGTAACACCGGTGCTCTGATGGCCACGGCCCGCTACGTCTTAAAAACCCTACCGGGTATCGATCGTCCTGCCATCATCACCGCCATACCCGCGATTGACGGTCACACCCATATGTTGGATCTGGGTGCCAACGTCGATTGTAGCGCTGAGCATCTCTACCAATTCGCGGTCATGGGTTCAGAGCTCGCTAGCGCCGTCGACAATATCCCCGCGCCGCGCATTGGCTTACTGAATATCGGTGAAGAAGAGATCAAAGGCAGTGATGCCATCCGCCAAGCCGCGCGCCTATTGGAAAATAGTCACTTGAACTACATCGGCTTCGTTGAAGGCAACGATATTTACGGTGATCGCGTTGATGTCGTGGTTTGTGATGGTTTCATCGGCAATGTCTCGTTAAAAACCAGCGAGGGCGTGGCGCGCATGATCTCGCACTTCGCGCGCACGGAATTCAATCGTAATTGGTTAACCCGCTTATCGGGCCTGTTGGCGATGCCGGTGCTCAAAGCCTTTCGTCGGCGCATTGACCCCGGCCGCTACAATGGCGCCAGCCTTTTGGGCCTGCAGGGTATCGTCATCAAAAGCCACGGCGGTGCTGACGCTGCAGCCTTTGCTAATGCCATCGGGATTGCCCGCATGGAGGCACAAAAGAGCATCCCGCAACGCATCGACAAGCGCTTAGAAGCCCTGCTCAGTCAACAAAAGGCAGCGCCCGCGTGACCCATTCCAAAATCCTCGGCACGGGCGGGTACTTGCCGGAAAAAGTCCTCACCAACCACGACCTCGAGGCCATGGTCGAGACCTCCGATGCCTGGATTCAAGAGCGCACCGGGATTCGCAAGCGCCACATCGTCTCCGATACTGAATCGACTTGTGACTTGGCGGAACAAGCCGCGCGCTGTGCTTTAGATATGGCTGGCTGCCGGCCTGAAGAGATCGACCTCATCATCATCGCCACCACCACGCCCGACCAAATTTTTCCCAGCACGGCCTCCATTCTGCAGCAACGCTTGAGGATTCATAACGCTTGTCCGGTATTTGATATTCAGGCTGTCTGCACGGGATTTGTGTATGCGCTGGGCATTGCTGATCAGTTCATCCGCAATGGCAGCGTCAAGCGCGCTCTGGTCATCGGCGCTGAGAGTTTCTCGCGCATCATTGACTGGACCGACCGCGGCACCTGCGTCTTATTCGGTGATGGCGCCGGTGCTGTGGTGCTAGGAGCCAGTGACGAACAGGGCATCATCGCCACCCATCTGCACGCTGATGGCCGCTATCGTACGCTCTTGCATGTCCCCGGTGGCCCGGGCAAAGCGCCGGCCGATCATGATGCCTGGGATCACCATGTGCACATGAAAGGTAATGAGGTTTTTAAATGGGCAGTCAATACCTTAGGGAAGATTGCTGAGGAAACGCTCGAGGCCAATGGCTTTGCCAAATCGGACCTCGACTGGCTCATCCCTCATCAAGCCAATGTGCGCATTATTCAAGCGACGGCGCGCAAGTTAAAACTCCCCATGGAGCGCGTCGTGGTCACGGTTCAAGATCACGGCAATACCTCAGCGGCCTCCGTACCCTTGGCTTTAGATGTGGCCGTGCGTGATGGCCGTATCCAACCCGGGCAGCTGCTGCTCATGGAAGCCTTTGGCGGTGGTTTTACCTGGGGTTCAGCGCTGGTTCGTTTCTAGTTGCGCGATGGCTAGCGCGCTGCCCATCACGGTATTTTTGGTTGACGACCATGCCCTGGTGCGCACCGCCATCGCCCGCATGCTCGAGAGTATCGAATCGCCCAATGTGACGGTTATTGGTGAGGCGCAAAGCGGTGAAGAGGCGCTGGAAGTGCTGCCGCGGCTGCGTCCTGATGTGGTGCTCATGGACTTGCATATGCCCGGTATGGGCGGTTACGAAGCCAGCCTCCGCCTGCGCGCCATCGATCCCGGGGTTCGCATTATTGTGCTGACCGCGCAAGACGACAGCCCTTATCCCGACTGGTTTCGCGATTGCGGCATTAGCGCCTACGTCACTAAAGACGCCAGCGCCGAGCAGCTTTTGGAAGCGATTTTGGGCGCCATGCAAGGGCAGCGGCAAATCCCCAACACCGATAGCCTGCCGGGCCAGCCGGAGATCGCTACGCGCATGACCCAACTCTCGCCGCGCGAGCGGCAGATGCTGATCCTATTGGTGCGCGGTATGCGGCCCATGGACGTGGCGCGCGAGCTAGATCTCAGCATCAAGACCGTGAGCACCTACAAAGCCCGCCTGCGCCAAAAACTCGACTGCCGCAGCGACATGGACCTGCTGCGCCTGGCGCTGGACTACGGTATCACCCGCCTGGAAAGCCCCCGTGCCTAACCCCGCCCCAAAAAAGGGGTCTGTCCCCATTTTTAAAAATGGGGACAGACCCCTTTTTGATCCTGATTGTCGGCGCTGCCCGCGTTTGGCGGGGTTTTTGGAGGAGGTGCGCAGCCAGCATCCGGGCTATCACGCGGCGCCGGTGCCGGCTTTCGGTGATCCCAAGGCGCGCTGCCTGATCGTCGGTTTGGCGCCTGGGATGCACGGCGCTAACGCCACCGGACGGCCCTTCACCGGCGATTACGCCGGCGTCCTGCTCTATGAAACGCTGCATGCTTTGGGCTTTGCCAATCAAGCCGAAGCGACGCATCGTGATGATGGGCTTAGTCTCAAAGGCATCAGAATCACCAATGCCGTCAAATGCCTGCCGCCACAAAATAAGCCGCTGCCGGCCGAGATCCGCGAGTGCAATGCCTATCTCAAAGCCGAACTTGACGAGCTTCCGCAACCCGCGGTGATCCTCGCCCTAGGCAGCATCGCCCACCAAGCCGTGATCCGCGCTCTGGGGCTGAAACAAGCCGACTATCGTTTTGCTCATGGCGCGGAGCACAGGGTCAGCGAAAGCCGTACCCTGATAGATTCTTACCACTGCAGTCGTTACAACACACAAACCCGGCGCCTGACCGCGGAAATGTTTCATGCGGTCCTAACGCGCGTCCGGGAGCGGGTGGACGCCTATGACCGATCCCACCCCTGAGCCACAAAGCTTTGACGGCAAAGCCTTCGTCCGGCGTCTCAGCCACGCCCCCGGCGTCTACCGCATGCTCGACAAACGGGGTACGACCCTATACGTGGGCAAAGCGCGCGATCTGAAAAAACGCGTCAGCAGCTATTTCCAAAAACAAGTCTCTGGCCCGCGCATTCAGTCCATGGTCACGCAAATCACCGATATTCAGGTGACCGTCACCGCGACCGAAGCCGAAGCCCTGCTGCTGGAAAGCAATCTCATCAAACAGTACCGGCCGCGCTACAACGTGCTGCTGCGCGATGACAAAAGCTATCCGATGATCTTTATCAGCGATCACACCTATCCGCGCATCAGTTTTCATCGCGGCCCGCGGCGGCGCCAAGGCCAGTATTTCGGGCCTTACCCTTCCGCCGGAGCGGTGAGGGAAACACTGCATCTGTTACAAAAAATCTTTCTATTAAGGCCCTGCACCGATAGCTATTTCTCGCATCGCTCCCGGCCTTGTCTGCAATACCAAATCCAGCGCTGCTCAGGGCCCTGCGTGGGCCTAGTGGCACCCGAGGATTACGCCAGTGATGTGGCTCATGCGGTGGATTTTCTGCAGGGGCGCAGTGACCAAGTGATCGCCGCGCGTGTAGAAAAAATGGAAGCCGCCGCTGCGCAACTGGATTTCGAGCAGGCAGCGCGCCTACGTGATCAAATCAGCCAATTGCGCCAGGTCTCGGAGCGCCAATACGTGAGCGGTCAAAGTGGCGATGTCGACATTATCGCTGTGTGTACCGGAGGAGGGCAGGCTTGCGTGCAGGTCTTCTCTATCCGCGCCGGCCTTAACCTCGGCAATAAATCGTTGTTTCCGCGTCTGCCTGAGGAGGCTTCGCCGGAAGCTTTAATGACCACGGTGATCAGCCAGTATTACCTTGGCCATGACGTGCCCAAAGAGATCATCCTCAGCCATGCCCCCGAGGATGAGGCGACGCTTGGGGCCATGCTGGAGTTACGCGCCGGACGCAAGGTGCAGATGAGCCACAAGGTCCGCGGCGAGCGTGCCCGCTGGCTGGAGATGGCGGTGCGCAATGCGCAAATGTCGCTGGACTCTCATCTGGCCACACGCGCTGGGATGCAGCAGCGCCTCGAGGGCCTAAAAAAAGCGCTCAACCTCCCAGCGCCGCCCATGCGTATGGAGTGTTTCGATATCAGCCACTCCCACGGCGAGGCCACGGTCGCTTCTTGTGTGGTGTTCAACGCCGAGGGTCCGGTGAAATCGGACTACCGCCGCTTCAACATCACAGACATTACGCCCGGCGATGATTATGCTGCCATGCATCAGGCGTTGATGCGCCGCTTTCGTCGCCTCAAAAATGGCGAGGGTCGCAGCCCCGACGTGTTATTCATTGATGGCGGCAAAGGTCAGGTCAGCCAAGCGCGTGAGGTACTTGAGACATTGCAGATCACCGACATCAAGATCGTTGGCGTGGCCAAGGGCGAGGGGCGCCGCGCAGGTCTGGAGACCCTCGTATTGAGCGATGCGCAAGGGCCGACTATACTGCCTCACGACTCAGCGGCGCTGCATCTGATCCAACAGATCCGCGATGAAGCCCACCGCTTTGCCATCACCGGCCACCGTCAGCGCCGCGCCAAGGCCCGCAAAACCTCGGTGTTAGAACAAATCGCCGGCATGGGTCCGCGCCGCCGCCAGCAGCTCTTGCAGCATTTCGGCGGATTGCAAGGCGTAGCGCGTGCTGGGGTGGAAGAAATCAGTAAAGTACCCGGCATCAGTCGGAAACTGGCACAGGATATTTTTGATGCGCTGCATGACGACTGACCGATGAATAGCTCTATTCCCAATCTACTGACCTGGATGCGCATAGCCCTGATCCCCTTGATCGTGGTGGCGTTTTATTATCCTTCGCAGTACGCCGGGCCCATCGCCGCGGGGATTTTTGCCTTGGCTGGCCTTACCGATTGGCTGGATGGCTATTTGGCGCGCAAGCTCGACCAAACTTCACGCTTTGGCGCTTTTCTTGATCCCGTTGCTGATAAGCTTATGGTCGCCACTGCGCTAGTGCTGCTGGTCGACCAGCTCGGTGGCTTGCTTTTGACCTTGGCTGCCGCTGTCATTATCGGCCGCGAAATCGCCATCTCCGCCTTGCGCGAGTGGATGGCCGAGCTGGGTCAGTCCGGCATCGTCGCCGTCTCGTGGATCGGTAAAGTCAAAACCACCGCGCAGATGATCGCCATCTTCCTGCTGCTTTGGGGCCTGCCAGTCGTGGGCCTGCCGCTGCTCTACGCCGCCGCCGGCCTCACGCTCTGGTCCATGTTCCTCTACCTGCGCGCTGCAAAAAAGGGGTTAAAAAAGGGGACGGATTTATTTTCCGGAAGAAAATAAATCCGTCCCCTTTTTTACGTCCCCTTTTTTAACCGCCGCCGCCTTCGACCTCAGGATGCTGCGCCGCTGTCTTGGTGAAGCGCACAGCCCGCGGATAGGGGAAGACATCGCCATGAATGCCTTGGTTGACGTCGTCTTGGCGCGCGCGCCAGTACTGATAATCCCAAAGATCCGGGTGCAGCTTCATCAATAGGCGTCGAATCCTCGGATCCGTGCTCAAAAAGGTCGGAAACTCCTCGGGGAAAATCTCATTCGGTCCCGCTGAGTACCAAGCATCTGAGCTCAACTCATCCTCAGGGAAAGGCGAGGGCGGGATCTTGCGAAAATGACACTCGGTGAGATAACAAATCTCGTCATAATCATAAAACACCACCTTACCCGAGTCCGTCACCCCAAAGTTTTTAAACAGCAAATCACCCGGGAAAATGTTCACCGCCATCAACTGCTTAATCGCCAAACCCCAATCATCCAAAGCAGACTGCGTCGCCGGCTCATCGGCATCGGTAAGATAGACATCCAGCGGCAGCATGCGCTTCTCGATATAGACGTGATCGATGTACAGATTGCCCTGATCAATCTCCAGCTGACTTCCCACTTCTTTATGCAAAATCTCCAACAGCGCCGGATCGAAACGATCCAACGGAAAGGCCACCTTCGAGAACTCTAAGGTATCGGCCATACGACCCACTCGGTCATGCATCTTCACCTGCAGATAACGCCGCTTCACCAGCTCATGGGTGACTTCTTTTTGCGGCGGGAAACGATCCTTAATGACCTTAAATACGTAAGGGAAGGTGGGCAGCGTAAACACCACCATCACCAAGCCCGGCGTGCCGGCGGCCACGACAAGGTGGTCCTGGCTGATTGCGAGATGATTGAGAAAGTCGCGATAAAACTCGTTCTTCGCCTGCTTGTGAAAGCCAATGCTCATATACAGCTCAGCAGCGGGCTTATGCGGCATGATGTCCTGTAAAAATGCGATGGTCGCCGCCGGCACCGGGGTCTTCACCAAGAAATATGCCCGCGCAAAACTAAATACAGACTCCGCTTCTTCTTCAGTGGTCAACAAGGCATCGGCCACTAGGCCACCTCGTTCGTTATTGATCACCGGGATAATCAATGGGTGGCTTTGCCCGTCACAGACCACACGGCCGATCAAATAAGCCGCTTTGTTCCTAAAAAATGGAAACTCCAAAACATCAATACGGGCATCACTCAAAGCCTCTTGGCTAAAGCAGGAACGGGCCGCCAGAGCTTCTGCGATATTTTTCACATCATGCGCGAGGTCTGCATAAGGCGTGCGGAAATAAAACGCCGAGAGCACCTCCCAAGCGCAAGTCTCCAGCCCACCATCATGCGTGTAAAATGAGAGATAGCCGCGATGCCGCTCCGCCAAATCCTGACGATTGGCCACAGACTCCAAAAAGATATTGTCGTTATTGAAATAAGCGCGATCGAACATGCGACAAAACACCGAGTTATAAAACGTCTCGGCCAGTTCTGGTCGCGAATGATGCGCCAACAACTCGATGTAACATTGCTTGACGCGCCGCCATAAGGGCTCATTCAGATCGTCAATGCCAAAGGTGGCGCGAACCTTATCCACGGCTTCATTAACGCGGCGGTCATAGGAGCTGATGCGATCCACAGCCGCCGCTCGCACCGCTTCCCACTCCGCTTTCTCGAAATGATCGCGGGCGCTGCTGGTGATCTCTTGAAAAAACGAGAAGTGCCGCTCAAAGCCGGTGAGGATGGATCGGGCAATTTGTCGGGCACTATCGATCATCTAGCGAATCCGTCATGACTCAAGATCACGGTTTTTCAGGCTTGCAATTTTGCAGGGCATTAAATAAGGTTGCCAGACCGTAATGTTGCGATGCACAAAGTCGGTGCAACTATAGCCCCTTTGCCGGGCGATAACAATTCCATATCAGAGGAAAATGGCAAGATGACGAGCAGAGACGAGCAAATCAAGGCCCTGGAGAAAGATTGGGCGGAAAATCCCCGCTGGAAGAACGTAAAGCGCGGTTACAGCGCTGCTGACGTCGTGCGTCTGCGCGGCTCGGTTCAGCCCGAATATACCCTGGCGCGCCATGGCGCAGAGAAACTCTGGGACCGTGTCAACGGTTCTGCCAAGAAAGGCTATGTGAATGCTTTTGGTGCCATCACTGCTGGCCAGGCCATGCAGCAGGCCAAAGCGGGCCTTGAAGCTGTGTATCTCTCCGGCTGGCAGGTCGCTGCCGACGGCAACACCTCCGAAACCATGTATCCCGACCAGTCCTTGTACGCCTATGACTCGGTTCCGACCATGGTTCGCCGCATCAACAATACCTTCAAGCGCGCCGATGAAATCCAGTGGTCACGCGACATTAACCCCGGTGATGAAGGCTACGTAGACTACTTCCTGCCCATCGTTGCTGATGCTGAAGCCGGTTTTGGTGGCGTCTTGAACGCTTTTGAGCTGATGAAGAACATGATCTCTGCGGGCGCTGCTGGCGTGCACTTTGAAGATCAGCTCGCCGCTGTGAAGAAATGCGGTCACATGGGCGGTAAGGTGTTGGTACCGACCCAGGAAGCGGTGGAAAAACTCATCGCCGCGCGTTTTGCTGCCGACGTGATGAACGTGCCGACCATCGTTTTGGCGCGCACCGACGCGGAAGCTGCCAACCTGTTGACTTCCGATCACGACGCCAACGACAAGGCCTTCCTCACCGGTGAGCGCACCCAGGAAGGCTTCTACCGCGTCAAGAATGGTTTGGAGCAGGCCATCAGCCGTGGCATCGCTTACGCCCCTTACGCCGACTTGGTGTGGTGTGAGACCGGCACGCCGGATCTGGGCTTTGCCCGTGAGTTCGCTCAGGCCGTGCAGCAGGCGTGCCCCGGTCAGCTCTTGGCCTACAACTGCTCGCCGTCGTTCAACTGGAAGAAGAACCTGGACGATGCCACCATCGCTAAGTTCCAGGAAGAGCTTTCCGCCATGGGCTACAAGTACCAGTTCATCACCTTGGCCGGTATCCACGTCAACTGGTACAACACCTTCAACTTCGCCTACAACTACGCTCGCGGCGAGGGCATGAAGCACTATGTGAACATGGTGCAGCAGCCTGAGTTTGATGCTCGCGAACGTGGTTATACCTTCGTCTCGCACCAGCAGGAAGTGGGTGCCGGTTACTTCGACGATGTCACCACTGTGATCCAGGGTGGCGCCTCTTCAGTAACCGCCTTGACGGGTTCCACCGAGGAAGAACAATTCCACGGTTAATCCCCGTTAAGTAAGACCTGATGCCGGTGTTCTGATAAAAGCGGAGCACCGGCATTTTTTTAAGGCAACATGAATTTGAGGAAGACAGCATCATGATGGCATCGACCCTGAAATTCTCGGGTACGGCAGATTTATGCGATGAACACGGCGATGAGATCCGCATCTGTGAGCCGATCTTTCGCGACTTTGGCGGCGATAAAGCCTTCTCTGGCCATATCCACACCGTCAAATGCTTTGAGGACAACTCGCTGGTGCGCCAGGCACTCAGCCAAGACGGCCGCGGCCGGGTGTTGGTGGTGGATGCCGGCGGCTCATTGCGTTGCGCTATGCTCGGCGATCAGCTTGCATTATTGGCCGTGAAAAATGGCTGGGCGGGCGTGGTCATGTATGGCTGCATCCGCGATGCATTGGCTTGCAGCCAGGAGCCCCTAGGCATCAAAGCCCTCACCACGCACCCCAAGAAAAGCGAGAAGCGCGGCATCGGTGAAGAAAACATCCCGCTGCACTTCGCTGGCGTCGACTTCATCCCCGGCGACCGCCTCTTCGCCGACGAAGACGGCATCGTCCTCCTACCCGGGTAAAAAAAACGAAAAAAACGGGGACAGATTTATTTTTTCGTGAAAAAATAAATCTGTCCCCGTTTTTTGATGACGCCATGACCCCAAACCGATTGCGACTGATAGTTTCATGCCCTGACCAAGTGGGGATCGTTGCCGCGGTCAGCGGTTTTCTGGCAGAGCAGGGCGGCTCGATTACCGAGGCCAGCCAGCACTGTGATCCGGTGACCGGCCAGTTCTTCATGCGTTATGAGATTGATGCCGCCTCGCTGCCCTTCGGCAGCGCCGAGCTTCGCGCCCAGTTCACCCCCATCGCTGAGCGCTTTGCCATGCAGTGGCAAGTGCACGATGCCAGCCGACCCCGCCGAGTCGTACCTTTGGTCAGCCGCATGGAGCACTGCCTCGGCGATATTCTTGCCCGCTGGCGCAGTGGCGAGCTGGTGATGGACATCCCCTGCATCATCTCCAACCACGAAGACATGCGGGATCTCGTGGAGTGGCATGGCATCACGTTTCATCATGTGCCGGTAGATCCACAAAACAAAGCTAAGGCCTTTGCGCGCCTCAATGAGCTATTGGACGCGCATCAAGCCGAGGTCGTGGTCTTGGCGCGCTATATGCAGATCCTGCCCCCTGACCTATGCCAGGCCTATGCCGGCCGCGTGATCAATATTCACCACAGCTTCCTGCCGTCGTTTGTCGGCGCCAAGCCTTACCAGCGCGCCTTTGATCGCGGTGTGAAGCTTATCGGCGCGACTTGTCATTACGTCACCGATCAGCTCGACGAAGGCCCGATTATCGAACAGGATGTTATCCGCGTTCGCCACGATCACAGCGTTGACGATTTGGTGCGCTTAGGCCGAGATGTCGAGCGCACTGTCCTGTCCCGCGGCCTGCGCTACCACCTTGAAGACCGCGTCCTCATCCACGCCAACAAAACCGTCGTCTTCGCCTAATCGCGTCTCAAAAAACGGGGTCTGACCCCTGTGGATAAGTTGAGGTTGACCACGAACCCGTGACAGCCTATCGTGATCACTTGACATTACATGACATTAAACGGGTGCGCCATGAGCCAAATTACAGCACGACTGCCCGATGAAATCGTCGCATCGTTAGACGCTGCGGCGGCACGTTTGCATCGTTCGCGAGCGGATATAATCCGACGGGCCATTGAATATTACCTCGATGACTTCGAGGATATCGCCTGTGCAATTAGCGTGTTGCAAGACCCAGCAGACGCTTCCTTGGATTGGGATAAGGCGAAGGGTGATTTACTCGGTCTCGATTAAACAGAGCGCATTCAAGGCTCTGGCGCGTGTTCCGCGAGTGGAGCGGCTGCGCATAGCCGAGAACATTGAGCTGTTGAAAACGCGCCCGAATGCAGGGTCTGTTCTCAAAGGAGAGCTGAACGGCTTGAGGCGCATCCGAGTCGGCAATTACCGAATTGTCTATGAGGTTCAAGACCAGAAACTTACCGTGCTCGTCGTGCGGATCGGACACCGTCGTGACATCTACCGGTAACCACGCGAGTGTCATGACCACGGCCTGCCCCAGAAAAAGGGGTCTGTCCCCATTTCTTAAAAAAAGGGGTCTGTCCCGATTTTTTATTTTGTTGTTGTGCATCGCGCCATCAGCTGCCGCCGCAGATATGAGCTGGCAGGCGTTTTTCTGCCCGCAAGACTACGTGCTCGAGCCGCATGATGCGCGGCAGCAGTGCGATCTCAAGGAGCGCCCCGAAGCCAACCGCTTTGATCTTAAAGCCCCGCAACAGTGGATTCGGCTACAAGTCGACCGCCCGGACGCAACGCCCATAGACGCTCAACTCAGCATCGGGCCGTTCTACCTGGCCGGCATCGAGGTCTACGCGCTACAAGCCAACGAGATAAGCTTCATCGGTCGAGCCGGAGCAGAGCAACGTGCCAGTCGCGCGCAGCTATCGCTAGGCGCCTATGTCTTCCCCGTGCACCTAAAAGAATCCAGATCAACAGATCTGTTAGTGCGCATCACCGCCCCCAGCGTTGCCCATTGGCACGTCACGCTCGAGCCCATGACTGCCGCTCACGAAACCCAAGAGCGGCAGATGCTGATCGCACTGCATTTGGGGATGCTGGTCGCCCTGGCGCTGATCGCGGTCATCGGCTTTGCGCTGCGCCGTTCATCCGTCAACTTCCGCTTAGCCCTTTTTAACGTCGCCATCTTGCTCACCGTTGCCACTGGGAGCGGCTTTGCAGCGCTGTACTGGCCGCAATGGCCCACCGACATCGCCGCCATGGCATTTGTCACCATGGTTGTCTTGCGCACTGCCATCTGGGGCTGGCTCTATCAAGGCCTCATCCGCCCGCATTTGCAGAGTCAGCTCTATCAAATCGCTTGTTATGCCAGCTATGGATTAGCCGCCATCGCCATTGCACTGTACTGGCTGGATATGGGTGGCTGGGCGCGCTTTTTGACTCTGATCTTGGTCCTCGCGATCCCCATCCTGCATACCATTGCCGCGCTAGCCACCCGAGGCATGGCGTCTTCATTAAAAACCATCCTGGTCGGCTCATTGCTGGTCTATCACGCGTTGCACATCTTTGCCTTGGTGCTGGTCACCCAGTACAGCGGCCAAAGCGATGCGCCCATCACCATCACGCGGATTTTGGACCTTGCTATCCCGCTATTGGCGATGGCAACCGTCTTTTTGCGCAATCGCGCCACCGATCAGATGCTTCAAGAAGCCGAACAAGCCTTGATGCAAAAACAGGCGCAACTGGACTATGAAAGCCGTTTGCATGAGGAAAAGCGCTTACTCATCGACATGTTGGGCCATGAGATTAAGAACCCCTTAGCCGCCATCAGTATGGCCAGCAACAACCTGCAGAACCTCGTCGTTACAGAAAACCCCAGCGCTCAGAGGCGCCTCGCCAATATCAAGCGCGCCGCTAATGACATCGATGAGGTGATGGAGCGCTGCAATCTCGCCAATCGCCTAGAGTCGGAGGCGCTGACGGCGCAGATCACTAATGTCCTGCTTAAGCCAATGTGGCAGGAACTGATTCAAGAATCCGGTCAGGCCGAGCGCTTTATATTTGCCGCGCTTACCCCGGTTGAGATCCAAGCAGACGCGCAGCTGGTTAAAACCGTCGCCCGCAATCTTTTGGAAAATGCGCTCAAGTACGGTCTTCCGCAAAAGCCAATTAGCATCGAGCTACTGCCCGCAGACTTAGAGAGCGGTATACAAGGCGGTTTTGCTGTCAGCAACGATATCGAACCCAACCTACGCCCCGACCCAGACAAGCTCTTCAGCCGCTATTACCGCCAAGAGGGGCAGGGAAGTCGCCGTGGCACGGGGCTAGGCCTTAGCCTTTGTCGTCAGCTGGTCGAACTCATGCACGGCAGCATAAACTACGAGCTCACACCCAACGCCATCCGCTTTACCGTCACTTTTAAGTAATGGGGTCAGACCCCAACTGGGGTCGTACCCCATTCCTTGAGCATCAGGTTATACAATGAATCAGCCCGCCCAAAAATCCATCGCCATCGTCGAAGACGACCGCGGCCTGCGCGAAGAGCTCGCTTGTTTCTTTGAAGACCATGGCTACACCGCCCATGAGGCCATCAGCCTCGAAGGACTCATGGAGATTCTCCAATTGTCCAACCCCGAAGTGGTCATTCTCGATCTTAACCTACCCGGCAAAAGCGGCCTTGAGATCGCCCGCGAGCTGCGCCAGCGCGTCCCCAGTATCGGCATCATCATGCTCACCGCCCGCAACCAGCTCAATGATCGCATCAAGGGTTACGACACCGGCGCTGACATCTACCTCACCAAGCCCACTGATCCCGAAGAACTGCTTGCCGCGGTGACCAGCCTATCCCGACGCGTTCAAGGCACCAACAACGCGGCATGGAACCTAGACATCAAACAGCATGCATTAAGCGATGAACAAGAGGCGATAGTCATCGAGCTCACCCAAGTGGAAACAGCGATCCTCAAGGCTTTGGTTCTGGCTCCCAATGGGCTTATGGATGCCGGCGAACTCTTGGGTATGATCGAGGAGCAATTCCCGGACCGAGCAGGCACCCGCCGATCACTGGAAAACATCATCAGTCGCCTGCGCAAAAAAACCACCGAAGCCAGCCCAGATATCTCCCGCCAAGCCCCCATCAAGGCGCATCGCAACGCCGGCTACCAGCTCACCATCCCCCTGCAAATCAAACCTTAATGTAAAAACGGGGACTAAAAACGGGGACAGATTTATTTTTTCATGAAGAAAAATAAATCTGTCCCCGTTTTTGCACTAATAGTATGCTATTATATACTCTTAGTATGATAATGATGGAGCGATTAGATGAGCACTGTACGTAAGACAATTACGCTCACCGACACGCAAGATGCGTGGATAAGGGCGCAGGTGGCCAGTGGCGGTTACACAAATGACAGCGAATATGTCCGGCATCTCATCCGACAGGAACAAGAAAAACTAAGCCTGTTGAGAGCTGCGATCGACGACGGACTGGCGAGTGGTGTCAGTAGCCGGTCTTTGGATGAGATTTGGCATGAGGTCGAAAGCCGATATCGCGTAGCCGATGAGTGAATATCGATTTACGAAGCTGGCTGCTCGAGATCTTGAGGGCATTGCCAAATTTACTATTGAACGCTTCGGGCTAGATCAGGCGAGACGCTATCGCGACGAACTGAGGTTATGCTTTGAAAAGCTGGCTGAACATCCCCGCCTCGGACAGCGCGCCGAACACCTTGGAGTAGGCCTGCGTCGTCACGAACATGGCTCACATATCGTGTTCTATAAATCTACCGGAATAGGCGTACTGATTGCGCGTATTTTGCACCGACGTATGGATGCTCGAGGCCGACTATAGAAAAGTCACTCAAAATGGGGTCGTACTAAAAACGGGGACAGATTTATTTTTCTTCATGAAAATAAATCTGTCCCCGTTTTTAGTCCCCGTTTTTGAGAGGGAGTGAGAAGTTCAGCGAAACGGCTGTGAAATAATCCGAACGTGATTATCCACTAGGAAGTTTTCACAAGGGTCGTCAACGGTTTGAACAAGACCTTCCGCTTAATCTGGAACGCCGCCGCGGGCTGCTGGAACGTAGCCTCAGAGCTCGTTCGCTCCAAAGGCAAGACCAAGGCCCGCACCATTGGCACCATCGCTGCGGGTCTACTCACTTCTGGCGCAGCCCTAGCCGAACTGCCCACAGGCGGTCAGATCATCGCCGGCTCCGGCAGCATCAACCAAAACGGCAACACCCTAACGGTTACCCAAGACACCCAGCGCATGGCCGCTAATTGGAATAGCTTTTCCATCGGCCAAAACAACACCGTTGAATTCATCCAACCCAGCTCAAGCTCAGTTGCATTAAACCGCGTTACGGGTATTGAAGCCTCGATCCTTCAAGGCAACATGAATGCCAATGGTCATGTCATCTTGGTCAACCCCAATGGCATCCACATCACCAATACCGCCCAAATCAACGTGGGCGGCATCATTGCTTCTACTTTAGACATCACCACTGAAGATTTCATGGCCGGGAACTACAGCTTCTCGGGCATGAGTCCCGGCCAGATCATTAACCAAGGCAATATCCAAACCCCCGACGGTGGCACCGTTGCCTTTATTGCCGCCAAAATCACCAACACCGGCACCATTCATACCCCAAGAGGCAACACGCTCATGGGCGCCGGTAGCCAGGTCACACTAGATCTAGGCGGTCCCCTCAAACTCCGAGTTGATCAAGCCGCCGTGGATGCGCTGATTGAATCGGGCGGGGCTATTCGCGCCGATGGCGGCTATATCCTGATCGAAGCCCGAGCCGCCGGTGATCTCAAAAGCACCGTTATCAACCACACCGGTATTCTTGAAGCCAAGACCCTGGGCACCGACGACCAAGGCCGCATTGCCCTAAAAGGCGACAGTGCCATTGAAGTTAGCGGCACCCTCACCACCCAAGCCCCCCAAGGCACTGGCGGCACCATCACGGTCGAAGCAGAACACATCCACCTCACCGACACCGCCAGCATCGATGCCACGGGCGCCACTGGCGGCGGCAATGTGCTCATCGGTGGCGACTGGCAAGGCGGCGCCAATGCAGAGCGACGGGTGTTTGACGACCCTGATGCACTAAAACAAGCCACCACTGTCGTGATGGAGCAGGGCGCGGTCATTGATGCCAGTGCCACTGACAATGGTGATGGCGGCACGGTGGTGTTGTGGTCAGATATCAGCAACCCGAACTCGGTCACGGCTGCCCATGGCACCCTCTATGCCAAGGGCGGCAAAGCCGGCGGCGATGGTGGTCAGATTGAGACCTCTGGCGCGAGGTTGGTCATTGATGGTGTGATCGGATCGACTGCTGCACGCAGTAAAGCTGGTCAAACCGGTCAGTGGTTGTTTGACCCGTATAACATTGAGATCAGTTCTTCTGCCGATAGCAACATGACATCGACAGGTGGCCCTGACGGTTTTGATGCCAGTGGCATACCATCGATCCTGAATGTACAGACGCTTGTTAATGCCCTGCAAAACAGCAACGTCACGGTGAGCACCGGCAGTGGGGGCAGTCAAACTGGCAACATCACCGTCAGTGCCACCATCGATGGTGGTGCGTCGATCCATCTTTTGAAGCTCGAGGCTGCTGGTTCGGTGATTTTTAACCAGAGTGTGGTCTCTGATGGTGACATGCGCCTGCACGTAGAGGCTGGGGGATTCATCATTCAGGGCGGCAACGGGGCACTGGGCACGCAGAGCAAGCCGCTTAAGGCGGTCTGGCTGCAGGCTGGCACCAGCGCGACTGATGCGAGTCTTGGCAACATCTATACCGACAGGCTCGAAGTCAACAGTGCGGGCATTGATATGGAGCAACAAGCCAACACGGTCATACGCGCCAATGACTTTATTTTGAAAGGCCAAGGTGGTGCGACTTTTACGTTCGATCAGAGAAATCAAATCGGACGGATCGCTGGTGATATCAATGGCGACCTGGTTCTGCATAACAGCCGTGATTTAACGATTACTCACGCCAAAGGTGCCATCTCGGGTGTGAACTATAACGAGTTGCTCAGCCGGGGCGCCGACATCACTATCCGCTCGGACGCTGATGTGTCTGGTGTGCTCGTGAACACACGCAGTAATCCAACTGAAGCTTCCCAAGGCAGCGGCAACTTCACTGTGGTCTACACCGGATCGGGCAGATCTCTCGTTTTGGGTAACCCTGCTGCACACAACGGCGCTTGGGATATGGCGATCGGTGGCGGCTTACAACATATCAAAGCTGAGGGTGGAACGGTTAGTTTTAAGACGACGGCCAGTGACAGTGACATCATTATTGATGGGGTGACCAGCACTCATACCCAAAGCATGGGTAATGTCGAGCTGGTGGCTGGGCGGGACGTGCGGTTTCTGGGCGCGGCCAGTACTTTTGCCACGCCGCAAGGCGAATCGACTGTCACGATCAGGGCTGCGCGCGACGTGATACTCAACCGCGCGTTGCGCGATGACGGTGCACCCGAATCGACGTTGAATATCAACATCGGTGCCGGTCGTCATGTGCAGATGATTCAGTCATTAAATGTCGATGGGTTTGTCCGTGTCGATGCTGCAGGCATATGGGCAACCGCACATGGCGCAACAATCACCGCAGACAATGGCATCACCAGGGTCGCCGGTGGTGGCTTGACCTCCCTTGGTGGCAGTCTCACCACCAATGGCGCGGACATTGCTATTCATGGCGATCTGCTTATTCGCCAAGACCTCACATTTACCACAGGCGGTGGTGATGTGGTTCTGGGCGGCCGTGTTGACAGCATTAAGACCACCGCTCAGACGCTGACTGGCAGTGGCAGTTTTAATCAGGATGTGGGTTTTGTGGAAGTGCTGTTGGTCGGTGGTGGTGGCGCTGGCGGCTGGGGCAATGGCAGTGGCGGCGGCGGTGGCGGGGGCGTGGTTTATGCCGTTAACCATGATGTTTCTGGGCCTGTCACATACAGCGTGGGCGCTGGCGGCCAAGCGCTGACCTCTGGTTCTGCTGCTGATGACACCAGTAATGGTGGTGATACTCAGTTTGGCACACTAGCTGCAATCGGCGGCGGGCGCGGTGCATCGACGACCTCGCAGTTAGGCACAGTCAGTAATTTTGTGGCGACCGCAGGGGGCTCAGGTGGCGGTGGTGTAACGGAACCCGGGGTAGACGGCACGCCTGGTGCGAGCACTGATGGGCAAGGCAATCGAGGCGGTACAGGCACGAATATCAATGCCGGTGGTGGCGGTGGCGGCGGCGGTGGTGGCGCCGGTGGGCTAGGCGCCAACGCCACCTCGACAGCGGCTGGCGGTGGCGGCGATGGACTGGCCTTTGACATATCGGGTTCATCGATCACGTACGCCACCGGTGGTGGCGGCTCACAGCGTGGCGGCTCAACGGCTGGTCAAGGTGGGTCAGGGGGCATCCACAGCAACAGTTCGAACGCCACTGGTTTAGCCACGGCAGGCACGGGTGCTGGTGGTGCCGCCAAAATTTCAAGCGCCCCGGGCAGTCAAGCCGGTGCATCGGGCACGATTGTGGTGCGCTATCAGGTCGATGGTTCTTCAGCCTTGACGATTAACGCGGGGACCGGTGATTTCGTAGCCGAGCGTGCGATTGGCGGTCAGTCTGAACTCAAAAGCCTTACTGTCGATGCGCAAAATATTGAAGTCAATGGTGAGATCACCTGGTCAAGTGGTCAGAACGTCTCGCTCAATGCTGGGCGAGACATTGCCATCAATGGTTTGGTTGACGCGAGCCAAGGCGATGGTGGCAAGCTCGTTCTCAATTATGGTCAGTCCACAGCCAATGGTATATCAGGTGGCGTTGCTGCCAGTTATCAGATCAATGCGCCAGTCAGATTGCAGGCTGGGCAAAACTTCACCACCAAACTCGGCAGCAGCGGTAGTCCGATTAACTACACGGTGATCACGTCGCTTGGCACGCAGGGTAGTAACACAGCTAATGATCTTCAGGGTATGCGTGGCAATTTAGCCAAGAACTACGCATTGGGTGCCAATATTGATGCGTCTGCCACAAAGAACTGGAATGATGGTGCAGGATTCGCGCCGATTGGGCAATCACTGAACGATTCGTTTACTGGGACCTTCAATGGATTAGGTAATCAAATTACCGGACTGCATATCAATCGACCCAATTCCAAGCTCGCAGGCCTGATTGGCGTACTTCATGAATCCGGTGTTGTGCGTAACTTGGGTGTGGTGGATGCAGGCATTTTTGGGTCTAACGAGCACGCAACCCCGGCGGGTACTCAAGGTATCGGTATCTTAGTAGGCGACAACTACGGGCTGATTACCGATAGTTATGCCAAGGGTGCTGTTAATGGTCGGTTCGTTGTGGGGGGCCTCGTCGGACAAAACCGCGCTAGCGGGTTCATTACTCATTCCTACGTTATCAGTCGGTTACCTACTTTGGTGAGATCAAGCGGTGGTTTCGTCGGAATAAATCACGGTACGATTGCTGACAGTTATGCTGTGGCCGATATTGAGCAAGCTCGCTGGGAGGTTGGTGGGTTTGTTGGGAAAAATAGTAGTACAGGCTCGATTAAAGATAGCTATGCTGCCAGTGTTGTTACTCCTTGGTTGGGGCTAAATGACCAGTTAATTGGAGGCTTTTTTGCCTCCAATGAAGGAACGCTGACAAACACCTTTGGTCGCGGCGGGCAAGACCGTTATTTCCAGTCAACCTATGGCACCCAAACCGATGGGGCCTGGACTGGCTTTGACTTCGACAATACGTGGTTCATGATCGATGGCCAAACGCGGCCGATGCTGCGCATGGAGCGCAGCACCCAGATCACCAATGCCAATCAACTACAGTTAATCGCTGCCGCACCGCATCTGGACTATACGCTCGCTAACGACATCAATTTTGCAGACGAAGTCGACCGAAACCTCGGTTTATGGCGTGATGGGTTCGTGCCAGTGGGTGACCAGGCAGGGTATGGTGCTTTTAGTGGCGCTTTAGATGGTAATGGCCAAACCATTACTGGAATTGACATCACCGCTGATCGAAGTGTGACCGATGGTTTGTTTGGTGATGTCTCTAATGCCCGCATATTTGACTTAACCCTAAGTGACACGCGCATTGTTGCGAGCAATAGTAACGGGGGCGGCAATCGCAATATCAGTTCGGGTGTCACCATGACCGGTAACGTGACGCTTGATGCGGGCGCGGCCAATGTAACGGTGCTTGGCACCATCGGAGAGTCGGCTGATAAAGCCGCCACCGTGAACATAGAAGGTACCCAAGTCAAGTTATCAGATGTGCTCAGTACTGGCGCTCAAACCATCATCGGCAGCCAAGGTGTTGAGCTCAATGGCAATCTAAGCTCTAGCGGTCAAACCATCTCTGTTCAAGGGCCTGTTACGCTCAATGCTAATGTCACGATTGACACCACAGCAGCAGGCACCACAGCAGCGGGTGCTTTGATTGACTTTACTGGCACGGTTAATAGTGATGTTGGTCACGCGCGCAACCTTAATCTGATTGCAGGTGCCGCAGAAATCGACTTGCCAGGCGCAGTCGGTGCCCAGCAGGCCCTCGGCGCAGTCACGATTGAATCAGCTGGTGATATCACGTTCGGTGACACGGTTCGATCAGCGTCCTTTGTGCAAACCACAAAAAGCACGGGACTTTTGACGCTTGGTGGTGAGCTCACTGCGCTTGCCGGCAATATCACAATCAACACCAACACCATTGATATCAACGCACCGATTGTTAGCCAGTCAAACGGCAATATTTCAATGACTGCGAACGATATCCGCTTTCCCGGTGTTATTCAGACCAAGGGCGGCAACATTACGCTAACCGCGCTCAATGGCGGTATCACCGCTATTGATGACGGCAACGGCGGTTTGGCTAGCATCATTACCCAAGCTGCGGCCAATAGCGGCATCGCATCGGGAAATATTGTTCTGGATGCAGATAACAGCAATGGCAATGGCACGGTTTCAGTGGGCATTCTGGAGGCCTCAGGTGCAAACAACCATTCAGGCGCCGGCAGCCACGGCGGTGACATCACGATTCGTTCAGATGGCGCTATTAGTTACAGCCGCGTTTTAGTTAAGGGCGGCAATGGCTCGGGTGGTCCGGGTGGTAACTCGGGTGACATCAAGATTGTCACAGACTCACCAACAGGGCTTACGCTGTCATCACCGTTGGTCGCGCGCGGTGGCACGGGTACGACGGCTGGGCTTGGTGGGACGGTAACGCTTGAGGCTCGGGGCGATCAAGGTGTCACCCAAGCGCAAAGCGGTGCCGAAGTCGATGCTAAACGCCTGGTCCTCAGAAGCGGGACGGGTCGGTTTCAGAACCCATCAGCACCGATCACTGGGGGCGAGGTTTCACTAACCGACTCTGCAAATGCGGTAGACGAACTTGCGGTTCAGTTGTTTGGCGATGGCAACGGGGGTCCGTCGCAGGATCTGACCTTTGTCAACAGTACTGATCTCACACTGGTTAGTGGTGGGTCTAGCCGAGGGTTTTATACCGAGGGTTCGGTTGATATTGATATTGGCAACAATTCGCTGCTCGTTGATACCTCAGTCACTTTGGAGACTCCCGGCGGCTTAAAAATTCGAGCTGGTGATTTAACGACTCTCCACCAGATGGATGTTCGCGGCGGTGCTGACTTAAGCCAAGTCAGTGGTGATATCGATATTCAAGAACGCATATCTTCGGGTGGCGGTGATGTAGTGTTGGGTAATGGACAGGGCATCATCACAGTTCAGGCTGGTATAGAGGTTAATGGTGGTTATGACTTCAAAGCCTACGGAACATACTTTCAGCTTGGTATTGTTAACGGGGATATAGGAACTGACTACTACGACGCGTTAAGAACCAACGGCGGTGATATTGATCTCAGAGGTATCACGGGGGAGGTTTACATCGATGAAAACGTCGACACTGGCGGTGGTGACTTTCTGAGTGCAGGGACGCAGCTGAGTCTCGGCTTCTACGGCAGCCCTCTTGAATTCGAGACGCTTAGGACCCACGGCGGCAAGGTCGATATTTCCGGACATGAAAGTTTCATCATCACGTTCCACCATCAGATCGTGACCGGTGGCGGAGACTTCCTTGCAACGGGGCTCGCGAATTTCAGTACCGCAATAACACATGGCCTGCCCGTCATCGATACGAGTGGGGCTAGTGGCGGCGGGTCGATCACTATTCAGGCCAGCGGTGATGTCAGCATTCAATCCGCGCGTTCCAGTGGTGGGGTCGGTGCGTCTGGTGGCGATATTGATTTAAGGTCAAACTCGAAGCTTGTTGTTAGCGCGCTTAATGCAGAGGGCGGCAATGCAGCGCTTGGTTCGTCAACGGGTGCGGCCGGTGGAACCGTTACGCTAGAGGCGCCCACCATCTCTTTGTCTAACTTCAGATCAGTTTCACTTAATCTAGATTTGCCGGCCATTAATACAGGCGGTGGTACAGGTGCCAGTCAAGGCACAGGTGGCGATATACATATTTATGGATCAGCTGTGATTACACCTGGTTCAACTGAGAATTTACCGACTTCCATCACCACGGGTTCAAGCGGCGGCCATATCACGTTTCATGAAACGCTAAATCGTGGCAGTGCCCCGACCGATGTCATTTTGAATGCCGGTACTGGTGCAATAACCTTCTCTGGCGCTGTGGGGCAGGGCAATCGGCTAAATGGTATCAAGATTCTAGGCGCTGGCTCGGTCACAGCAAACGCCGCATTCTTGGCAGCCGACCTCGGTATACGTGCCTCGGGCAACGTGACTTTTAACTCGGCAGGTAATGATGTAGATCGATTTGCAGTCGATTTACAAAACGCCGCTGATCTAGTTTTAAGAGACGTTGACGGCTTGCAGATCGCAACGATTGGTAGTGGCGAACAAGCTATTTCTGGTTTGACCGGCACGACAGCAGGTGATCAAGCCAGCGAGATATCACTGTTTGTAGGCGGTGCCTTAACCCAAGCCTCGAGTGCAGTGATTAACACCCCGGGTTCACTGGCGATCAACACCACCGCATTTGCTGCTGATGATGTAACTATTCGCAACATATCGACAGACGGCACCTTGCTTGGTAATTCGCTGGTAGCCGGTACGCTCACCGTTGACTCCACCCAAGGTACGGTCAAGCAAGCTGAGGATCAGTACCTACGAGTGGGTGATGGTCTGGTTGTAACTGGATCAGAGTTTGATCTGGACTTGCGAGCCGATCACTATTTGCCTGGCGGGGTGACCGCTTCAGGGCTGACGTACTTTTACGCCGATGATGCGATCACGGTCTCCCAAAGCGGTGACACGGCCACTGCAACAGCAACGTTTCAGCGTTTAGAACAAACGTTTGATCTCACATCTTCCGACACTTTTGCGGTGGTCAGCGGTGATGGCAGTCGTTCGATATCGAGTGTGACTAATGGCCAGGCCGTCAACTTGAATCAAGACAACGTCATTGGTGGGGCGATCACAATCACCACAGCTGGAACGTACAGTGTGGGGGCACCAACTGCCACCGAAAGCGATATCACTGTTGAGCCGCTTGATGGCGCATCAAACTTAATGCTTGGCTCAGTCCGGGATATCTTGATTGACTCGGGTTTAAACCTGTCTGGCAAGCTAGTCGGCAACGCCACTCGACATGTTCGGTTAAGAGCCGCTTCAGACACACAGATTGATATTGACAGTGATATCCGTCTCACAGCAGGCCGTACGCTTGAGGTAGAGGCTGGCGTGCAGCTGATCAGTAATGGTAGTTCGATTGAGATGGTGGCCCAAGCTATTAAGATTGGCCCTGATAGCGATCTTATCGCTGATGGCGATCACATTGTTGATGGCGGTAATATTCGCCTAGAAAGTACGGGTCTTATAGACGAGAGTGGCCCTGGCATTGAGATCGTTCCGAGTGCCGCTGGCAGCGGCAACTTAGATTTAAGTGGTACCACTACGATTACGACCACGGGTATGGGCACAATTACGCTCATCGGTGTGGGTGGTCAAGTGTCGAGTTCCGGGAATCGAGGCGTTGTTGTGGGCTCCTCATCCGATGGTGATCGCAACAGCATTCTTATTCAGAGTGCATCAGGTGCAATTGACATCACCGGGACTGGGGGTGTGTTTGACGCTGATGCAGCCGAGGATGAAACAAACAGACGTGCCATGGGTTTGCGTCTGAGCAGCCTGACGCTGCAGACCACCGCGGGCGGAGATATTTCAGCAACGGGCACTGGTGCCATCAGTACAACAAGCACCGTTGGCGACCGTGATGGCATCACCATTGCTAACGATGTGTTGATCAATACCTTTATCTCGAGCAGCGCACCGTCTA
Source organism: Ectothiorhodosinus mongolicus (assembly GCF_022406875.1). Classification (NCBI taxonomy): domain Bacteria; kingdom Pseudomonadati; phylum Pseudomonadota; class Gammaproteobacteria; order Chromatiales; family Ectothiorhodospiraceae; genus Ectothiorhodosinus; species Ectothiorhodosinus mongolicus. Next base: position 1,930,797 of record NZ_CP023018.1, read on the forward strand.
ACCCCTACGGCGCAATCACCTTAATTGGCGATGCCTACGGTAGGGGTGAAGGCGTTGACATGGACGATACAACGGATGTGGAAATCGTGGCGGCCACAGGCGGCTTGTTCATTACTGGGCGGGTGTTGGGAGAGGGCGCCAATGCCAGTGCGATTACCACCGATGGCACCATCCTCAATGCACGCGGTGGTGAGATCGTCATTATGGGCACAGCAGGTCAGGCCGGTGGCGATGGTATTGATTTCGATAACACCACGCTGGGCTCAGCTGAAACCACTGCAATGACCCTAAATGGTGTGTCTCGAAATGTTGCAAACAGCGATGACGGTATTCGAATTCGTAATAGTCGCGTTACAGCAGATGGGCTAATTATTTTTGAAAGCCATATGCCGCAAGCAGGAGGCAGTGGGGTTCAAGTCAGTGATACCGAGATTGTTGCCGGTGAATTCAGCGCGTCGGTGGTATCTTTGAGTAACGCATTTTGGCTATATCGCAACAGTAGCCTTGTAACCACCAATGGCGCCATAACCATTTCGGCCGAATCTAAAAATGCTGATGCGGTGCGGCTTTACGACTCAACATTGGCCTCACACTCCAATATCACGGTCCGAGGTCTGAAAAAAGACGGCGAGCAAGACTTGTTCGCGCGCAGCTTCGGTGATGATGGTCTGGATGCCGAGAATATGAAAATTCTCGCCAACGGCGATATCGTCATCCGCGCAGCAACGAACGATGATCACGGCATTGAATTCAATGGTGCTGCTTCAGTCATCGGCTCTGGGTCTTTTGATAGCGTTAGTTATACCGCTGCCTCAATCACCATGGAGGGGCAAGGTGGCAGCGATACTGGGATTGAATTCCATGGGTCTGGAACTCACCTCTTGTCGGCAACGGGGGCCATTACTCTCGTCGGCAGCTCTAGCAGTGGTCAAGATCTGGAGTTGCGAGATGTCACTGCCCGAACCGAAACTGGCGCTATTGCCATAACGGGCAATATTGATGCCGATGGTGTTCTAACTTTTGAGTCCGATTCTGGCTCGATCACGCTTCTCGGAGCAAATAACCAGTTCGCACAGCATGTGGATTTTGCAAGCTCGGCTGCGGTTACGCTGGGTAATGTTGTTGATGGGGATGGCAGCAACGTATTCGCTTTCGATCAAGGCGTCAGTTTCTCGGGTAACCCGAACGTCACCCTGGCAGGCACCGTACGCACCCCATCGCAGAGCATGGATTTTGGCACGGGTGCGGTCACACTGGCTACCAACATCATCCTCGATAGCACAAATGACGGCGTATCTTCTGCTGGCGCCAGTATCACCATTGGTGGCACGATAGACGCAAGCGCCAGCGGTGCGCAAGGGTTGCGACTGATTGGTGGTGAAGCAGGTTCAGTCAACCTGCAAGGCAATGCCGGTGTGAGCACGCCACTAGGCGTATTTGAGATTTCATCGGCGGCACAAGCCGATCTTGCCCAAGTGGTTGCAGCATCCATTGAAGTCATAGCCGACAACATCGACTTAAATGCGAACACCTATAACGCCACCATCGGCACAATCAATCTGACGGGTGCAATCAATCTTAGCGGTGGCACTGTTACGGTGAGCACCTCAAACAACGACATTACGATTAAGGGATCGATTGATGACGCTGAGTCGGGCGTGACGGCTTTGACGCTAGATGCAGGCTCGGCGCAGATCAATGTCGATGGTGGACTTGGTCAATCAGTTGGGCTGGGAAATATTGAGCTAGTAGGCGGGCGGGTTCAAACGAATGCCATCGGGCTGGGTGACGATCGAACGCTCACCGTTGAAGTGAGTGACATAAATCAAACATCGGCAATCACTGGCGCTGTCTCAGGCAATGGGGTCACACTGGTCAAAGAGGGTTTCGCCCCATTACAGATCAATGCAGCTTTGACTGGCGACACGGCCCTGACAATCAACGCGGGTCAATTGACCTTATTTGCTGGTAATACCAATACGGGCAATATCTCCGTCAACAACAATAGCCGCCTGCAAGTAGGTGCAGGCGGTGAAACAGCTCGACTCGGGCTTGGACCGGTGGCGATTGATACCAATGCGCTAGTCAGGGTCTTTCTACGTAGCACGGAAGTCGAACTTGGGAACGCGTTCTCCGGGCAGGGAACGCTGAGCCTATGGGGCACAGGCTCAGCGGGTCAAAGCACGTACAGCATCACCAATGCGGGCAGCTTCGCCGGTGAGGTGGTTGTGAATCGTGCATTACTGACGGTATCGGATCCTGCGGCCATGGGCACTTCAAGCATAAGCGTGCGAAACGCGGCCACCCTGTCATTGGATCTAGGCGGCGTTGCAATGAACAACGACCTGACTTTGTCGGGCCTCGGGTGGCTCGCGGCAGATCAAACACACAAACCGGCGCTTGAGTTTGTTGGTGCATTAGACAATCAATATAGTGGCGCCATCATCCTAACCGATGCGGCAACGATTGGCACTCAAGCAACCACGACGCTAAGTGGCACCATTGATGCGCGCTTAATGAATGGTGCGTCAGCACTAACCTTGATCAACGTGGCTCAGGGGGATGGTGGTTTTGTGTTGTCTGGTGGCGTTGGGCAGACAAATCCCATTACTAGCTTGACTGCTCAGGCACCTGTGAACTTGGCAGGAAACATTACGACCACGGGTGCCCAAACATTTGAGCAGGCCGTGACCTTAACGGCTAACACAGCATTGACCAGCCAAGCCAATGGGCTAACGTTTAGTGGCACCCTTGATGGCGCGCATGATTTGACGCTGACTGCGGGCCCAGGAGACATTACGTTCACAGGCCTAGCTGGTCACGGTCAACGCCTCGGTACAGTCGCTATCCGTGAGGTCAAAGACGTCACGATTTCCGCTGGCCTCAAAGCGGGCGCTTTTGAGCAGCGTCTCACAGACGAGAGTGACTTCGCAGGTTCAGGTGAGTTCACACTCAATGGTGCTTTAAGCGTCAATGCGGGCTGGACAACCATCTCAAGTGAAGCCGTGGATCTAAACGCCAGCATCGTGTCTCAATCGGGGGATGGCAACGGCCAACTGTTTATTGATGCAGGTCTGGGTGGTGTCACATTGGCTGCAGGTCAATCGATCACCACAACTGAGGCACAAGGGGTTGATTCAGGTTTGATCTTTATAGAAGCAGAAGGCTCGATTTTGTTGGCGGGCGATTTGGTTTCGGCTGGCTCGATAGGGGCTCATGGGGCTGACGTTCAAGTGCACGCGTTCTCGCCTGAGGCGAAGGTGGCCGTTCATGGCATCAATACCAGAGGCGGCCAAGCCAATAGTGACTCGGCCGGTTTTGATGCGGGTTGGATCGATCTCGCTGTCGACGCCAGCGGTGTCATTGAGCTCAATGATGCTCGCCTTGTTGCGGTGGGCAGTCAAGGCGATGCCGGGCCGGGGCAAGATGGCCGAGTCGATATCTTTGCCGACGCCATTGTGTTGTCCGGTGATGTTGTGATCGACGCAGGCAAGGCCGCGGGCGTCATCCATGTCCAAGGTGAGGTGAACGGCAAAGACGCCGGCCAGGGCAGCCTGAGCCTGAGCAGCGACCTGATCGAATTTAGTGACGCGATTGGTATGAATGTTCGCGTAGGTCATATTGACATTATCAGTGCGGTAGATGCGTATTTTTATGGGGCAGTAACTGCTGCTGGGTTCGAGCAGCAATCGGGCAGCGGTGATACTGGCCTGTATGGCGGGCTAGATACCAATACGTCAGCGGGCGTGCAGATTACGACAGCCGATATCATTATAGAAGAAGGCATCGTTACCACCAATGGCGGTGGTGTCATGATTGATGCCAGCAGCTCGATTGATATTGATGGCATTACGGCTGACGGGCCAGTGAGTTTGAAGGCCGGCGACTTGATTTCAATCGGTGGCGACATCACCACTGCGGGCGAAAACGTTACATTCGAGGGCAACACGGAACTGTTCAGCAGTATTGCCATTAGCACGGGCGGTGGTGAAGGCACCGTTCGATTTAAGTCGATGGTGAATAATGAAGGCGCGACTGGGCCGAACGATCTAACAATCACAGCGGGTAGCGGTGATATTTTATTTGATCAAACAGTTGGCCTCGACAAAGAGTTTTACGGACCGTTGGGCGCGGTGACATTGGTGTCAGCCAGACATGTGGCGGTCGCAGTTGGTGCTGAGTTTAACGCGACAACGATTAGACAGTTATCAGGCTCAGGCACAACCACTTTTGGTGGTGCTGTTAACACCACAGGGCAAATAGACCCTGAGGCAGAGACACCCAACCGTAATGGCATTGAAATTAACGCCCCGGGAGTTGATCTGCGCTTTGATGGCGGGCTTACCCTGCGCGATGGCGCCAGCTTAAACATCTCTGTGGGTTTGGCTGGCACGGGCGCCGGCAATGGAACAGTGGTGTTTGGCAACGATGTCACCCTGCTGGGTGAGGGCGGCGATATCACCATCAATGCCAACGCAATTAAAGGCGGCAATGCGGCCGGCACGGGTAGCCTGAGTTTTGTGATGGGTGGCGGTGGGATGACTGTCACGGGCCCTCCAACCATCACTGCCAAAAACATGGCGGTGACCGGCGCAAGCAAAATCAACCTCGCCGGGGTGATTCACAAGGTCAGTGACAGCATCCTACTGGAAACCGATGCGCTGACACTGGGCCTATTCGACCCCAACACCGACGCTGTTGAGTTGACCATTCGCACGGCCAGCGCCGCCCGCAATATTCAAATCGGCGGGGGTACTGATCTGCCTGACGCGCTGACGCTGACCGATGATGAACTGTTCGATATTTTTGCTGTTGGCCAGCTCCGGGTTGGGCATGTTGTTGAGGATGGCGGTGCATGGGTGCTGGATACTGAAGCCACCGGAACGGTGACCGTTGATGTTGGTGCTTTCGACCCGTTTGAGGAAAACACCACCATCTATGCGACTGATTTGGTGCTGAATACTGTCAACGCACGCAAAGGTCTGGCGCTGATCACTAATCAAGCGCTGGCACTGAGTAATGTTGATGTTAAGGGTGGTTTAACCGTCCAAGCCGATGGCGCCATCACGCAGGCGGCAAACACCACGATCGAGGTTAACGGTCTGGCTGAGTTCTCAACCACCAGTGGCGACATTACATTGGGTGCAGCCACGGGCCAGAGTTTCAGTGCTGGCAGCGTCCGTTTTGATCAGGCGCCTGGCAATGTGACCATCGACAGCATCGGCTTGATGCGCTTGTCGGGACAAAATCGGGTTGCAGGCGATCTGGCATTATCCGATGCGACGGGCATCACCGCACTCTCCGACAGTTGGCTCGAGGTGACGGGTCATACCACCTTGGATGCCGACGAAATCACGCTCAGCCATGCCAATAACCGCTTTGAGGGCGATCTATCACTCCAGGGCAGTCAGGCAGCCATTAATAGTAGCCAAGCGCTCACACTCGACACCGTCAATCTGAGCGGCAATCTGACCCTGACCGTAGCGGGCCTGCTAGATCGCTCCAGCGATGGCAGTTTGAACGTTGGCGAATTGGCACATCTCACCACAACCACTGCTGCCGGCCACATCGTGCTGCGCGAAACCGGCAGCAATCAGTGGCGCGCCGGCAGCTTGCGTCTCAACGCATCGGGTGATGTGGATCTGCTGTTCGGCGGTTCATCGGCAGTGGCACTTTCGGGCGCAAGCACAGTCGCTGGCACTCTGGATCTGGTTGCCAGCGGTGGCCTTACCGGTGCTGGCACGCTGGAGGTGACCGGCGCGGCCCGCCTGGGCGCCTCTGCCACCACCGACATCACGCTGACTGGCGAGCACAGTTTCTCGGGGGGGCTGGAGATCCTCACCAGCCGCAATGTCAGCCTGAAAACAGCTGGGGTATTGGAATTACGGGGTGCCGACGTGCGCGGCAATCTTGCATTAGAGGTGGGTGGCGCGCTGACGCAGAGCGCGGCTTCGACCGGCGCTATTTCTGTGGCGGGCAGCACTACCTTGGAAAGCACCAACGCCATCACCCTAATCAACGCGAACAATGCGCTGACGGGCGCGATCACGATCACGACTGCCAGCGATTTCACCTTCGTTAACAATCGTAGGATTGTGTTGGGCGATATCACCCTCACGGGCGAGCTAGACGTTAGCGCTATGGCCGGCGATATCACTCAGAGCGATGCGCTCGCTGTGGCAGGTTTTGCTCGCTTTGATGCCGATGAGGCGTTGACGTTGAATAATGCGGGTAACAATTTCGGCGGCCCGGTGGGGCTGGAAAACAGGGGTAACCACAATGTGTCTATCCGGCAAGGTGGTACTTCTGCGCTAGTAATCGATGTGGCAAGGCTGGGCAGTGGCACCCTCACTGTGACGGCTGGCGGAGACATTACACAAAACGGTGCCATCACCGCTGCTGGGCTTGCTTTGCAAGGCCCAGGCCACTTTACGCTCACCAACACGAATAACTCGGTGACGACGTTGGCCGGTGGCAACAGCACCACCAAACTGGCAAGCCTGTCGTTTGTTAACTCGGCCGGATTAGCGATTGGTTCAGTCAACCCAAAAGGCATTACCGCTTCGGGTGATGTGTTCATCGCCACGGTTATGGGTGACCTGAGGATTAATGAAGCTATCAGCACTGACAGCGACTCTATTAGTGCGATTGTCTTAGCGGCCGGCACCCGTGCCGGTGCAGGTGGCGACGGCACCCCGGCTGATGGCAATATTCTGATTAACGGTTCACCAGATCTAACCGCAGGTTCAGGCGGCACGATTGCTTTATATAGTGGTGACGTCAACGGCAGCACCGGATTAACCGACTTGGTTGGTTCGGGCTCAGGAAATTTCCGCTACAACACCAGCATCAATGCATCAGGCGAGGTTACAGCAGGCTATAGCAAGACATTGGCGACCAACGTCATTAATGCGCTCTATCGCCAACAGCCTAGTATTTCAGGCAGCATTTCGTCGCCCACCATCACCTATGGCGACCCAACGCCTAGTTTTACGCTCACTGGCGGGCTTGCGCCAGTCAATGACGATCAGCCTTTTGCCATCGCCGGGGCCGCTGACTCTGGCGCGGGCAAACTCAAAGCGGGCAGCTACACCGTCGATGCGTCAGCTGCAAGTGACTTGGGTTACAGCGTCACTGGCGTCAATAACGGTACGCTGACAGTCAGCGCCAAGGCTTTGGATATCAGCGGTTTATCTGCATCCAATAAAATCTATGACGCGCTTCTTGCGGCAAGCTTAAGCGGCAGTGCAGCGCTGACCGACGGCGCCACACATCGCGATGACGGCTTGTATATCACCGGTGATAGGGTGGAATTGACGGGCACCGCAGTCGGTGCGTTTGACACAGCAAATGTTGGTGATAACAAAATAGTCACCGTCACGGGGTTGCGCTTAACGGGCGAGGATGCCGATAACTATGTGCTCAATTATTATGAGCTTGCCGCAGATATTACCCCACGCCCAATCATCCTAACTGCGAATGCGGCGACCAAGGTTTACGGCAACGACGATCCGGCCTTCACATATGGAGTCGAGGCGCGGGGCGCAAGCCGTGGTCTGGTTGGCAATGACACTTTCAGCGGCAGTGCGGTTCGCGTTGCCGGCGAGGATGTTGGCGACTACACCATTGAACAAGGCAGCGTTGAGAACACCAACTACACCATTACTTGGGTTGAGCAAGATCTGAGTATCACGCCACGCGCCATCACGTTGAGCGCCGACAGCGCGACTAAGATCTACGGCGATCTCGATCCCACCCTGTCCGTATCTATTGTGGCTGGCAGCTTGGGCAGCCAGACGGTGAGCGACACGATTGATGAGGTCACGGGTACCTTGAGCCGTGCTGCTGGTGCGGATGTTGGCCGCTATGATGTCTTGCTAGGTACGGGTAGCCGGGCCGGCAACTACACGATCACGTTTGAAGCCAACAATCAGGCGTTTTCTATTACGCCGCGCGAGGTCACGCTGACTGCCGATGCGGCGACCAAGGTCTACGGAGAGGCTGACCCGACATTGACATTCACGCCAGAAGCTTTTACGGCTGGTCGAGGGCTTGTAGCTGGCGATACGTTTACCGGCAGCGCTGCTCGCGTTGCCGGCGAGGATGTTGGCGACTACACCATTGAACAAGGCAGCGTTGAGAACACCAACTACACCATCGCCTGGATTGAGCGGGATCTGACGATCACGCCACGTCCGATCACGCTGATAGCCAACAGTGCAACCAAGATTTATGGTGATCTCGATCCCACCCTGTCGGTATCCATTACAGCGGGCAGCTTGGGCAGCCAGACGGTTAGCGATTCGATTGATGACATCACGGGTGTCTTGAGTCGTGAGTCGGGGGCTAACGTTGGTCCGTACGACATTCTCTTGGGTACAGGTTCTCGTGCTAGTAACTACACGATCACGTTTGAGGCCAACAATCAGGCGTTTTTTATTACGCCACGCCCGATCACGCTGACTGCCGATGCAGCCACCAAGATATACGGAGAGGCTGACCCGACATTGACATTCACGCCAGAAGCTTTTTCGGCTGGTCGAGGGCTTGTAGCTGGCGACCAGTTTGTCGGTAGTATTGCACGGGCATCGGGCGAGAACGTTGGCGGCTATGCCATTAATCAAGGGACTTTAGCCAACAACAACTATGACATCACCTGGGTTGGGCGGAATCTGACGATCACGCCACGCGCCATCACCTTGGCAGCAGATGCCGCGACCAAGGTCTATGGTGACCTGGACCCAACCCTGTCGGTGTCGATTGCCGGTGGGTCGCTTGCAGATAACCTCGGAGATACCCTGGTCGATGTGACCGGAGAGGTGACTCGAGAGTCCGGCCAGAACGCGGGCCTCTATAACATTTTGCTGGGCACCGGAGCGGCCAGTGGCAACTACGCCATCGCCTTTGAGGCAAACAACAACGCCTTTGAGATTACCCCGGCACGGCTGGTGGCCACAGGCACCAAGGTCTATGACGGCAGCGTTCTCTTTGCGGGTCGTGATTTAACGATCGTTGGGGTCAACGGAGAGCAATTTACAGCTGCGGGTACTGGCGTGATGGACACCAAGCACGTCAAGTCAGACCAGGCGTTGGTGAGCGTGGCGGGCTTGAGCTTGAGCGCGCAAGGTGATGCACTATTGAGCAACTACGAGCTTCTGGACGTGTCAGACACCACAGTTTCGGTCACCCCGCGCCCAGTGACCCTCTCGGCCACAGGCGTGACCAAGATCTATGACGCGACCCTACTTTACGACATGAGTGACGAGGATCTGGCCGCGCTGTCGACCCAGTTGGTTGGTGGCGACAATGTGGTGGCTGCCGAGCTGGTATTTGATAGCGCCAATGTCAGCCGTGATGCCAATGGCAACATTTTGGCCAACCGTGTGGTGACGCTGAACAATGTCCAAATTGATGACGGCAACCTGGGGGCTAACTACATTGTCTCGACGACGGATGCTACCGACGGGCGCATTGACCCGGCGGCATTGAGCATTACCGCCGTCGATGATGCGAAGTTTGTGACCCAGGCCGACCCCAACGGCTACTCAGGAGTTATCTACAACGGCTTTGTCGGTGGTGACGACGCCACGGTGGCCGGGCTCTTTAGCCAGACGGGGTCGGTCAGTCGCACCAATACGGACCAGGCTGCCCAGACCTACGAGGGCGTGCTGATGCCCTCGGGCTGGCAGGCCAATAACTACGAGATCACCTTTGAGGCGGGCGACTTCACGATCGTGCCCGCTGACACCCTTTTGGTGCGGGTGCCCGGTAGTCTAGTCAAGACCTATGGTGATGCCTTGCCCCAGGCCCAAGACATCACCGCCCAGTATCTCGATGACAGCGACAAACAAATCAAGAACCTGGTGGTGAGCTTTGATGGTGTGGCTGGCTTATACAGTATTGATGACGGTGCGGGCGCCAAGGTCGTCTTTGGGCTGGATGCACACAATGCGAATCGCAGTGGTGCCGGGCTGATTCGTGCTGGGGGCTACAACATAGCGCCCACCGAGGCGCAGGTCTCGGGTGCAAACTTCCAGAGCCTGGTGTTAGTCGGCGCGCTCACAGTTGCGCCCAAGACACTGAACAATGACCTGGGAATTACCGAGGTCAGCAAGGTTTATGACGGCAACCGCTCGATCACGGGACTCGATTTAAACTTTGATGAGATCATCGCAGGGGTCATCGGTGGTGATGCAGTTAGCCTGGTAGGACAGGGCGTGTTTGCAGACCGCCATGTGGGCTCTAACAAGTTGGTGACACTGGGCTTGGCCTTGCGTGGTGAAGATGCCAGTAGTTACCGTTTGTCGACCAATAACGTCTCTGACAATCTTGGCACCATCACGCAACGCGAGTCGGTCACCTGGGTGGGTGCTGATGGAGACAACTGGTCGGATGCGCGCAACTGGCAAGACGGCGCCTTGCCCGATCGCGACAACGTGGCCACGGTGGTGATCCCTGAGAGTATGCAAGTGACCTATGACAGCGACCAAGTTGGAGTGACCTCAAGCGCAATTGCCAACGCTGGCACAATTCGATTCACCTCGGCCGATGCCTTTAGCTTCACCAACGCGGTGTCGGGAAGCGGTTCGATTGAACAGCGCGGCACGGGCATGCTGAGTGTGGGCGGTAACAACAGCGCATTCACAGGCAGCTTGGATATTGCGAATTACGCTGTGACCTTGGCAAGCGCCAATGCCTTGGGGCAGGGCAGTTTGGTGTCGGATGGTGGCCGCTTGGCATTGGCTAACGGCATGACGCTGCAGTCTTTAACGGTTGATGGCGACATCACCACGACCACTGCCATTCGTACTCTGGGCAATCAAACCTATAACGACGGCCTGACCTTCCTGTTCTCGGGCACACCTGCCAGTAATGGCACCGCTGCAGTAGCCAACTTCAGCACTACCAACGGCAATATCGTGTTCAATACGGTCAGTGCCGGTGCGGGCTCCAAAGACGCTGAGCGCTCTTTGGTGGTTGCGGCCAATAACGGCACCGTGACTTTTAGCGACCAGGTGGGCTATAGCCTTTTGGCTTCGCAAGACCCTTGGTCGATGATGAGCTGGTCCGATTACCAGGCCCTTAATCTGAATCATACCAACCCCTCGGCGTTGGAGGTTTCAGCCGAACAAATAAACGTATTGGCCGATATCACCACCTTTGTAGCCCAGACCTTCAATGGCCCTGTCGTAGTCGGTAACAATGGCACCAATGGCACAACTCGCTTGTTGCTCTCGATGAACCCCACAATTACCTTTAACGACACCATTGATGACGTGGACGGCACTCACACCCTTATTGCGAGAGCCATTAGCGTGGCCGATCAAGATGACCCTGTGGTGGAGATGTTGGGCGAAGTCGGCGGCGCCCAGCCACTGCAGAATTTGATCATTGAAGCAGGGCGCCAAAATGGCGCAGGCAGCGTTGGCGATATCGATACCTCAGACCGTGCCCGACGCAGTAATGATTTCATCGGTGAAGTGAGCTTCGCAAGCGACGTGACCGTGATTCAAGATATCAGCGTGACCTCGCGCCTGGCGAGCTTTGGCTCTGAGTCTTCCCCGGAGGTAACTCTGACCTTTGGCGGTACTTTGTCCATTTTGACAGGGTTGCCATCGCTCGATGGTATTCCAGTAAGCGATCAGGATGTGCATAACAATCAGCAGGCAGGGTTTGCTGGTTTAAATGTAGTTTTTGGTAGTGGGAATGCGCAGATCGGCTCAGAAACCCTTGGAATCCCTGCATTTGAGAGTTCCGGGGCTTCCAGTCTTATTACGCTTTTCCAAAGTGAAAGCTTTGGGGAAACAGTTGCTGATGGGGTGGCCCCGGGTTTGCCTGAATTCATAGAGGATACTCTCGGTAACCTAAATCTTGGCGCCACCCTAACTTTAACTGATGCCCAATTAGCTCAATCAAGTCTTGTCACACCGCTATTGGGAGATGTCGTCATCGGAGGCGCTGAGGGTAGGGAGGTTTCTGGCGAGGAATGCACAGAGAATGACGATCGCCAAGAATGCGTGGATGATCAAAGCGCAACGGATCGCGAGTCATGAAGCCGAGCGCCGCACAGTATTACGGGGGGTAAGTCTAGGGCTTCCCCACAGAAGCGCCTGCTATCTTACAAGGCGCGGTAAACGCATACCCCACGCCATGAACCGTCGTCAGCGGCAACTTCTCGTTAAAAGCCGACTCGGCCTTGGCGCGCAGACGCCGTATCAAAGTCTCTAACCGTCGATAATCGTAGATCTCTGGGTTTTCTCCGATCGCGAGACACAGGGCCTCGCGAGGCACAGGCGCCCCCGATTGATCTGTCAGCGTCACAAAAATCACCGCCTCAAGATGCGTTAACTTCACCTTCTCGCCCCGCGGATGAGTGAGTATCCACTGCAAGGCATCGTACTGCCATGGCGGTAACTCCAGTTTATTTAAACGCGATAAGAGGTTACGCACCGTCGCCGCCAACTCCGGAAGGGTGAACGGCTTGACCACATAATCATCAGCACCGGCTTCTCGCCCGGCCAAGCGACTTTTCGAGTCGCCAAATCCCGTTGCTAGGACCACTCCGCACTCGGAAGGGATCTCTGAAATCAGTCCTAGGCCATCGGCATCTGGCAGGCCAATATCCAGCACCACCAAATCGCAACCATGATCCGCCATGAAAGACCGAAAACCCGCGGCATTACGAGCACCGGTCACTTCATAACCCTGAAGCCCCAAATAGCCCACCATTTCCTCTCGCAGCTCATCCTCATCCTCAACTACCAAAACGCTCAATGACATTCCCAGAGTCCCCTTCGACAACTCATCACAAATTCAATGTGCCATAAAAACTAGCGCGGGAATACCCACCTTAAATAGCGGGAATAACCACCTAAAATAAATGTCAGAATTGGTCAGTATTTATCAGGAAAGTTGCGGGAGTTTTAGGATTCAAGGCTGTAGTCTTGCTAGGTCAACAGGAAAAGTAGGGTACGCAGTAGGTGTCTTGCCGAAGACGTGCTGGGCCCTTACCTAGAGATGGTGATCCATGAACAAGACCTTCCGCTTAATCTGGAACGCCGCCGCGGGCTGCTGGAACGTAGCCTCAGAGCTCGTTCGCTCCAAAGGCAAGACCAAGGCCCGCACCATTGGCACCATCGCTGCGGGTCTACTCACTTCTGGCGCAGCCCTAGCCGAACTGCCCACAGGCGGTCAGATCATCGCCGGCTCCGGCAGCATCAACCAAAACGGCAACACCCTAACGGTTACCCAAGACACCCAGCGCATGGCCGCTAATTGGAATAGCTTTTCCATCGGCCAAAACAACACCGTTGAATTCATCCAACCCAGCTCAAGCTCAGTTGCATTAAACCGCGTTACGGGTATTGAAGCCTCGATCCTTCAAGGCAACATGAATGCCAATGGTCATGTCATCTTGGTCAACCCCAATGGCATCCACATCACCAATACCGCCCAAATCAACGTGGGCGGCATCATTGCTTCTACTTTAGACATCACCACTGAAGATTTCATGGCCGGGAACTACAGCTTCTCGGGCATGAGTCCCGGCCAGATCATTAACCAAGGCAATATCCAAACCCCCGACGGTGGCACCGTTGCCTTTATTGCCGCCAAAATCACCAACACCGGCACCATTCATACCCCAAGAGGCAACACGCTCATGGGCGCCGGTAGCCAGGT
>NZ_CP023018.1:1944575-1995095 GCF_022406875.1 Ectothiorhodosinus mongolicus
ATCATTAACCAAGGCAATATCCAAACCCCCGACGGTGGCACCGTTGCCTTTATTGCCGCCAAAATCACCAACACCGGCACCATTCATACCCCAAGAGGCAACACGCTCATGGGCGCCGGTAGCCAGGTTACCCTAGATCTAGGCGGTCCCCTCAAACTCCGAGTTGATCAAGCCGCCGTGGATGCGCTGATTGAATCGGGCGGAGCGGTTTATGCCGATGGCGGCTTTATTCTCATTGAAGCCCAGGCAGCGGGCGATCTGAGCAGCACCGTTATTAACCACACTGGCATCTTAGAGGCCCAAACCATTGGTACCGACGATCAAGGCCGCATTGCCCTAAAAGGCGACAGTGCCATTGAAGTTAGCGGCACCCTCACCACCCAAGCCCCCCAAGGCACTGGCGGCACCATTACCGTAGAAGCGGAACACATCCACCTCACCGACACCGCCGACATTGACGCCACAGGCGCCACTGGCGGCGGCAATGTGCTCATCGGTGGTGATTGGCAGGGCGGGGCCAATGCAGAGCGCCGCGTGTTTGTCGACCCTGATGCATTAAAACAAGCCACTACTGTCGTGATGGAGCAGGGCGCGGTCATTGACGCCAGTGCCACGGACAATGGTGATGGTGGCACGGTGGTGTTGTGGAGTGATATTCACAATCCGGATTCGGTCACGCAAATCTATGGTGAACTTCTAGCCGAAGGTGGCGACAACGGTGGTGATGGTGGTCAGATTGAAACCTCGGGTTTTTATCTCGATGCGCTACCAAGTAACGTCAGTGCGTCTGCAGCCAATGGTGAGCGTGGTGAGTGGTTACTTGATCCGTACAACATAACTATTGCCAGCAGTGGCACTTCTGTTTCTGGCGATTACACGCCCTCGGCTGATAGCACGATCCTGGCATCAAGCATTGTCACTGCACTGAATGCTGGAACTAACGTCACAGTGAGCACCGGTTTAGACGGTTCCGCTGGCAGTTCCGTGGGTAACATCACGGTCAACAGCGCGATCAATGCAACGACGGCGAATGGCGGTGATCTGACGCTTGAGGCTGCACGTTACATTGTTCTCAACGCTGACTTAACGACCGCAGGATCCATAACCTTCGATGGTGACGTCAAAATTAATGCCGAAACAGTTTCCATCGCATCGGTCAATAACGGCAGTGCTGGTGTGAATATCACTTTCACAGGTGATATCGATGGCGCCACGGCGGACAGTAACAGCCTCTTCATGCTCAGCGGTGCCGGTGCTATCTCAGTGGCAGGCGGTGTGGGCGCGAATACTTCCCTGGCATTGTTGGGGTTAGGTGGTACGGGTGGAAAGGAGACGCTAAACCAGACGTTTTCAACAGTGGGCGCAACCACCTACACGGCCACATTTAGTGGTGTCTACACACTCGAGGTGTGGGGTGCGCAGGGTGGTAGTGTTTTTGGTAGCTACGCCGCATCAGGCGGTAAGGGGGGGCGTGCAAAGGGCGACCTAGAGCTGTCAAAAGGCGACGAAATCCACATTTACGTCGGTGGCAAGGGAACAGATAACAATAGTCCCTTCGGCGGGGTAAAAGTAGCCGGGGGTTTTAACGGTGGTGGTGCAGTTACTTCTAACCAATATGCCTCGTCAGGCGGTGGGGCAACCGATATACGATTTGGTGGCGATGGCTTGGCTAATCGAGTAATTGTTGCCGGCGGTGGCGGTGGCGCTGGCGGTTTAGGTAACAATGAGATTGGTTTTAATGGTGGTCATGGTGGTAGCTCAAGCGGACAGAGTGGCAGCGGTTGGTCGGGCGAATTTGGTGCCGGTGGAAGTCAAAATGCTGGTGGCGCAGGCGGAACAGGGTCACTTACCACAATCTCCGAAAATGGTCGGTTGGGTATAGGTGGCAGCTACGTTACTTGTTGCAACGGCGGTGCTGGCGGTGGTGGCGGTTATTATGGGGGTGGTGCTGGCTCAAGTGCTGGCGGTGGCTCCAACTATATTGGCGGTGTAACTGGTTCGACGTTAAATCAGCGCGGGGTGCAAACAGGCAACGGTAAAGCAGTTATCACGGCCGAAGCCACGGTGTTTGAGGCAGGCACCCAAACGGGTTCTATCAGCATTGGCGGTTCGGTCAACGTAGGCTCCTTAGAAACAGCCGGTACAAACTTTGACATTGCCATGGCGCACACCTCAGGTAACGTTACGATCGGCTCAGACGTCACGTTTAACAACACCGGTAACGTGCAGCTCGGTGGTGTTGCATCGGGTCAGTTTGTATCTGTGACCGGTGAGTTGGATGCCAGTGCGGCATCACTGACCAAGATTGGTGCTGACATCACCACAGACAATGCACAAACCTATGCAGCAGCAGAGCTGTTGGGTAACGCCACGCTTTCTACGACCAACAGTGCGGTGAACGTCAACGGTGCGATGGATTCCGTGGCCAATGGCGCACATGACCTCACAATCAATGCCGGTTCAGGCGCGATTAATTTGTCTGGTGCCGTGGGCGCTGGGGCTGGCGCTGGTTCTACTGCTGCCCTGGGTGATGTGACACTAAACAGCACGGGTGCGACCACCCTCGGTGGCGCAGTCACAGCCGCTAGTGTCACGACCAATAGCGGTGGCACGTTAGCGATTAATGGTGGTTCGGTAACCACGACGGGCAATCAAAGTTATGGTGAAACCCTGACTTTGGGTGCTGATACTACCTTCGAGACGGCGGACTTAACAGCTGCCGCGATCAATCTGTCATCGCATACTTTGACGGTAGAGGTTTCGGGTACGGGTGCTGTTAACGGCATCATCTCAGGAAATGGTGGTGGTCTCACTAAAGACGGTGAAGGTGGCCTCACCCTGTCTGGTGACAACACCTATAGCGGTGCGACTGTGATCAATGCCGGTACTTTGGTAGCAGATCATGTTGATGCGCTGGGTTCGACAAGCGGCAACACAACAGTTAATACTGGCGGCACGCTTGATTTAAGCAATGTGGCCCTTGCCGCTGAACCATTGGTTTTAGCGGGCGGCACTTTAATAGATGCAACCCATACGTTTGGCGGCACGATTGAATTGTCAGATGACAGCACATTTGATATTCAAACCGGAGGCACGCTGACTGTCAGTGGCTTGATTTCTGGCACAGGTCGCTTAACCAAAGTGGGCGATGGCACGGTTGTTCTATCTAATGCATCGAACAGCTACGAAGGTGGCACCGCCATTGAGGGCGGGGTGCTTAGTATCTCAGCAGACGGTAACTTAGGAGCAACCCCGGGTTCAGTAGAGGCAGACAACCTCACGATCGCCGGTGGCACACTCAAAGCCACAGCTGGGTTTACGCTTAACAGTAACCGTGGCATTAGCTTGGGTGCAGGCGGCGGCACCATCGAAGTCGGCAGCGCCCAGACGTTTGTGATCGACGGTGTGGTGGCTGATGCGGCTGGTTTGTCAGCTGCAGCAGAACTCACCAAGACAGGTAACGGTACCTTGGTACTTGCTGGTGAGAACACCTACAGTGGTGGCACCACGATTGACGCAGGCACCGTGCAAGTCGGTAACGGTTTATCATCGGGTTCACTCGGAACTGGCGCCATTGAAAACAACGCCACGCTCGTGTTTGCTCGCACGGGTGAATTGATCATCAGTACCGTGATTTCTGGCTCCGGTGGTTTGACCCAGGCGGGTACCGGCACATTGACGTTGACCGGCGAGAACATATTTGGTGGCAACGTGCTCATCGACAACGGTACGTTGGTGGCAGCCGATAACAGTGCGCTGGGTAATGGTGCATCTGCTATCGATGTTTCAGTTGGCGCCACATTGGGTCTACAGGGTGACATCACGCTCTCCCGCAACATAGACTTGGCTGATGGCTCTGGCGTGGGCACGATTCGTAACGTCTCCGGTGACAACACGCTGTCTGGGACGATTGAACTGGCAACAGGTGACAACGACATTGTTGCTGATGCTGGGACATTGAGTTTGACGGGTGCGATCAATGCAGAGTCTATCCCTGGGTTTGCCACTTTCCCTAACTCGTCCCTTACGTTGAGCGGTGCTGGTGGTGTTGACTTCAGTCAGGCACTCAAGGTGATAGATTTCACATCCACGGTCACGGACCTAACCTTGGGCAGCGACCTGACTGTTTACGGCAATACTAACGGAATCGGTGTGTTGGATATCAGCAGTAATCTGAAAACTACTGGCGATGTGATTATTTACAATCGAGGCACAGGGAGCTCGACAATAGACATCTCTGGCGATGTAACAGCCGATGGTAACTTAACCCTCATGGCTTGGAGGTACGATGTCACAAGCAACATTGATGCGAGTGATTGGATACTATCCATTCGGCCGACGGCTCTTCAGTCAAATACCAGCCCGATTATATTGTCTGGAAAGATCCAAGCAGCTGGATTGGTGATAGCCAATCGTGATGGGAATGACGTGCCGATTTCCATTGCTAACCCCACAAATGAAATTGACACTGTTGCAGTAGAGGTGGCGGGCGATTTGACCATACGCTCAGCCACTGCGTTGACAATTGGTACCGTCACGGCACCAACCGAGTCTTATTCGTCTACTGGCATCACAGCCTCCGGCGACATCCTGATCGAGACCCTTGACGGCGACCTAACTGTTTCAGAAGATATCGTGTCCAGCAGCAGCGCTGCGTCTGTTGTATTGGTAGCGGGTAAAGACATTGCGGCGGGTACAAGCACTGGTGGTGACATCAAACTCACCAACGGCGCCACGATTACGCTGAACGATTCGGACAGCCAGGCGCTTTTATATACTGGTAGTCTTTTGGGTAGTGCTGGCGTGGCAGAAAGTGGGGATGACCCAAAGGACGGCCTAGTCGCATTTGGATTGGAGCGTTTTAGGTACAACGCCAATCGCGCAACGGACTTTACGACCGACAACTGGACGGACTTACCCGAGACGGGTTTTGCAGCGATCTATCGTGAGCAGCCGATCGTGGTGGGTAGCGTGTCAAGCGCGACGATGACTTATGGCGATGAGGCGCCAACGGAATTTACGTTCAGTGGTGACAGCGGGTATGTCAATGGTGACAACCCCGGTGTTCCCACGGTGGTTGGCGTGGACGATGCGATTAACCAGTCCAGTGTTGGATTCTTGAAGGTTAAGGACGGTGGTTACACCGTCACCCTAGAAGATCTCGGTGGACTGGGCTATAACCTCGATGGCGTTCAAACCGGCACACTGACGGTGAACCCATTGGCATCTGTCACCTGGGTTGGAAGTAACAACGAAGCCTGGTCTGATCCGACGAAATGGGCTAGGTCAGATGATTTGGATAACACCGGCATACTACCCGACGGTCAAAACGTCACCTTGGCGCTGATCCCAAGCGACTTCAGTGGCACCGTCATATCGAATACGGATAGCGACTTCACCGGTAACATCCGGATCGAAGGCGGTACGCTGTCTGTAGAAGATGATAGTCACCTGGGTGTGGTAACTGACACGGCGGTTGCTGACCGAATTGTTCTGGCGGGTGGCACGCTTGAAGCCACAGCTGGGTTTGTCATGGATGCCAATCGCGGCATGACCCTTGCTGGCGGCACCAGTAGCACGATCAAGATTTCAGGCGACGAAACCTTAACCTATGGCGGCACCATTGCTGGTTCGGGTGATTTGACCAAAGCTGGCGCTGGCACATTGACTTTGTCAGGCGCTCACACCTACACCGGTGCGACGACCATTAGCGATGGCACGTTGATGATTGCCAACGACGCCCCGAACACGGCAAGCAGCGGGTTTGAAGGCGCAGGCCTGCTGCGAATTGAGCCCTCGAGTAACGACTTTAGCGGTACCTTCTCGACCAGCGCCTGGAGTTTTGGTTCAACCCTCGGCGGATTAACCATTGGCAAACAAGGTAACACTGCTAAAGTGCATGTTGATAATGCGCTTGATATTGCGGGCCCGATTTCACTTTTCTCAGCTGATATTGATCTGGCTGCCAATATTACGAGCTCGGGACTGATTACGCTCGATGGGGCAGTGAAGCTGTTAGACGATCTGACATTGACTGGTTCGACGGTGCATTTCAACAGTACCGTTTCGGGTAGACAAGCATTGACGGTTGACGGCAACGCGATTTTTGCTGGCAATGTGGGTGCTGTCGCCGATGCTGAGCTGGCCAGCCTTTCAGTTGCAGGGACCACTGAACTCGGTGGCAGCATCACCACCTCGGGCGCGCAGACATTCACGGGAGCCACGACACTGAGTGGCAATCACACTTTGACAGGCTTTGGTCTTAATTTAGCGGGTATCACGCTTGATGGGCATACTCTATTGCTGATGGAGTCGGCTTCAGGCACTGTGAGTGGGGTGGTACAGGATGGTGCGTCCGCAGGGGGTATTACTCTGACCGGTCCAGGATCAATATCCTTAACCGAAAATGGCACTTATACGGGTGCAACGATCATTTCTGCGGGCACTTTGGTGTTATTTAATAACGCCCCAACAACAGCTAGCAGCGGGTTTGAAGGTGCAGGCCTGCTACGCATCGAACCTACGAGTGACGATTTTACTGGCGTCTTTTCAACAACAGGATGGACCTTTGGTTCTGATTTGGGTGGTTTGACGATCGGTAAAGCAAGCAACACGGCAAAGGTGACGGTTGACGCTGATGTGGCGATTTCCGGTCCGATGACGATCTTTGCAGGTGATGTCGCCGTTGATCATCACATTGACACAACGGCTGGTGCGTCAGCGGGCCATATACAGATTAACGCGGCTGGCTCGATAGCGCTGGCGCCAGGTAAATCAATTACCGCAGCGGGCGGCAATATTGCGCTTATCGCCACGCTTGGTGCCACTGCAAATGATGCGGCACTGTCTTTAGCGTCTACTAATATCACAACGACAGACTCAGGCACCATTACGCTCACGGGTGATGCCACTCACAGCACCAGCAATCAATATGGACTCAAGCTTGGCGACAGTCGCATTCAGTCAGAGCATGGTGCCATCACGATTACGGGTACCGGTAGCAGATTTGTAAGTAACCCTAGGGGACTGTTCGTACTTGATGAGTCTCTGCATGTTCTATCTGCCTCAGGCGCGATCACTTTGGTCGACCTTAAACCAGCAGACTCCCTGGGTAGCTATAGAGGACCGACATTAAACGCGGGCATTGACGTAGCCAATGGACTCGTTTTTGGGGCCGATGATCAGCATGTTACGTCAAGCTCATCAGATGTGACGCTTCGTGCCGATCAATTTACCTTTTACGCAAGAACGCGCTTCAACACCGCGGGCGAGGTTTTGATCGAGTCCGTCAGTGATAGCTTTGACTCAACGCAGTTTGATTCTACCCAGCGGATTCAGAATCTTCAGTTGCCTTCGACTGTCAGTGGTTTGACCATTGGTAAAGCGACCAACACCACTCGAATTACCTTTGGTTCGCAGGTGTCTCTGAACGGCCCGATTACGGTCTATGGCGGTGATATTGCAATCGATGCGGCGTTGAATGCAGCTAGTAGTACTATCAACCTGCACGCCAGTGGCAATGTGACGCAGACGGCGGCGTTGAATGCAGCGGGTCTGGGTCTGCATGGCACGGGCAACTTTACGCTGAACAATACAGCCAACTCGGTATCCGTTCTAGCCGGTGGCGACAACAATACTGCACTAGGAGGTGTGTCGTTTGTGAATACGGGTGAACTGACAATCGGTTCAGTTAATCCCACAGGCATCACCGCATCAGGTGACGTGTTTGTGGCCACGGTTACCGGTGATTTAACCGTTTCACAGGACATCTCAACAGACAGTGACTCGCCCAGCGCTATTGTGTTGGCCGCTGGTACCAGCGCAAGCGCCGGTGGTGCGGGCACACCGGCTGATGGCAATGTCCGGATCACGGGTTCTCCAACACTTACGGCAGGCACAGGTGGCACGATTGCTTTGTATAGCGGTGATGTCGATGGAAGTACTGGGCTGACAAGCCTGGTCGGTGCGGGTACAGGTAACTTCCGCTATAACACCAGTATTAATTCATCGGGTATCGTTTCTGCTGGATACACCGCTACGCTAGATACCAATGTGGTTAATGCTATTTATCGCCAGCAGCCAACCATCACAGTGCGCGTTGCCAATGACTCGATTACCTATGGTGATCTTGCGCCAGAGGACTACATCGCTGACTTCGATGGTCGTGTTAATGGCGATGATGAAGCGGCGTTTCTAGGTACGGTTATCTGGACAACCGAACCGTCTGTAGATCCTGATACCAATTTGGTTGATGGGCTTTCAAGCACCGGGCTTTTAAAAGTAGGTGTCAACCGCCACACAATCACGGTCAACAGTCAAGGCATCACCAATGGCCTAGGCTATGCCGTGGTTGACGACTTAAACGCTTCACTGACGGTCGCACCTAAAACCCTAACCATCACTGGCCTGTCTAGCCGTTCGAAGGTCTATGACGGCACCACCACGGCGATTGTCGTGGGTACCGGCGAGATGGCTGGAAATGTCACGGGAGACGATGTCAGTATCCGCACGCGTAACTTAGATCGTCAAAATGACATCAAAGGTGACTTTGATAGTAAGGATGTGGTTGATGCGACTAAGGTGGTCATCAGCGACATCCTGGTAGGTGCTGATGCAGACAACTACACCTATGTGGTTGAAGATCTTGATGCGGTTATTACACCCAAGACGGTGACGTTGTCAGCGACCAAGGTCTACGACGGCAATACAGATTTGGATGGTGCGGTGCAGGTGCGCACGGGCGTGACGGTTGGTGGTGACACCGAGACATTGAGTTACACCAATGCTCAGGCCAATTCGGCCCGCGTCGTTAATGAAGATCCGAATTACATCACTTCGATCGACTTGGTTGACGGTAGCGGTGCGAACGGCGGGCTCGCTAGTAACTATGCGTTGCCTGAGTTGGATGCCAATGCCGCGCCGGTGACGATTACACCTAAAGCATTGACGGTGGCCTTAAACAACACCGGTGTGACCAAGGAGTATGACGGCACACGCGATGCGCCCGATGGATTCGAGCCAAGTTATAACCTAACCGGATTTGTGACCGGTGATACCGCAGCGACGCTGACATTTACTGATGCACTCTACAACAGCAAAGATGTTGCCACCGCCAGTACCTTGACCGTGGGTGGTTTGGCGGTCACCAGCGTCACGGGCACACTCGGTTCTGCAGCCACCGACTACCAGGTCAGCCAAACCAACCCGACAGTGGCCGCTACCATTACCCCCAAGGCAGTGACATTTGAAGCTACCAAGGTCTACGACGGCACGAAAGACCTGACTGGTGCAGTGACAGTCTTGGGTTTGATTGATGGCGAGTCGCTGGTGGTCTCGGGAGCGCTAGCGAATGATTCGAATGTGGCAACTGCGGGCAAGTTCATTGCTACGGTGAATGTCTCGGACGGCCAAGGTGGGTTGTTAAGTAACTACGCAGTTCCAACAACGCGTAATGCGGACAACGCACCTGTGACCATCACGCCAGCATCTTTGACAGTGACCGCAGCAAATGATGCCAAGCTGCTCGGTCAAGATGACGCGGCTGGTTATGCAGGCGCTTTTTACAACGGCTTTGTGAGTGGCGAGACGGTGGCTGATTTGGGTGGCGCACTCAGCATCACCCGCACGAATGAAACTACTGGAAATGACGAGGGCACTTACGAAGAGGTACTGCTACCCGGCGGGCTGATTTCAACAAACTACGACATTACGTTTGAGAATGGTGACTACACGATCGTCGGTCGCGACACACTGTTGTTGCGCTCCACAGTCACAGGCACTCAGGTCTACGGTGCGACACCGAGCTATACCTTTGCCTCTGCGCAGTACCTTGATAGCAACGATAATGTGGTTGATTTAAGTGGTGGCATTAGTAGCTCGGGTGCGACAGTTACGGTAACCGAAGGGCCTGCGAGCGCCAGTTTTGATGTTCTACCAGTAAGTGGACAGTTTAGCGGCTCGGGGAACCTGCGCGTGGGGGGCTATAACGTTGCGGCTGGTGACCTGACACCGGTCTTGGGCGCTGTGGGCTTTAGTTCAACCCACGTCGCGGGCAGCCTGTCAGTGACACCCAAGACCGTTGCACTTCCCGTTGGCTTCAGCCTGGGCCAGACCATCAAGTTCTATGACGGCTCAACAAGCGTTGCTGGTCTGGACTTTGGTGGCGTATTGACGGGTATTGAAACTAATGATCTTGTGAGCTTGACGGGCGCGGGCTACTTTGATGATAGGCATGTTGGCACCGGTAAAACCGTAACCGTTGGTTTGGCCTTGTTAGGTGAGGATGCCGGCAACTATCAGCTGCCCAGCACCACGTTGACCAACACCGAAGGTGTGATTAAACAACTTGACAGCGTCGAATTTGTCGGCGCCAATGGCGCGTCCTGGTCAGACGCTCGCAGCTGGGCGGGTGGCGCGATTCCGGATCGCAAGCCTGGCACCAATGTTGATAACGTGTTGCAGGTTCGCATTAACGCCAACAGTCAGGTGACATACGATGTTGACCGTGTGGGCGCTGTGGGCAGTGCGATTGTTAATAATGGTCGAGTGGACATTAACGCGAGCAACGCGTTCGACTTTTCCAATACGGTGACTGGCTCTGGTGTTCTGGGGCAAAGCGGTGCGGGTACGGTGACCGTATCGGGTGCCAACACGAACTATACGGGTAGCATGGATATTGGCTCTGGCGCCGTGGTGCTGGGTAATGCCAATGCGCTTGGCGCGTCGCCAACGTTGACAAGCAACGGCGGCACGCTGGCCTTTGGCATTGATGGCGATGGCGATCCGTTGGTGTTTGGTAGTCTTTTGGTCAATGGGGCAGTAACCCTGAGTGATATAGGCGCGGGTACCACGGGCATGATCTACACCACAGGCAACCAGACCTACAATGGCGCACTCACATTCTTGAGTTCAGGTGTCCGGGGCGATCCGAATGCTGATCCGGTTGTGCTCTCTGTTCCTAACTTCAGCTCAGCCAATGGCGACATCACTTTTAACGGTACGGTGAGTGCTGGCACCGATTCGAAGGCCACCCAGCGTTCGCTGGTTGTTGAAGCGTTGAACGGCACCGTGACTTTTAATGATCAGGTGGGCATTGATTTGGCAGCGTCACGCGATCCATTCACGACCGTAGCTTGGACAAGCTATGCCGGTGCTACTGATATCAATCCTTGGGCGGTCGATGTCTCTGCAAACCGCATTAACATCTTTGCCGACATCACCACCTTTGAGACGCAGACTTACAATGGGCCGGTATGGATTGGTAATAACGGCAGCAATGGCAGAACTCGCTTGTTGCTCTCGATGAACCCCACCATCACTTTTAACGACACGATTGATGATATCGATGGCACCCATACGCTGATCGCCAAGGCCATCAGTGCCGATGGCACGCAAGAGCCTACACTGGATTTTAATGGCAATATTGGTTCGCAGCGTGCGCTAAAAGACTTCTTCGCAGAAGCTAGCCGTCAGGATCTGAGTGCCAATGCCAATGTGGCGGACATTGATACCAGTATCCCTACGCGTGAAGATCCAAGCCTGTTTACTGGCACGGTACGCGTTGCGGGCAATGTCAGAACCACTGGAGATCAAAGCTACACGGCGCGTGAAGTGAACTTTGATCCGCCGGCTGCGGTGCCCCCGGCACAGGCAAGTTTTGTGACACTCGATCATGGTGGTGTGCTGACGATAACGACGGGACTACCGGCACCTGGCCAACCGGTGAACCAACGACAGGTTGATAGTTTTAATAAGCTGAATCGTATTGAGCGGGGTGCGAATGCCCGCTTGGCTGACGATACGAGAGGCAACCCGGCTTGGGCTATCTCTAATGCTCAAGGACGCATACGGCGTATCGTGCCGCCATCCGATAGTATTCCACCAGCCCAGCGTTTGGTGATCGATGGTGCCTTGACTACGATTCAACAGACCAGTGCCGAGATTGGTGCGGGGCCCTTGAGCCCATCCAGTCAGCCTTCGGAAGTTGTGGTGGCAGAGGTGACCGTGGGTTCGGTGGATGCGGCCGGTTCTCCGCAAGGGAATTTACCGATTTGTTCGGATGAACAGCTCAGCAGCCTCTCAGATGACGGGCGCGCGGGCGTCTGTCAGGCGCCATCGGGTGTTGATTCGTCAAATTAATGAGTACCTTGTTGTTTGTGGATGCTGGGAATGTGTAACGAATATGGGTTTTGGGGAGTCATGGGTAGTGCATAGAGTGTCCCGATCGTTCTTGCGGTCATTGCCGGTGACTTGTCTTCTGCCGTTGGTGGTTTCCGCACAAACCGCGCAGCCTCCTGATGCAGGCCAGATTCTACGTGAGGCCCTGCCCGAGCGGGTGGAGCCGACGTCGCCTCCGCTTGAGCTGCGCATTGAAGCGCAAGATTTATCGGATATCACGCCCGGAGGCGCCGAAGTCTTGGTGTCCTCGATTCGCTTTGAGGGTAATACACAGTTTGCCGAAGAGGCCCTGATGGCGGTGCTGGGAGATGAGGTCTTGGGCCGTTCCTATGACCTGGGTGGCCTACGTGCTCTGGCCAATAACATCAGCGTGTTCTACCGTGAATCCGGTTTTAGCTTCGCTCGCGCATTCATCCCTGCTCAGGATCTGCAAGACGGCCGGCTATTAATCCAGATTGTCGAGGGCCGCTATGGAGTCATTGAGATCGATGCTGATGACCCTCGCGTATTGGCTCGTGTTCAGGCCTATCTCTCTCGCTTAGAGCCCGGCTCTGTGATTGAACAAGCCCCACTTGAGCGGGTGTTTGCCGTATTGGGGGATGTGCCGGGTATTCGGGTGATACCGACCATCGCCGCTGGAGTAGAACCCGGCACCGGTGATGTGGTGGTGCGCATTGAAGAGGATAAGCCATTGGGCGCCAGTGTGTCCCTAGATAACCACGGCAACCGGTTCTCTGGAGCTTATCGCGGCACGGTCAGCCTCAGCCAGCCGATGCTGTTTGCCTTTGGCGATACCCTGAACTTCACTGGCCTTTACTCAAGCGAAGATCTGCGTTTGGGATCTTTGCAGTACAGCATACCGCTGGGCACCTCAGGACTGCGTGGTCGTATTGGCTATAGCTATACGAACTATGATCTCGGGCAGTTGGATCCGGCCTTTACGAGCAATACTGGGAGTTCTAAAGTCACCACGGTGGGGCTGAGCTATCCTTGGGTAAGGTCGGCAACACGAAACCTGACGCTTTCGGCTGAGTACCAGTATAAGGATTTAGAAAATAACCCGCTCTTGGCGGATGATTCGCGCCCCGGCAATCGCACAACTGCGCGAGTCTGGCCGATCTCTTTACGTTTTGACCAGCGTGATGGCCTTGGTGGTGGTGGGCTGACCTTTGGTTCACTGATATTGACCCGAGGAGAGACTCAGAAGCGCGAGTTGCCAGACAGTGTTTCGGATGATGAAAATACCCTCTTTACGAAACTGAATTTGCAAGTCGTCCGAATGCAGAATCTTCCTGTTTTGCCGCCTGATTGGAACCTATACACATCGCTATCGGCGCAATACAGCAATGCCGTTTTGGATTCGTCCGAGACCAAGAGCCTTGGTGGCGCTAATGGCGTCCGCGCGTATCCTCAGGGAGAGGCCTCAGGAAGCCGAGGCTATGTTGCCCAGGTGGAGCTTAGGGCCAGTATGCCTCCGCTGGCGCCCTATGTATTTGCCGATTATGGTCGCATTTTGAGTTACCAAACCGAAGCGAGCAATTCACTGCAGGGCATGGGTTTGGGAGTGCGCGGCAGTGTCTATGGTATCACTGGCGATTTTAATGTCGCGTGGAAGGTCAATGGCAAAGAAGCCCAATCAGACACTCGTCAGAAAGACCCCCGCTTTTGGTTTTCGATGAGCTACGCCTTTTAAAAACGGGGACAGATTTATTTTTTCATCAAAAAATAAATCTGTCCCCGTTTTTGTCCAGTTCAATGCCGACCCGCTCGATATGCTCCTTCAGCGCCGGTTGGTCAATCATCTGCCAGACGGCTAGGTCAACTTTCCATGGAAGGAGCAAATCATCTAATGCTGTCTCGAGCGCAAATTTTTCGCTCAGGCTCAGCGCTTCGGCGTCAATGCATAAATCAATATCCGACCCTGGACGGAAATTTCCCTTCGCCCTAGAACCAAAGAGCCTGATTCCCTGAATCTTGGGTTGTTGCTCCAAGACCTCCAGTATCTTTGCCCAAGCAGGTCGCGGAATGCCGTAGAGAGTCGAGCTTTCCATGAGCAATGTCTGCTGGCTTAGCTGCTTTTGGAGCGGCTTTTCATGGTCGTCAAAAAATCATCGAAAAGCGGCGCATAGCGATTAATGATCAAGCCAGTAATGGCATCGGCAACGGCTTGATTGTAGGTGTGGGAGGTCTGGTTGCGACTTTTGATCATTTCCATCCAGCCTTCGCCATCTGTGACAAGGCCTTGGGCAAATGCAGCCCTTGCCGCATCACGAGATCCTGCAATGTCTGGCGAGCCTTGGTAGGCGAGGTAGTCTTTCATTACATTCCAGGCCAACTCATGCGTGAATTCAAAGGCCTGGATCATACCTTGTTGCTCTAGATTGGACAGAGGCCGCGTTCGAGACAAATCAACCGCTTCACGAAGCCGAGCCAAAGCCAGCTCATAGTTGTGCAAGCGTTGCTTCCAGCGGATGTCCAATTCACTCATGAACCAATCTTACTCTAATACCCAATCAAAAACGGGGACAGATTTATTTTTTTCATGAAAAAATAAATCTGTCCCCGTTTTTAAAAAAGGACGCGGGCAGTGATTCGCAGCTCTTGCAGGCGTGAGTTGTCGTCGGCGACTCCGTTACCAGGCTCAATGCGGTAATCGGTGGTGAAGGTTTCTCGGTAATAATCGATGCCCAGCCACACGTTTTCGGCAATAGGTCGGCTTACCCCAATTGTCACAGCACTGTATCGACGAGCATCACGCGTCCCACTGAGGGACATGGGTAAGTCGTTTAGAGTGATGCCCTCAAAATCACCGCCGGCTAACTTGGCGGTTGCCAAAGTTACAGAGCCCAAATATACCCCCATGGGCCAGGTGAGCTGAGCTTCTAAAGTACTGAGGCGCGAATCGATGTCGCGAAACTGTGTTTCCAGCCAATTGAGCGACAGGGTTTGATTGGTGTCCCAGCGATATGTCAGTCGAGAACCCGCAAAATAGCTGTTCAAGCCACTGTTGATCTCTGGGTTGTATTGAAAGCCCGCATTCGCCGTGAGAACCCATCGCGGGTCAAGCTCGCCGCGCCACTGCGCTATCAAACGCGGGCTGCGAATGCCGTTTTTCAGCTCGCCGGGATTATTTTCATTTTGTTTCATGCGAAAGGCGTAGCGGCCCTGCACGGCAACAGACCATTGGTCTGTGAGCCCGTATTGAAAGCCTTGCAGCATAGTCAAAAAGCGTGAGTCACCAGCGTTAGAAATTTCTAGGGGCAAAGGTGGCGGAATCTGAGCATTAAAGCGGTAGTGCGTATCTTCATACTGAAGGCCAGGCTGCCAAAGCCAGGCGCCCGCAGACAAACCATACGCCGGCGAGTACAGCGATTCCTCCGCCATACCGGCAGCCGGCAATAGCATGCCAACCAGAGCTAGTGAGAGTTTCCGCACGCACGAAGATTAGCAGAAATTGAGATAATTAAAACTTTTGTAAAAAGCGGGACGGATTTATTTAATCGGCAAAGCTCACGTTTGGGGTACGACCCCTGCGGATAAATTGGGGTCGTACCCCAATGGGTCGATGCGTTGAAAGATTTCGAGACCCCCAAAACCGCCTTGCAAGGCTTTGAGTAAAAGCCGGTAGATATCCAAATCAAAGTCCACCTCTTGGGTGGAAAGCAGGTCATCCCAGTCTGTCTCATCGCTAACGGACCCCAGATAAGCCCACTGGTCAACGACGTGTAGCGCAGTTTTTGCGCCATTGGTCTCTTTTATCGCAATGGGTCCGGGGTAGGGCCAGCGGGCAATGCGCAGTTTTTGCAAAGCGGTGGCCAGGCGCAGGTCGTGCTGCGCTGGCGTTTCGCGGCCGCAACAAACTCCGCGGCAGCGCCCTAGTTGCGCACCAAAGCAAGTCCCACGGCCTTTTTCAAGTCCCAATCGTTGTAGGCAAAGCCCCTGTTCCTGCGCCATGCTCCGCAATACATTTTTGGCATCACGTACACTGCGAAAAGCGCCCCAGCGATGCTCGCCCACCGGACTTTCGCCGCGCAGCACCTGCGGCACCTGCCCGCCGCCATGCTCCCAAAACAAGGTCACCAGCTCACGACTGCGGCGCAGGCGACGATTGAGTATGGGACTGTGCTCTTTAATGAGTTGTGCTTCCAAGAGCAAAGCGCCCATCTCTCCGGCCGTCTCGCGCCAATCGATGCGCTGGGTCTGTTGCGATAAGCGCATCTCTCGCGGTGCTCGATGGTCACTGCGGAAATGATCGAAAACCCGACGCTTAAGGTTATTGGCCTTGCCAATGTAAAGCGGCAAATCATTCTCGCCATAGAACAGATAGACGCCATGGCTTTCGGGGAGTTCATCCAGCGCATCAGCGGGCAGGGCGGGGGGCAGGCTTGGCCGTGCCCATTGCTGCTCGCAGGCTTCTTTGAGGCGCTCGGGATGTTGTTTGGCCATGAGCATGATGAATTCACCGACAATGCGCGCATCATCACTGGCCCGGTGTCGCCGCTCGCAAGCCAGGTTATGGCGGGCGATCACCGCATCCAGGCTATGCCCCTTGATGCCCGGATGCAGGGCCCGCGACAGCTTCACTGTGCACAGCACCGGATTGCTGAGCGTGCGATCCAATCGCTTGAATGCCTGGCGCAAAAAGCCCAGATCAAAGCGCGCATTGTGAGCGGCGATGATGGCGTTATCCAAGTAGCTGCTTAGGGTGTCGGCAATATCTTCAAAGTTCGGCGCTTCCTCTAGGTCCTGTGCTCGAATTCCGGTCAGCGCGGTAATGCCCGGCGGCAGATAAACCCCAGGTTGCAGCAGCTGTGTGTAATGACTTACCTCGCCGTCGGTCTCATACCGCCACAGCCCCACTTCAATAATCCGGTCACGCACCGGATTGCTACCGGTCGTCTCCAAATCCAAGCACACCAAAGGCCTTAAAAATGGGGTACGACCCCAATGCTGATGCGTTTTCTGTGGCGTTTTGGTGTTTTTTGGCATGCTTGGCGGGATTTTTAGTTTGCAGCTTGTTTTTCGCTACACGGTGGAATTTTGGCCTATATTGCGTGCATGTCACTGTCTGAATCTAACTTGAGCTCAAAGCGTACCCCATCTTTCATTAGCTTGTTTCCGCTGTGGGCGATTATTTTTACTGGGCTCGCTCTCTGGCAGCCGGCGCTTTTCGCCTCTGGTCGCGACCTGATCGTGCCTTTGCTGGGGCTGGTGATGTTTGGTATGGGTATGACCCTAACCTGGCAAAATTTTCGGGACGTGTTAGCCAGGCCATCGTATTTGGGCTTGGGCTTAAGCTTGCAATACCTGATTATGCCGCTGGCCGCTCTGGCTGTGGGTTTGGCGCTTAATCTACCGCCGGCTTTGATTGCCGGTATGGTGCTTGTCGGGGCTAGTCCTGGAGGGACGGCATCGAATGTGGTGAGCTATCTCGCCAAGGGCGATGTTGCTTTGTCGATCACCCTGACCACAGCTTCAACTTTGGTCGCGGTCATCGCTACGCCGTTGCTGACATTGATTTTGGTGGGCGAGCGCGTGCCCGTTCCTGTGTTGGGCATGCTGCAATCCATCTTTCAGATGGTGATTTTGCCGGTAGCCTTGGGCGTGACCATCAATCAATTTTTCGGCGCTCGGTTGCAGCCTATCAAACCCCTATTTCCGCTGATTTCCGTGGTTGCGATCGTGGCCATCATCGCGATTATTGTTGGCCTTAATAGCGATAACATCGCGCAGATGGGCGCCCTAGTGGCTTTAGCAGTGGTGTTACATAACGCTCTGGGTCTCGGTGGAGGCTACGCGGCTGGCTGGTGGTTGACTCGAGACCACAAAATCGCGCGCACCTTGGCCATCGAGGTGGGTATGCAAAACTCCGGCCTTGCGGTCGCCCTGGCCGTCAAGCATTTCAGTGTGGCGGCAGCATTGCCGGGGGCTCTGTTCTCCATCTGGCACAATATTTCCGGTTCACTGCTTGCCGCGATCTGGTCACGCCGGCAATAAAAATGGGGTACGACCCCAAATGGGGTCTGACCCCATTTTGGGGTCGTACCCCATCAGTGGTTTGGCATAGAATCGCGCTATGAAACCAGAAATGTCGGCTAATATCGCCAGCTACCTCGAGATCCACCGCCAGCGCATGCTCGATGAGCTCTGCGATTTGTTGCGCATTCCTTCGGTGAGTGCGGATTCAAAACATCGCGATGATGTGAGAAGCGCCGCCCAATGGCTTATGGAGCGCATCAGTGAACTCGGTCTGGAACCCGAGCTATGGGAGACGCGCGGCCACCCGGTTGTGTTCGCTGAACATCTCGTCGACAAAAACCTACCGACGCTCCTGATGTACGGGCATTACGACGTTCAGCCCCCGGATCCGCTGGAACTTTGGGATACGCCGCCATTTGAGCCGACCATCAAAACCACGTCCATCCACCCCGAAGGTGCGATCTTCGCGCGCGGGGCCTGTGATGACAAAGGCCAGATGTACATGCACATCAAGGCGTTAGAGGTGCTTAAAGCTCAAGGTGGCGGGCTGCCCTGCAACATCAAGCTACTGATCGAAGGTGAGGAGGAGGTGGGCTCAGCGCACCTAGCTGAGACCATCCAAGAACACCGTAACCGCTTGGATTGCGACCTGGTCTTGATATCCGACACCGACATGATCAGCCGCGAGCTACCCTCCATCTGCGTCGGCCTGCGCGGCCTGAGCTATCTCGAAGTGCGCGTTGATGGCCCCTCACGCGACCTACACTCGGGCATGTATGGCGGTGCGGTAGACAACCCCGCCAACGTTCTGGCGCGCATGATCGCCAAGCTGCATGATGACCAAGGCCGCATCGCCATCCCCGGTTTTTACGACGAGGTCGCCGAACTGTCGCAACAAGAGCGCGCCGCTCTATCCCGAGCGCCGTTCAACGAAAATGAGTATCGCGAATCCATCGGCCTGTCGGCAGTCTTTGGCGAAGCGGGTTACAGCGTGCCCGAGCGTGTTTCCATTCGTCCCAGCCTAGACGTCAACGGCATGTGGTCTGGATACACCGGCGAGGGTGCCAAAACCGTCCTGCCCGCCACCGCCCATGCGAAAATCTCCATGCGCCTGGTGCCCGATCAAAATCCACGGAAACTCACCGAACTGTGCGCGAACTATTTAAAGCAAATCGCCCCACCCACCGTGAAGGTGACCATCACACCGCACCACGGCGGTATGCCCTACGTGGCACCCCTGGACACGCCGGCCTACCAAGCCGCCAGTGAAGCCATGCAAATGACCTTCGGCATTGAGCCAGTTCCCGTGCGCGGTGGTGGCAGTATCCCCATCGTGCCGCTGTTCGAAGAGCTGCTCGGTGCCAAGTCTTTATTGATGGGTTTTGGGCTTGCCAGTGACGCCATTCACTCACCTAATGAACACTATGGCGTTTTTAATTTCTTCAAGGGAATTGAGACGTTATCAGTGTTTCTTAATCAATATTCGACATCAAGCGAGCGCGCATGAACGCACCCAAGCCACAGTCTGAATCGCGCCGCTGGATCCTGCCGGCCGCACTCATTGGCGTCTTATTGTTAATCTGGGTCGGGGATAGAGCCATGCACCGCATGGCAGAGCGCCAAGTCGCCGAAGTGCTGGCTGAACTGACCTCACAGACGCCACACGAGGGGGGGCTGCACCTCGTCTGGGCGGACTATGACTCCAGCACGGGCGAAGTCGATTACCTCCTGCGCTATGGCACGGATTGGGACATGCCAGGCACCGCCCACGTTAAAACTCGCGGCATTCTCAGCATTCTTGGAGTCGTCGCCAGTATTCAAGGCGAAAAATCCCTCAGCCCAGAGGTCAGGGCAGTGCTACCGGATTTCGCCACCGATCATTGGTTGGACTATGCATTAGAGATTCACTGGCGCGGCGCCCATCAGCTCCACGCCGCCGGCGCCCCCTATCAGGGTGTCTTTCTCAGCGATTCGGGCATTCGGCAGGGGCAGCTTGCCTGGCGCGCATGGAACGTCACTTTGGAGCTGGCCAGTGATGGATCAGGGCAAATGGCTGCAAGCTTTCCGCGCATCTGGATCAAACAAGATGCTGGTGATCGCGTGGATAGCTTACTCGAGGGACTCGAGATCTTCCTCAAGGCGCCCGATATCCGCGATATTGAGGGACTGTTGGGGGAAGGGGAGCTGGCGTTTTCGCGCTGGTCATTTGCGGATCTGAGTGAGAACCTTCGCCTTGATCAATTTCGCCTGAGTAATGCTTCTCAGCTTTCGGATGATCGCCTAAACAGTTCCTGGCAACTCACTATGGGCCGCTTCGCGCGCGAACGCGAACGCGAAGTCTTTTGGGACGCGTTTGATCTGCAGTTCGATTCCGATGTGGATTTTGAGTCCATGCGTCGCTACATGGCCCTCGATGAATCCATGCGCGTGCTTGGCCTGATCGACCTGTTGCGTCAGGGCGGTCGATTGGGCATCGAAAAGCTGCATGTGCAGCATGACAGCCTGGGACGATTAGACACGTCGTTAACGGTGCAGCTGCAGCCCAATCGCATGACCCCCGGCGATTGGCCCGGCCTGATCCAAGCGCTCGCTGGCAGTGCCAACTTCAGTGTCGATCGCCCGTTGATGCAGGAGATACTCCGCGCCGGAGTTCGCACGGAAAACCCTCATCTGGATGAACGCGCGGTCGAGCGCCGTATGCAGCAACAGTGGTTGCAGTGGTCGATTGTCTTGCCGCTGTTGCCCATCACCACACGCTGGGACGACGACGGCTTCGATCTTTCCATGGACCTTAATGCCGGCATCATCAGCGTCGACGGCCGCCGCGTCATGAACTTCAACGACCTCGCCCGGCTCTTTTAAGTAATGGGATTTAACCGATGGGGTACGACCCCATTTTTTTACAACAAATGGGGTCGCACCCCATTTCTTAGGGCACACCCGTTAGCGGTGATCGTCTTTGCCCAGGTCTGCGGCACCTCGCTGTGGTTTAGCATCAACGGCGTTTGGCTGGGCATGGCGGACACCTTAGCGCTGAGTCACAACGATCTGGGTCGGCTCACGCTGGCCGTGCAAGCCGGATTCATTACGGGCACTTTGATACTCGCCGTCAGCGGCCTAGCCGACCGATTTCGCGCCAGCCGCATCTTCCTCACAGCTTGCCTTCTTGGCGCGCTCGTCAACGCGGCCTTCGTCTGGGTAGCCGGCGACCCCGCGCTTAACACGCTGCTGCGGTTTCTGACTGGAATGGCTCTGGGCGGCATTTATCCGCTGGGCATGAAGCTGGTGATCAGCTGGACGCCGAAACACACGGGCGCTGCGCTCAGCTGGCTGGTGGGCATGCTGACCCTTGGCACGGCCTTGCCGCACCTGCTTCTGGCAGCCAGCTTTGACCTGCATTGGCAGTGGCCTCTCTTAGCATCATCTGTCTTAGCACTTGTCGGCGGCCTGGTGATTTATGGGCTAGGGGAGGGCGAGCATCTACCCGCACGCAGCCCACGGGTGAGCCTAAAACAAGGCCTGGCAGCACTGCGCTCGAGGCGATTCCTCGCTGTGGCAGGCGGGTATTTTGGGCATTGTTGGGAGTTATACGCTTTCTGGATGCTGGCGCCGCTGTTGGTGGCAGTGCAAGTCATGCGCCTTGAATGGAGCGCATCTTGGGTGCCCTGGCTGGCTTTTGCCATCATTGGCATTGGGCTGTGGGGCTGTGTGATGGGTGGCTGGCTGAGCCGGCACTGGGGCAGCTATTCCGTGGCGCGCATCGCCCTCGTTGTCTCCGGTGCGCTGTGCTTGTTGTACCCCTTGCTCACCCACCTGCCGCCTCTAGTGCTGATCGCGTTATTGCTGATTTGGGGCTTTATGGTTATCGCTGACTCGCCACAATTCTCGGCTATGGCTGCTGCCAGCGCCCCTCAGGACCGCGTGGGCGCCTCGCTCGCGGTGATGAATGCTATCGGCTTTGCTCTCACCATCCCACCCATCTACATCACCAGCCTGTGGTGGACTAGCCTGCAAGACTACGTCATCTGGCTGTTATTGCCCGGCCCGATCTTGGGCCTCATCGCCTTGCATCGGTACTCTCATTCGGGTGAATAAACCAGCATTGGTGGATGCGCTGATGGCGCTTGAAATCGGCCGGAATTGACCAAGCGCTGCGATCCTCAATGCGAAACTCTTGCGAGAGCGCAGGGTCGAGTTTAAAGCCGCGGCGGTTGTTGGAAAAAATGAGGATTCCATTGGGGCTCAATAGGCTCGCGGCAGCACGAATCAGCTCGGCATGGTCACGCTGAATATCCAAGTCACCCTCCATGCGCTTAGAGTTCGAAAAGCTGGGCGGGTCGAGAAAAATCAGATCAAAAGATTCCCGACACTGGTTAAGCCATTCCCGACAGTCGGCGCGACCCAATTGGTGACGGGGGCTATTGCATTGATTGAGATTTAAATTTTCCTGCGTCCAGTCCAGATAGGTGGGGGATAGATCCACACTGGTGGTAGCACTGGCGCCTCCCAAGGCCGCATGGATGGTCGCCGCGCCGGTATAACAAAACAAATTCAAGAAGCGCTTACCGCGGGCATTCTCCCCA
Source organism: Ectothiorhodosinus mongolicus (assembly GCF_022406875.1). Classification (NCBI taxonomy): domain Bacteria; kingdom Pseudomonadati; phylum Pseudomonadota; class Gammaproteobacteria; order Chromatiales; family Ectothiorhodospiraceae; genus Ectothiorhodosinus; species Ectothiorhodosinus mongolicus. The sequence goes on from NZ_CP023018.1 coordinate 1,967,315, forward strand.
ATCCAGGTGCGCACCGGCCGATGATCCAAAAACAGCCCCGTGTCCAAATAATCCGTCAAGTTCACCCAAAGTCGGCACGGACCCTCGCGCACCTCTAACATTCGGCCTTGTTCATTCAAGCGCCGATACTGGCTTACGCCGCGCTGGCGTTGCCGGACTTTGAGCACCAGTTGGGCAGGATCCGTATCTAGCGTCTCGGGAAGAACACTTAGAGCAGCGCGCAGTCGGGCTTGAGCGCGATGCGGATCGATACTGGCCGGGGCAGCATATTCCTGCACATGCAGCCAGCGTCCCTCATCCGTCTCGTAAATGTCGACGGCTAGGGCATATTCCGGGATATCCGCATCATAAACGCGGTAACAGCCAACACCTTCACGCGTCAGCCATTTTTTCAGCTGCCGCTGATTTTTCAACAGGCGATTCACCAGATCTTGGGCGGGTGCATGATCTTGACTGCCGGCGTGTTCAGCAATCTCGAAACGCTCCAGCCGGCATTCGATGGGACCATTAAACATCTGCCAGCTCTTCTCGGGCTTAAGCCCCAGCTGACAACCAGCGCCATTAAGTACAATCGCCCGCCATCCCCCGAAATGGCTTTTCAGGGTCTGACCCAAACGCAGATAAAGCGGCATGAGCTCATGATTCTCGCCCAAACGTTCGCCGTAGGGCGGATTGGTGGCGACTAACCCGGGAGGTGACCCTTCGGGCGGTCGAGCCTGAGCGATTTCGCGGCGCTCCACCATGACCCGATCTGCCAGACCAGCGCGTTGCAGATGTTCACGCGTAGCTGCCACCGCTTGTTCATCCTGATCGAACCCCATGATCATCGGCATGGTATGCAGGCCGCGCTCCTGCCGCTCCAGCGCCTCGTCTAGAAGTTCTTTCCAAGCGGCATCATCATGGCCGAGCCAGCCCCGAAAGCCAAAACGCGTGCGCATAAGACCGGGTGCGCTGTCACTGGCCATCCAGGCGGCTTCGATTAGCAAGGTGCCAGAGCCGCACATCGGATCAACAAATCCGCCGCCTTTGGCCGCCAGCTCAGGCCAGTTCGCCCGAATCAACATGGCAGCCGCCAGGTTTTCTTTCAGCGGTGCCGCGCGCCCATGCTGGCGATAACCGCGCCGGTGTAGACTCTCGCCGGCCAAATCAATGGCCACCGTGACCGCATCCTCAACCATGTGTACGTTAATGCGCAGGTCGGGGTGCTCAATATCCACCGACGGCCGAGCGCCCGTGCGTTCCCGCATCTGATCCACCACGGCGTCTTTGACTCGCTGTTCGGCGAAGCGGCTGTGGCTGATGTGCGCGCGTACCCCGGTGAAGTTCACCGCAAGCGTGGCCTCGGGTCGCAAGTGCTCCGCCCAGTTGATGTTCTGTACGCCCTGATAAAGCTCTTGATCATCTTGAGCGCGAAATTGCGTCAGCGAGAGCAGGACACGATTGGCCAGCCGCGACCACAAACACGCTCGATAGCCTGCTGACAAGCTTCCGGTAAAGGCCACGCCACCGCGCTGTACGCGCACCTCCTCAAGACCCAGGGATTTCAGCTCGGCAGCCAGAAGTTCTTCTAGTCCATGCGGGGCGGTTGCAAAAAAGTGACGCATATTTAGGTGGTTACGCTCGATCTTGTGGCCAGCGGTGCGTTTGTGAGGCGCTTTGACTGGAGCCATAATACCTTGAAAATCCAGTGCTCAGCCGAGTGAAGTGTCTTTTGTGCGACCAACCCATAGGGTCTGTCACCTATTTTGGGTGGCTGAGCGTCAAGTTGTAAGAAGGGTGTCGATGGCGAACGATATAAAGCGCTGCGCTTGGTGCGCGCAGGTACCGGAATTAATTCACTACCATGACACTGAGTGGGGCTTTCCGGTTTACGACGATCAGCACTTGTTTGAAAAGATATGTCTCGAGATTTTTCAATGCGGCTTGAGTTGGCGAACGGTATTGGAAAAACGCTCGAGACTGCGCCTGGTCTTTCACGGCTTTGAGCATGAGCGCATGGCTAGGATGACAGACGATGATGTCGAGCGTCTGATGCAAGATGCCGGCATCATTCGTCATCGCGGCAAGATTCGCGCGGTGATTCACAACGCGGCACGGGTGCCACGTTTATTAGAGGAGGAGGGCTCGCTCGCGAGTTTTATTTGGCGCTTTGCACCCGATGATTCAGTGGCGCATGTACCTCAAAGCGTCACAACCTCGCCTGAGTCGTTAGCTCTAGCGAAGGCCCTAAAAAGCCGCGGTTGGAAGTTTGTGGGCCCCACCAATATGTATGCCTTCATGCAATCGATGGGTTTGATCAATGATCACGAGACCGATTGCGCTATCCGAGACCAGGTATTTCAGGCCAGGGCGGCGCTTAATTCATAAAGGGAGTGCGCCTCATGTTCTGGCGACAGCAAAGAAATTGACGCGGCAGATGGACCTTCCAGGGGTTGGAGTTCCCTATTTGAGGGTCATGGGTGCGGACCAGTTGCGTAAGCGCAAGGCGTTGCCCAGGACGAAGAGCGAGGACAATGCCATCGCCCCGGCCGCAAAGATGGGTGAGAGCAGGATGCCAAAGGCGGGCCAAAGCACCCCGGCGGCAACAGGGATCAGCGCGGTGTTATACGCAAATGCCCAGAACAAGTTTTGCCGGATATTGCGAATAGTCGCTTTCGACAGTGCAATCGCATTGGGCACACCGCGCAGAGAGCCCGACATGAGCACCACATCGGCAGCCTCGATGGCGACATCGGTGCCGGTGCCGATAGCGAGCCCGACATCCGCCTCGGCCAGCGCCGGGGCATCATTGATACCATCACCCACGAATGCCAGCCGCCCATGCGCCGCTTTCAGGTCGCGCACGGCAACCAGTTTGCCTTCGGGCAGGACCTCGGCGACTACATGGTCAATGCCAAGCTGGCGCGCGATGGCGTCCGCAGTGCGTTGATTGTCACCGGTAACCATAGCGACCTTCAGCCCAAGATGATGCAGCGTGCGGATGGCTTCGGGCGTTTGCGATTTAATGGGGTCGGCCACGGCGATAATCGCGGCGAGTTTTCCGTCAATGGCGGCATAGAGCGGCGTCTTGCCCTCATCGCCCATGCGCGCCGCCGTTTCCGCGAATATACCCACGTCAAGGCCAAGGCGGGCCATGTAGCGATCTGCCCCGATCTCGACGCGCGCGCCCCCGGCCTGTGCGGCAACGCCAAAACCGGTGATGCCCTCAAATTGGGTGACATCAGGCAGCGTGAGTCCATGCGCCGCCTCTACGATAGCACGCCCAATGGGGTGTTCAGATTTGGCCTCGACCGCCGCAATCTGCGCCAGCACTGTGTTGCGCTCAAATCCGTCAGCCAGTTCCAGATCGGTCAGCTTGGGTGCGCCCTCGGTTAGTGTGCCGGTCTTATCGAAAGCCACCACGCGCGCTTCCTTTAAGAGTTGCAGCGCCTCACCCTTGCGAAACAGCACGCCCGTCTCGGCGCCGCGGCCTGTTCCCACCATAATCGAGGTGGGCGTAGCCAGCCCCATGGCGCAGGGGCAGGCAATGATCAGTACCGCGACCGCGTTGACCAGCCCGAAAGTCAGCGCCGGGGCAGGGCCAAAACTGAACCAGATCATGAATGTGATTAGAGCGACTGTGATCACAGCAGGTACGAACCAGAGGGTTACCTGGTCCACGATCGCTTGAATCGGCAGCTTCGCACCTTGGGCGGATTCTACTAAGCGGATAATCTGCGCCAACATGGTGTCAGCCCCAACAGCGGTGGCACGTAAGGCCAACGCACCAGTCTGATTGACCGTGCCACCCACCACCATCGCGCCCGCACGCTTTTCCACTGGCACAGGCTCGCCCGTAATCATTGACTCATCGACATAGCTCTCGCCCTCGATGACTTCGCCATCCACCGGCACACGTTCGCCCGGGCGTAACTCAATCACATCGCCAGGTTGGACATCTGCCACCGGGATATCCAGACAAACGCCATCGCGCCGCACCCTTGCGGTTTTCGCTTGTAGGCCGATCAACCGCTGAATCGCCTGCGAGGTGCGCCCCTTGGCACGCGCCTCTAACCAGCGTCCCAGCAGGATCAAGGTCACGATCACAGCGGCTGGTTCATAGTAGACATTGACAGTGCCCGGCGGCAGTAACTCGGGCGCAAAAGTGGCAACCACTGAGTAGAGAAACGCCGCCATCGTGCCGACGGCGACGAGACTGTTCATATCGGGAGCCCCACGTGCGAGTGCGGGAAAGCCGTGCGTGTAAAAACGAATACCGGGAAAAGCCATAACCAATGCGGTGAGCACGAATTGGATCAGCCAGCTGGTCTGCATCCCGATCGTGGACATGATCAGGTGATGTACTGCCGGGATAATGTGAGAGCCCATTTCGAGTGCGAACACGGGCAGGGTTAATGCTGCCGCGATCACCACGTCGCGTCGCAGAGTTGTGGCCTCAGCCTCGCGACGTTCGGCGAGCGTATTGTCTTCGGAAACAGCCTGGGGAATACGCGCGTCATAGCCGACGCCATCAATCGCCGCGATCAAAGCGTCGATATCGGCAGTCCCTGTGACCGTCGCGCGCTCTGTCGCTAGGTTGACATGGGCTTGTACCACACCTGGCACGGCTTGCAGTGCGCGTTCGACGCGTCCGACACAAGACGCACAGTGCATCCCTTCAATGGTCAGGGCGTGGGTAGCAAGAGGTTTGGCGGGAGCATTCATCTGATGGTAATGGGGATCATGCTAATGACATCTGCTCAAGAATACGCGGGATGTTCCGTTTGACCTTGAAAAATCCTGCCGTAGCATGAGGCCAAATCGCGGTATCCCAATCTCGCTGCCATTCGCACAGGGTTATGCCTTCCTTCGCCAAAGCCGGGGTGGCTTCATCCAACCAATCTCGCAACGGGCCGCGCGTAACATATGGCGTTACGATCTGCGTGGCGCCCGCACCTGCCGCCCATCTTACTAAGCCGACGGGGTCGTTTGCCTGCATCTCTACCGTCGAGATACCAGCACGTGCAGTGGCATCAGCCAATGCGCCATCCTCAAACCGCAGGACAAGTTCAGATACAGGCAGAGGGGATCGCAGATGACCCGCCATGAGCTTAGCCGCCGCGCGGATATCCAATGCCGCAAGGTCGAAATCCTCTACTCGGCAATCCTCGTCAGTGATCAATAAGGCCGTCGAGCGGCCAGGTTGCGGCAGCGTGACTGGGCGCAGTGGCAACACGGGGGGCAGGCCGTCAGGTTCGGTTGCCTCCAGCCCTTGGGTGACCTCGGCCAGTTCGCTGCGGCGCGGGGTGAACCGACCGGCTGTGAAGGTCGCGATATTCTGCGCATCGGCCGCATAGGGCTTGCCGCGCGTATGGAGCCCCGCCACCCAACGCCAACCCAGCGTGTTCGAGGCGGCATCGCCATCAAGCAGGTGGCGAAAAAAGAAATCAGCCCCCAGCCGCCACGGCAGCCCTAGCGTAAAAATCCAGATGGAGGCGAACCACATCCGTGCGTGATTGTGGAGATAACCGGTTTCCACCAGTTCGGTGGCCCAAGCGTCAAAGCACGCCAAACCCGTTTGCCCAGCCATCGCGCGATCCACATCACGGCGTAGGCGGCGGTTACGCTCAAGAATGGCCAGATCGGCATCCAGTCCGTTGCGATAGCTGGCCCAGACCTGTGGGCGCCGTTCGAGCCAACCCTTGAAATAGCCCCGCCAGATCACCTCTTGCACAAACTTTTCGGTGTCCTCCGGCCCATGCGCGGCGAGCGCTGCTGCGACCACATCAGATTCCAGCACCAATCTGCGCCGGATATAAGGAGATAGCATAGATACGGCGTTGTGTTCGCCCGGGCCATGGTCAGTATTGCGGCCGTTAGCGTAATGCCGCCCCATTTTGGGAGCGAAAGCTGCCAAGAGTTCTTCGCCGGCGGCGCGGGTCGGGTTCAAGTCTGTCATCGTGCAATCTCGTTTGCGCCGTGTGGGCACGTAAGGAGACGCCTCGGAGTTGTGGTACGCAAATGGCGGAGAGAGAGGGATTCGAACCCTCGATACGGGGTTACCGTATACACACTTTCCAGGCGTGCGCCTTCAACCACTCGGCCACCTCTCCGAAGGCGCGCACGATACCCTAAAATGCCGGTGTAAGGCAAACGCGCAGGTGTCTGCTCAGCTGCCTTTTTTGGTGGGCTCTGTGCCGGCAGGCAAGTAGTTAGCCGGGAAGGCGGTCACGTTGGTGCCGAGCTCGGAGATGCGCGCCGGACCCTCCTTTTCGACCTCGTCAATGCGAATGACCGCGTGCATGGGGATCAGGCTGCGTTTGACCGCGGCGAACTCATTCTTGAGCTTTTCTTCCGAAGGGTCGACGACGATGGCGCTGCGCTCACCGAAGATTAGCTCCTCAATGGTCACAAATCCCATGAGATCGGACGCGTAGACCTTGCGGGCAAAGACCTCATAGACATTGCCCTGATTCACGAATCGCACCTTGTAGATACTTTTGCTCTTACTCATCGCGCAATTATGCCACTTTCCCCCAAAAAGGGGTCTGTCCCCATTATTTAAAAAAGGGGTCTGTCCCCATTTTTACCAGAGCGAGCCGCGCCGCCAATCGCGGATCACCAAGTAGATCAGTACAAATAAGCTGACGGTGGTCATCACGGTGGCCAGCGTAATCAAAACACTCATAAATCCAGCAGATGCGAGCATCGTTCGATCTCCCAAGATCGGTTTAAGGCGCCGGCGGTGGTTCTTTGAGGGTCTCCCACTCAAAACGCTGCGGCCATAGCCAAGTCGTCACAAGTACCAAGATCATCGACACTGCAGCCCCCACTAGCGCAGCGACATAAAAGCCAATCGCAAAATACGCCCAAAGGCCTGCGGCACTTCCCAGTACCATGGCCAAAGTGGCCCCCAACTTATTGGTACGCTGCCAATACAGCCCGGCCGCGATCGGCCAAATCGTGCTGGCGACGAATGCTCCAGTGAAATGCAAAAGCTCGGCTAAAGTCGTGATGCGCGGCAAACACAACAGCCAAGTCATGACCCCCAGTAGTACGATCGTCACCTTGGTGGCCGTGCGCAGATGATCGGCGCTGGCTAAGGGCTTGAAGTGGCGCTGATAAATATCACGCACCACCAGCATCGCGGTGGCCGCCAACAGTGAATCCAGCGAAGAGGCGAGGGCAGCGAATACCATAATCAGCACAATCACTGCGCCAGTGACTCCGAGTAACTCAGAAGCCACAATCGGCCCCACCATGTCAGCAGCCGGGATGTTGGTACCCAGAGCCGGCCCCGCTAGCGCGATAAAACCAGCCACAATCGGAATCGGCGCCCAGAAAATCCCGGCCAGCAGATAGGCCCAAAGCCCCACACCCTCGCGGAACGAATAAGCCCGCGTCCACCATACATTGGAGTGGAAAATCTCACCCATGCCAAACAGCAGGTTATTAAACAAAAACATAATCGCCGCCGGCATCAACAAAGACAGCAGCTCCGGGCGCTCGAGCTGCAAGCTGAAATGAATCTCATCAAACCCAATGCCGCCAATCACCATCCATGCCAGCACGATCAAACCCACCAATATGAGGATGGACTGAATAAAGTCCGTGCCGATGACCGCGCGAAATCCGCCGATCAGCGTATAGGCCACGCAGGCACCTAAAATCACCGTCATCCCCTGCCAGTAGGGGATCCCTGATAGCGCATGGGTGAGAACGCCGCCGGCCATACCCAGGCTCACTAACCAGCCAAAGCTGTAGAAAATCGAGATTGCCAGGAACACCCGCCAAGCCACATTGCCATAGCGCAGCCGCACGAAATCGCCACTGGTATAACCATGCGGCATTAACACCCGGATGCGTTTCGCCAGCGGCGCAAATAGCAACAAACCCACCGCGCCCAAGGAATAGCCGATCATTCCCCAAACGCCCATTTGATAGGCCAGCTGCGGCGCCATCATGGTCGTGTTGCTGGTCACCCAAGTGGCCATCGCCGTGGCTGTGCCGACCGCCAAGCCCACTTTGCGCCCGGCCAGCACGAACTGATCCAGCTCTTTGTCGTGGCGACCAAAAAACCAGCCCAGGCCGACATATAAAAGGGTGAATAAACCGATCAGAATCCAGGCCGTTTGCGGCGCCAGGATAGCGGTTTCCTGGACATTCATAGGCTCTCCTGAGGTGGGCGGCTAACGCGGAGACGCTTGCTCACGCTGGTGCGAGCGATTACCGGTGATGATCAAGAGCGTGGTAGCAACGAAGACTAAAGCGCCAAGCGCAAACAGCAAAAATGCCTGAGTCAGGGGGTGGTGTTGCACGGTCACGCTCGTGGTCTCACTCCACTCAGTGACGTTGCCATCAGCGAATTGTGCCCGCACACGGTAGTGCAGCACGCCATCACCACGGCCACTAATCACCGTCGCGCGATCGGCGCCTTCGTAGACCACGACACTGTTTGTAAAAAGGGGATTATCGGCCCGCTCTAGCCGATAAGATTGCACCATCGGGCTTTCATGCCCCCAGCGCAGCTGGTAATTCCCAGCCCGCGCTAGCTCGGTGGTAGTGGAGAGGCTTGGCTCGGGTACTGCAAGCGCCACTCCAGGCACCGCAAGCAACACGCCAGGCGTGGCGAGCAAAAGCAGACACAGCAAGCTGACAAGGCGCTGTTTCATGCTTTCTTACCCTAGCATCAAATGGGGTACGACCCCAAATGGGGTCAGACCCCTTTCTAAAGGGTAAGCTCAAATTCAAAGCAGACCCATCCGTCTTGATAAGGCATTAGACGCAGTGCCCCACCGTGTTGGGTGATGATCTCGTGGGCGATGAATAGTCCCAAACCGGCACTAGCGCTGGTGCGTCTTGGAATCCCTTGTGGGTGTTGGGTGAAATAACGCTCGAACAATTGCGCCACAATCTCAGCGGGGATCTCAGCACCACGATTAGCGACCTGTATCAGGATCTTTTCGCCGCGCGTGATGACGTCAATTCGTATGAGCCCCGGCAAAGAGTACTTCGCCGCATTATCCAAAACATTGGATAGCGCGATGCGCAACATGGCACGGTCTGCGTCTATCATGATGGGCTCCACCGCGTCACCCACCCGATAAACTTTCTCATTCGCCCGAAGCTCCAATGAGTACCCACCCGTTAAATGCACAATCTCCGCCGCTTCTTCGATCAAAGTAATCAGATTCACGGGCTCCAAGCTAAGCTCCCGAGTGCTTAAGCGAGTTTCAGCTAGACAGTTGCTGGTTAATGTGGCGAGGCGGGCACTAGCACGTAGGATTTTTTCTTCTTTTGCATGGCGTTCCTCAGGGCTTAAATCAGGGCGCGCTCGAATATTAGTGATGACCGCATCGATTATGGCCAAAGGCGTCCGAAACTCGTGCGAAACCATGCTCACGAACTGCCTTTGGAGGAAACTGGCTTCACGCTCGAGTTTCAATTCACGGGCCAGCTGTTCCCGATCGCGTCTTTCTCTCTCGCTGGTTTGAATTCGGTAGGCCGCCAAACCAATCACCATAAGCATTAAAAAGACCATCAAATACTGCCAAGTCACATAGAGCAGTTCTGTGAATGGATAGTAGCCATGCGCGCTCATTACTGATGCTGCAGCAAAAAAATTGTGGAGAAAAAAGGGAACCGCAAAAAACGCGAACTGCGGCCCTCGGCGGTACCAGAGCCAAAAGCCCGCGATGGTCGCCACCCATTTCATTGGCTCGCCAAGATAGCTCATCCATTGGATGCCCCAGGTGTAATGGCCCAAAGGAATGCTCAGCAGCAACAAACTCATAAGACCAATCCAGACAAGCGTAATGCGATCCAACCAAGGGATTTGATTTTTAAGATCCAGCGCTTCACGGGCTAACCAGATAATCGCTATCCAAGAGAGCATCAAACTCAAGCCCACCATATGGTGCGCGACTAGGGGCATATGCCTAAATAGCGACCAGCCCATGAAACCTTGCATGCTGGCGATAAACACATAGGCAATCCCAAAAGCGGCCACTGACAATAGGGTACGGTCGCGTGTAAAAGCACCCAACACCAGTGCCAGTACTACCGAGAACAGGGCGAAACCAAAATACAACCCCCACAATATGCTGTCCTTGGCTTTGGCTATCGCAAAGGCCTCAGGAATCCAAAACTTGCCAAACAGCATTGAGGTGCTGGAGGTTTGCAATCGCAAATAGATCGGCCCCATGGTTTCCGTGGATTCCAAAGGAAAAACCATATGGCGCCAATCAATGGGTCGATCAGCGGCGCTAAAGATATCGCCACCTGTTATCTGCACCCATTCATCGATGTCCGCATTTGGCTGATAAAAAAGGTCTAACTGGTCTAAATAAGCGGGGGAGATCTCAAGCCACAGTGTGGGGACGGCTTGGGCGAGTTCAGGGATACTAAATCTCAGCCAGTGAGCGGCATACGTGTAGCCTTCCATCAGCGCATAACTTCTCTGCTGCCAAGCATCTGCAGGAAGCTGCCGAATCTCATCGAAGTGCGTGTTGGCGCTTTCGTCAACCCATAGCTCAAAGCCAATATCAGGCCCTAGATTGAGGGGCCAACTGATCGGCTCTTGTTTTGCGGCAGCAGGCGCCATGAAGACGGCTAGGGTGATCAGCAATGCACAGCGCAGCCACATCATCTATCGGCACCTGGGCCCTGGCAGTGTAAGCGGTTCAAGGACATAATCAGCTGATTATACCTATAATGGGGTCGTACCCCTTTTTTGGATGTTTTATGCACTGGGCGCCGGTTTTACGGATTGTGGGAATCCTGGTGATGCTGTTTAGTTTCACCATGTTACCGCCAGCGCTGGTAGCGCTGATTTACCAAGACGATGGGCTGATGCCGTTTCTCTCGGCATTTGGCTTACTGTTGGTGTTTGGCATGCTGCTCTGGTTGCCGGTGTGCCGCAATCGCCAAGAGCTGCGCACCCGAGATGGGTTTCTCATCGTGGTGCTGTTTTGGGTGGTGCTGGGCCTGTCCGGAGCCGTGCCGCTGACGCTCTCACAAGCGCCGAATATCTCTATCACCGATGCCGCCTTTGAGAGCATGAGCGGACTGACCACCACCGGCGCGACCATCCTCTCGGGCATCGATGATTTGCCGCACTCGATCCGTTTTTATCGGCAACAGCTGCAGTGGCTGGGCGGCATGGGCATCATCGTTTTGGCGGTAGCGATCTTACCCATGCTCGGTATTGGCGGCATGCAGCTTTATCGCGCCGAGACTCCGGGCCCCGTCAAAGACACCAAACTCACGCCGCGTATTGCCGAGACCGCCAAAGCGCTTTGGTATATCTATCTGACGATTACCGTGGCCTGCGCCAGTGCTTATTGGCTGGCCGGCATGGACGCTTTTGACGCCATCGGCCATAGCTTCTCGACCGTGGCTATCGGCGGTTTTTCGACCTATGACGCCAGCATTGGGCATTTCCAAAGCCCGGCGATTTCGCTGATCGCAACCGTGTTTATGCTGATTGCCGCGATCAATTTTTCTGTGCATTTTTTCGCCTGGCGTACCCGCAATCCGCTAACGTACTTCAAGGATCCCGAAGTGCGCTGGTTCGGCGCCATTATGCTCACCTTGATGCTGGTAGTCGTGGCCACACTGCTGCTTTTGGGGCATTACAGCCAATGGAATGATGCGGTGGTGAATGGCATTTTCCATGCCGTGTCTATTGGCACGACGGCGGGTTTTGCCACCGATAATTTTGCGGCCTGGCCTTTGTTTCTGCCGGCGCTTTTGCTATTCGTGGCCTTTATTGGCGGGTGCGCCATGTCCACCGCCGGCGGTATCAAAGTGATTCGCTTTATGCTGCTAATCAAACAGGGCTATCGAGAAGTGATTCGCCTCATCCATCCCCAAGCCCTCGTGCCCATTAAAATCGGCGGTAAAGCGGTACCCGACCGCGTGGTGAATGCGGTATGGGGCTTTTTCTCGGCGTATGTGGCGCTGTTTACCCTCATGATGCTGATCTTGCTGGGCACGGGACTGGATCAAGTCACGGCCTTTTCGGCTGTCGCCGCCAACATCACCAACTTAGGCCCGGGCTTGGGCGAGGTTGCCGCCAATTACGCCAGCATCAGCGACACGGCGAAATGGACGCTGATGTTTGCGATGCTTTTGGGGCGTCTTGAGATCTTCACGCTCTTAGTGCTGCTCACCCCGGCTTTCTGGCGCCACTAAAAAGGGCGGCACTATGGCCGCCCCGATCACACGCAAACGTGCACAAGAACCCGCGTTACTGCGCGAAAAGTTCCTGCAAAAAGCTCTGGGTTTGCGCCCAAGAGTCGCTATCAGCCGCCTCATCAAAGCCCAACGGCAAGCCAAAGCGCTCTGCAAAAGCATCGGCACCAGGATTGGTGAAGCCATGCAGCACGCCGTCGTAGTTGACCACCGCAAAGTCCACACCAGAGGCTCGCATCTCAGCCTCAAAAGCCGCTACCTGCTCGGGCGGGACCATGGGATCGGCGGCGCCATTAAAGACGCGAACACGCGATTGGGTCACGCCCGCTTGTGCTGCCACCGGTGAGGCCAGCCCGGCATGATAAGCGACAACACCGGCAAGAGGCGCGCCTTCGCGGGCCATATTGAGCACGACTGAACCGCCAAAGCAGTAGCCCAAAGCGGCTAGCTGGTCATTTTTCACGGTGGGATGGGCATTTAAGACGTCCATCGCTGCATTAAAGCGCGAGCGACGAATATCCGCATTCTGGGCGACCTCGCGAGCGAATGCCCCCGCATTATCGGGGTGATCCGCGGTGCGGCCATCGCCAAACATGTCTACTGCTAGCGCGGTGTAGCCCAGTGCGGCCAACTGCCGCGCCCGATCACGCACATAGTCATTATGCCCCCACCACTCGTGCACCACGATGACGCCCGGTCGCGGGCCGCTCACGCTGTCATCCCAGGCGATATAGCCGTGCAGGTTGACGCCATCCGCGCTGTAACGCACCTCCTCACCGCGAATCTCCGCCAGCGCAGGGGAGGACAACAGCAAAGCCAAGGGTAAAGCCAGCCATCTTTTCATGTAACACGCTCCTTTGGTGGTAATACCCGAGAGTTTAACTCGGATGTTAAGATTGGCGCATGAATATCATCGTTATCGCGGGCTCGGGAGGGCTTGGACGCGCATTCGTCGAGGCTTTGGCGGCGCGGCCCGAAGTGCGCTCCATCATCGCTACCCATCGTCGGGATAATCCTACCGTTCAGCGGGATCATGCGACTCAGGGTCAGGCCAGTGCCGTTGGCCTGTCAGAGAAATGCCGGTGGCATCAGCTAGACGCCACCCAAGAGGCTCAAGTTGCCGCCTTTGCCGAGCAATGCCAAGAAATCGATTGGCTGATCAATGCCGCGGGGATGCTGCATCAGGGTGAGTATCTGCCAGAGAAGCGCATTGCCCAACTAGACCCAGAGTTTGCCCTGGAGAATTTTCGCACCAACACACTGCCCACCATGCTCCTGGCCAGGCATCTTTTGCCGAAAATGCGTCATGGTCGGCCGGCGGTATTTGCCAGCATCTCGGCGCGCCTAGCCAGTATCGGTGAGAACGGCATCGGTGGTTGGTATAGCTATCGCGCCAGCAAGGCTGCTCTCAACCAGGTGATCCGGACCTTATCCATCGAATGTCGGCGCACTCATCCACAGCTTAGCCTCGCGGCATTGCACCCCGGCACGACCGATACTGCGCTGTCCAAGCCTTTTCAAAGAAACGTCCCCGACGGCCAGCTGTTCACTCCAGAATACAGCGTTGCCAGTATGCTCAAGGTGCTAGACCGCCTTACGCCCGAGACCTCTGGACGCTTTTGGTCCTTTGACGGCACGGAGTTGCCCTGGTAGGTCTAAGCGCTCGTGTCGCTTCCGCAGTCCGGGTTGGTCTGCGGGTTCGGTTGGCGTTGGGAGCTCGGGTAGCCCGACTTACGGGTTTTGCTCGATAAACAAATAAGTGCGGTTGATGTTCATGCGATGCCAATCGTCATAATGCCGCAAGTGCTGGAACTGCGGCAGATCGGCCAAGCGCTCCACCACCTCATCAAGGTTTTCCCAGTTCTCAATACCCTGGCGCACTTCAGTGACCAGATGGCGCAAATAGTCCCCGGTATCGCGCGTGGCTTCAGCGACATCGGTCGCCGCCCCATGTCCCGGTACGACCACTCGCGGGTTCCACCCAACCATAGTGTCAAAGGCCGCCAACTGTTCCACTGGATTGGTCCAGGGATGAATGCCCAGCATGCGTTCGGTGTACACAATATCCCCCGTGAATACGATGCCTTGGTCAGGTAGATGCAACATCGCATCGCCTGGGAAGTGGCCATCACCCGCGAACACTAAGGCGAAGCGATGCTGTCCCATGGTCCACTCATGCCGATCGGCGTCGATGGGCTGTTCTGCCACTTTTGGGACTGTGCCGGCCAAAGCTTCCTCGCCTAAGGCACGGGTCAAGCGCTGCACATGCTGATCAGCGGTATTGGCCTGGGTGGTGGCGGTGCGGGTGAGGGCGATGAGTTCTGCTCCATGGGAAACAAAATAATCATTGCCCAGCCAGCGATGGTCCTGACTGCCGAGGCTGACAACTTGGACAATGGGCTTGGCCGTCATTGAAGCCACCGCCTCAGTAATCTGCGCGGCTACCTGATGGCTAGGGCCACTATCAATGAGCACCACGCCGGCATCTGTGACGACAAAGCCAATGTTATTGGTGACGCCCTGATTGAGTGGCGTTCGGTTCTCTAAAGAGCCGTAAAAATAATAAACCCCATCGCCTAAATCGATGGGCTGAAGAATCTCTTCTAAACTGCGATCCGCTGCTTTGGCCGACGATGCCATGCTCAGCAGAGCAAAGAGCAAGGCGAAGATAAAACCTCGGCTGGCTAACCCTTTGCAAGGCCGTTCGGGTGTTGAACTGGATCTTTGGCACAGAAACCCTCTGCTAAACACCGCCGGCTTAATCCCCATCATCGCAAGCTCCTTTGTGTCCGATAATGCCTGTTATTTTTTATGTTGGTTATTTTTGTGCCAGATAATCTAGCACTTCTTGGGCGGCGCGTTCACCATTATGCAGTGCCCACTGAAATGAGGGGGCTGAGGCATACTCGCCGCACACCCACAGCGACTCGTCTTTGCGTAGCACGACATCACCGGGATAGGTCACTGGCGGTGCCTGCATGGGCAAAGCCTCAGGCAGCTCATAGACCTTAAGCTGCTGCCAATGCGCCGCTGCAGCACCAAACCAGTGCCGCAGCTCGATCGCCAAGCGCTCCAGTAGTGTCTCCAATGGCGTATCACCCGCGTCCAAGTTTACGGTGATCAAGTGCTTATCTGGCGGCGCATAGTGACGCGACAAATTGCTGGGACACAGCACGCTATTAATCACACCGCGCGGCTTACCGTCCACAGTCTCGCTGTTAAGCAGCAAATAAGGCCCATCGATCGGCGCCTCATCCGCCGCGTAATACACACAGACGCTGCGCCGCATTGGCTGCTCAGCCTCCGGCTCCCCCAGCAAGCGCCGCGCCGCGCGCGCATCCGTGGCCACCACCACCGCCTTCGCCTCTAAAAATGGGGTCAGACCCCGTTCCACGATAACTGAGGTACGACCCCTTTTTGGGGTCGTACCCCCCACGGATTGGACGGTTGTGTGGCATTGCAAGGTGCCGGGATTGAGGCGCGATGCCAGCTGATCGCTGATGGCCTGCATGCCACGCGCCGGCAGGGCAGTATTGCCTAGCGCGAAAGCGCGAAACACGAATTCTAAAGAGCGTGAGGAGACACTGAGCTGCGGATCGAAAAACACGCCGCTGAAAAACGGTAAGAAGAAGCGTTCGATGAATTTCGGGGTGAACCCCTGGGCCTGCAGGGCGGCGAGGGCAGTAGTCTCGGGCCGGCTGTATAAGGCCCTTAAGTTGCCGGAAAGCGCTCGTTGCCGCAGTCGCAATAAACGCAGCTTGTCACCCAATGTACCCACTGGCGAGCGCAGCATCTCGATTACGTGTTGTGGCGAGCGCCACACGTCGGTGATGCGGTGAGTTTGACCCTCAAACCGCAACAAAGCGCCATTGTGGAAAGGGCGCAGGTCTAAAGCCTCATAATCCAGCCAGCGCTGGGCCGCCGGATACCAAGTCTGCAGCACTAAAAAGCCCCGATCTAACAAAAAACCCTCATGTTGATCAGTGCGCAAGCGTCCACCCGCGCGATCGCTGGCTTCCAGTAACAGGACCTTGTGGCCCTCAGCCTCGAGCGTCAAACCACAGCTCAAGCCAGCCAAACCCGCCCCAATAATGATCACATCGGCATGCATCAGCGCAGTGTACTCTGTACTATGGGGGGCGTTAAATCTTGGAGCCTCTAATGAATCGCAATTTCACCGCTTTATTTGCCGCCTTTTTGCTCACCGTGGCCACCGTGGCGCACGCCGAAGCGCCGAATCTCGAGCCGGGTGAGTGGCAGTTCGAGCATGTCACCTCTGTCGAGGGCCAGGATATGATCCCGCCGCAAACCGATAACGTGCGTCAGTGCGTCACTCGCGAGGACGTAGCCAGCGCCGAGAACTTCCTGGAGTCTGGGGAAAATTGCGAGGTGCAGCGCATGTCCGTAAGCCGTGACCAGCTCAGCTATGACATGGTTTGTATCGAAGCCGGTATGCGCGTGGAAATGCAGGCCGAGCTCAACTTCGCCGGCACCCGCATGCACGGCGAAATGCGCGCCAACCTCGACTCGCCTATGGGCGAGATGGTGCTCCTCACTCGCCTCTCTGGAGAGCGCATCGGCGACTGTTAAGAAAAGATGGGGTACGACCCCATTTTTTAAAAAAAGGGGTACGACCCCATCTTTAGAGCAGGTAGGCCAGGACCGCGAAAAGCGTGAATATGCTCATCAAATTGGCGACAAAGACGATCGAAGCCACGCGCCGCGGCTCCTGAGCAAACTTTTCCGCCACCATGTAATTGAGCACGGCCGGCGGCAAAACCGCGAACACCAGCAAATAAGCGAACTGCTCGGGCGGCAGATTCATCACCGGCAACATCAACAGCACCATGCCCAAACCGCTGGCCGGGGCCAAAACCCCGCCCCAAAGCCCCAGCTTCCAATCTGAGAAATCCGCCCCCACCATGCGCACACCGAGCGTAAAAAGCATCAATGGGATAGCAATCTGCCCCAGCATTTCAATCGGCACAGCCACCACCTGCGGCACCGAGAAAGCGGTGAGACTCACCGCAATGCCAATGACACTTGCGGTAATCATCGGCGTGCGCAACACCTGCCAGAGGCTAGCGCGGCGATTGACCATCGCCATACCCACTGTGAAATGCAGCGTGTTCTCGACGATAAAAAGTACAATCGCCGCCGGCAGCGCCGCCTCACCAAAAGCCAACAGCAAAATAGGAATCCCCATATTGCCGCTGTTGGTGAACATCATCGGCGGCACAAAAGTCTTCCAATCGACCTTCAACAGGCGCACAAAGGGCAGCACCAAAACCCCCGAGCCCAATACCACCAAGCTCGAAAACACAATCAGCTGCCAATAATCGGCAATCTGAAAACCCTGAGCCGTCAGCGCACTAAAAATCAGCGCCGGCGTGAAGATCTCCATATTCAGGCGATTCGCGGTATCGATATCCGTGGGAAAGCGCCGGCCATATAAAAAGCCCACCGCGACAATCAAAAAAACCGGTAAAACCGTGCCTAGAACCGCAACCAGATTCATGAGAGCGGATCAGGCCTCATCCAACAGGCAAATCCAATGCCGCACGGGCAGGTCACTGCCACTGGCCAGATGCGTCTGGCAGCCGATATTGGCGGTGGCGATCACCTCAGGCTCACCCGCCACCAGATTCTTCAGTTTATTGGCCTTAAGCTGACCCGCCAGTTCCGGCTGTAACAGAGAGTAGGTGCCCGCCGAGCCGCAGCACAAATGCTTGTCGGCCACCGGCGTCAGCTCAAAACCCAATTGGGTCAGTATATTCTCCACCACGCCCGGCAGCTTTTGCCCATGCTGCAAAGTGCAGGGCGGATGAAAAGCCACGCGCTTTTTCGTCGGTCGAAACACCGACAAATCTTGAGCGGCAATCAGCTCGCTGATATCCACAGCCAAAGCGCTGACCTGGCGAGCCTTCTCCGCATACGCAGGGTCATGCGCCAACAACACCCCATAATCCTTGACCATCGCCCCGCAGCCACTGGCTGTCATCACCACTGCCCGCGCGCCGGCCTCAATATGCGGCCACCAAGCATCGATATTGGCCTTGACCCGCTCGAGAGCCGCATCATGCGCACTTAAATGCTGTTCAATGGCGCCACAACAGCGCACCGCTGGCACATCGATGATACTAATCCCTAGGCGATCCAAAACCCGCGCGGTCGCTGCATTGATCTCGGGAGATAAACCCGGCTGCACGCACCCCTCGGGCATTAACACGCGATAGGTATGTCGCACAGGGGGTCGTACCCCAGCGGCGCGGCGCTGCGGAATACTGCGTCGCCAACGCGAAGGCAGCACTGGGCGAAAAGCCCGTCCCAATGCCAAACTCGCATCGAAGGCTGGAGACAGCAAAAACCGCCGCAAGAGGCCGCGCTTGAGTCGGTCCGAAAAGCCACGCTTGACTTGCTGTTCCACCACCTCACGACCAATATCCACTAGGCGTCCATAGCGCACGCCCGAGGGGCAAGTGGTCTCACAGTTACGACATGTCAGACAGCGATCTAAATGCGACAAAGTTCGCGCCGTTGGGGTCGTACCCTCAAGGGCTTGCTTCATTAAATAAATCCGTCCCCGAGGGCCGTCTAGCTCATTGCCCAGCAGCTGATAGGTGGGGCAGGTGGCGTTACAAAAGCCGCAATGCACACAGGCGCGCAAAATCTGCTCGGCTTCCTCGCCGGCAGGGGTATTGCGTATAAAATCTGCCAGTTGCGTTTGCATCAGGGTCTCTAGAACTCAGAATACATGCGACCCGGATTAAAGCTACCAACCGGATCAATGGCTTGCTTCACATTACGATGAATCTGCATTAATTTCTCGGGCAGCGGTTGAAACACCTCCACTGCGCCATCATGTCCACGAAACAAGGTCGCATGCCCACCGTGAGCACTAGCCGCCGTATGTATGGTCTCGGCAGGCGCATCACTGAACACCCAGCGCTGCGCACCGCTCCACTCAATAAAGCTGGGCCCCAAATGCAAAGCCGGCGTGGCCGGCGGTACGGATAAGCGCCACAGGGGCAACTCCCCAGCAAAAAACCCATGCGTTTGCTCGCGCACACTCTGCCAAAATGTTTCCGATTCAGGCAACGGATCACCGCCCAAGGCCTGCTCAGCAGCCTCCAAGGCCCGCTCACCGCCACAAGCCCGGACGTACAGAGACTCACCATCATGCGCGGTAGCAGTAATCACCAAAGGGCTGCGCGCCAAGGCCTTCATTCGCTCTAATGCCGCCTCTTCATCTAAAGCGAATACCACCGTGCGCTCAAACGCCGGTTTCGGCAGCACCTTAACCGACAATTCCAGCAATACCCCCAAAGTACCCATAGCCCCCGCGCTCAAGCGACTCAGGTCATAGCCGGCGACATTCTTCATCACCTGCCCGCCAAACTGCAGTGCCTCGCCGCGACCATTTAACAGCCGAACGCCCAAGAGGCTGTCGCGCACACCGCCCGCAAAAGCCCGGCGCGGCCCGGCTAAACCCGCAGCCACCACACCCCCTAAGGTTGCTTCATCACCAAAGGCGGGCGGCTCAAAAGGCAATTGCTGACCTTTTTCAGCCAAAGCCGCGCGCACCTCGCGCAAAGGGGTGCCGCAACGCGCAGTCAATACCAACTCCGTCGGCTCATAGCTTAAAATGCCGCGATGGGAACCCACATCCAGCACATCAGTCGCCGCACACTGCCGGCCATAAAAGTCCTTGGTGCCACCGCCGCGAATACACAGCGGCGTGCCGGACTTGGCGGCCACGCGCACGCGCTCACAAAGCTCTTGAGTGAGATCTTGATCCGCCATCAGAAACGCGGCAGTTCAGGGTGGGGCAGCTGCCCATGATGCACATGCATCGCGCCAAACTCAGCGCAGCGATGCAAAGTGGGGACAGCCTTGCCGGGATTGAGCAGGCCGGCCGGATCAAAAGCCGCCTTAACGGCATGAAACTGCGTCAACTCGGCGGCATCAAACTGGCTGCACATTTGGTTGAGCTTCTCGATGCCCACGCCATGCTCGCCCGTCACTGTGCCGCCATATTCCACGCAAAGCTCCAGAATGCGCCCGCCCAGATCTTCGGCCTTATCGAGTTCACCCGGTGTGGCGGAATCGTACAAAATCAGCGGATGCAGATTGCCGTCGCCGGCATGAAACACATTCGCGACCTTCAAGCCAAACTCATCAGAAAGCTCATTGATGTGGCGCAGCACCGCGCCCAAGTTCTTGCGCGGAATCGTGCCATCCATGCAGTAATAATCCGGTGAAATACGCCCCACGGCCGGGAAGGCCGCCTTACGACCGGCCCAAAAACGCAGACGTTCGGCCTCATCCTTTGCGGTGCGCACCTCAGTGGCACCTTGCGCCAGCAGCAGCTCACGTACGCGCATGATGTCCTCAGACACCTCAGCATCTGTGCCATCAATCTCACACAACAAAATCGCCTCAGCCTCCACCGGATAACCGGCTTTCACAAAGTCTTCAGCAGCGCGAATCGCTGGGTTATCCATCATCTCAAGACCGGCGGGAATGACACCCGACGCGATAATCGCCGCCACCGCGTCTCCGGCCTGTTCGACCGTGGAAAACGCCGCCAACAAGGCCTGCGCGCGCTCAGGTTTGGGCAAAAGCTTGACCGTGACCTCAACGATCACCCCCAACATGCCCTCAGAGCCCGTCACCAGCGCCAGCAGGTCAAATCCGGGCGCATCTAAAGACTGTGCGCCAATGGTCACCAACTCGCCGTCCATGGTCACCATCTTCACTTGTTGGATGTTATGCACTGTCAGGCCGTATTTCAGGCAATGCACGCCGCCGGCATTTTCCGCCACATTGCCGCCAATAGAACAGGCAATCTGCGAAGACGGGTCCGGCGCATAGTAAAGCCCCAGTGGCACCGCCGCCTCAGTGATTGCCAGATTACGCACGCCCGGCTGCACCTGCGCGACGCGATTATCGGCATCAATCTCTAAGATCTTATTAAACCGCGCCATCACCAACAGTACGCCATTGGAGAGGGGAAAAGCGCCGCCGGATAGCCCCGTGCCCGCGCCGCGCGCCACCACTGGCACATCACGCGCTGCACATGTGCGCAGAATCTCTTGCACCTGCTCCACCGTCTCAGGCAAAGCCACCAACAACGGTTTGCGCCGATAAGCCGCGAGCCCATCGCACTCATAAGGCCGCAGCGCCTCATCATCAATCAACAGCGCATCACCGGGCAAAATCGCTCTTAGCGCCGCCACCAGATCGCGCTTCTCAGCCTCACCCAGCTGGCGGGGCTCCTCGAGGTTTGCGGGTCTTAAGGCATCAGCAGTCATGCACCTATCCTATCAGCCATAGGCCAAGCTGGGCAGCCAAAGAATAATCCCCGGGAAAACCACACACAGGGTCAGGCCCAAAGTCTGCAGCGCCAAAAAGGGTAGGGAGGACTTATAAATCGTCGCCATATCGACGCCCGGCGGCGCCACCCCGCGCATGTAAAACAAGGCATAGCCAAAGGGCGGACTTAAAAAGCTCATCTGCATATTCACCAGATACAAGACCCCAAACCACAGGGCAATCTTATCCGGAGGCACACCGGGAAGACCTAATACCCCTTCAAAAGCCAGACCCACCACCAGCGGCACGAAAATTGGCACCGCCAACAGCAAAATCCCTACCCAATCCAGGAACATTCCCAAAAGCACTAGAGCAATCATAATCAAAATCAAAATGCCATACGGACCCAAGCCCGTACCCATAATCAAATCCTGAATAAAGGCTTGGCCGCCCTGCAGGATATAGAATCCGACAAAGACGGTGGCGCCAAAGATAATCCACAGCACCATCGAGGTGGCCTTCAAGGTCATCATGCAAGCGTCATGGATGTTCACCCAATTGAGCCGGCCATGCATCGCCGCCACCAACAGCGCCCCAAGAGTACCAATACCTGCAGACTCCACCGGCGTGGCCAAGCCCGTGAAAATCGCGCCCAGCACTACCGCGACGAGTAAAATTGGCGCCAACATGTTGCGCAGCATGCGCAGTCGCGTGGGAAAATCTACCCGCTCTTCCACGGGCATCGCTGGACCCAGCTTGGGATTTAGGCCAGCACGCACGCCCACATAAGTCATATACATGGCAGAGAGCAGCAAGCCCGGCAGCAAAGCGCCTAAGTACAGCTCACCCACTGACTGACCCGCCACCACTGCATAAATAATCGCCAAAATAGACGGCGGAATCAGAATTCCCAGCGTGCCGCCGGCCATAATCGCCCCCAAGGCAATTTTGGGGTCGTACCCCCTTTTGAGCATGGCGGGTAGGGCGATGATGCCCATGGTGACCACCGCAGCCCCAATAACCCCCACCATGGCGGCCAATAGAGTGGCAGCGGCGATGGTGGCGATGGCCAGCCCCCCGCGCAAAGCGCCAATCCAGTGGTAAACCACGTCGAATAGATCTTCAATCAGACCGGCTTTCTCCAGCATCGCCGCCATGAAGATAAACAAAGGGATCGCCGAGAGCTGATAGTCGGTCATCAGCGGGAAGATGCGCGAGGGAATGATGTTCAACATGAAGTGGTCGCCCACCAGATAAATGAACATCACGCCCAAACCGCCGGTGACAAACGCCAAAGGCAAGCCCGCCAATAAGACGATTAAAAGCGCCCCGGTCATCAACAGCGTCAAAGTGCCAATGCCGATATCGGCCAGCACGCCTTCCAAGGTGAAGATCACGCGCTCGTAATCGCCATCGAGCACCATGATGTTGAAGATTTCCCACAACAGTAAGAGTCCCAACAAAGCGGCGAGAATCACCATGCCCCACAGCGGCGCCTTGGCTTTCTCATAGCTCTTGATAGCGGCACGAAACACCGCAATGTCTTTCAATAGTCGCGCTGTACCTTGCAATAACAGCAAAACGCCGGCCAGTACCATCGCAAACTTAATGGGGAAATATTGAATGCCCCATTCGCTCAGCGAGGTTTCATTGCGCCAGCCGGTGGCGAAAAACCACACCTCACTGGACATCGAGCGCGCAAAAAACGTCCACGCCGTGAACGTTAAAATCAAGATAAATAAATAGAAAACCACCGATGTGAGAATATCCAAGGCCGCCGAAGCCGCCGGACCCAAGCGGGTATACAGCACATCCACACGCACATGGCCATCCATGCGCAAGCAATAAGCACCCGAGATCAGGTATTGCATGCCAAACATGAGGAACATCGCCTCATGCGCCCAGTTGGTGGGCGAGTTAAAGGCATACCGAGCAATCACTTCATAGGAATAAACAAACACGGCGATGATCGACCAATACGCCACAAAGGTACCGGTGAACATCGATAAACCATCAACACCGCGAAAGAAGAAACCGCGGGGGGTTCCCGCCATCGGTTCTTCGCCTTGGGTAAAGGTCTCACTGGTGGGCGTGACGGCTTGGCCTTTGGCCTTGGAGCGCCACACCATAAACATCATGAAAGGCGGCAGCAGAAGCAGAACTGACCAATAAAGCCAGTGCGGGAGAACGTAATTCAGTTCCATAGAGTTCAGGCCGCCGGAAAAGGAGTCGAAGACACAAAAGCAGCCCCGGACACGCCGGGGCTGCGACATAACAACGTTAGAGGTTCAGCGTATAGTCTTTGATGTCATCCGGTGTAATCACACCCACCGCCGGATCCATCATCACCTCTAGGTGAACCTTGAACAGGCGCGCGGCATCGCGATCGCGGTTGGCCCACTTAAACCACAGTGGGATCGCCGCTTCACGGAAGCGCGTGGCGTCTTCTTCAGACAACTGAATGACCTCAACGCCTGCCTCTTCGTACTTCGGCCAAGCTTCGTAGTTGGCTTTCTGAATCGCGGCATAGTGATCGGCCGAGTAGGCTTTCACCAATTCGTACATCAAACGCTGAGTCTCTGGAGAAATCCGGCTCCAAGCACGCTTATTGACAGAGATTTCCATTAAGTCGACCGCCTGGTGCAAGCACGGGGTGGAGGGTGGGCCCATGATGATGTAGTCGGCGACCTGATGGAAACCGAGGTCATAGTTTACTGCCGGACCCACGAAGTCAGCCGCATCAATGGTGCCACGCTCCAAAGCAGGATAGACATCACCGCCTGGCAGCAGCGTGGTGCGCACCCCGACTTCGGCGAAGGTTTCTGCAATGATGCCACCCGGGAAGCGAATGCGCTTACCGCGGAAATCATCGAAGTTGCGCATCGGCACTTTGGAGTGAATCAAGTTCAAGTCATGCTGAACATGGCCCAGGAACACCAGCCCCTGGCGGTCATACAGCTCATCAAAGATGGCCCGACCGCCATAGGAGTCGATCATCATGTCCCATTGATGGGGCAAAGATAGGCCCATGGGATAGGCGCTCATGAACACGCCGGCAGGCATCTTGCCCGGCCAATACACGGTGAACCAGTTCATGCCATCCAACACGCCAGATGCCACGGCATCGGCAGTTTCGAAGGTGCCCGCTACAGCACCTGCGGGGAATGGTTCAATACTCAGTTCGCCACTGGTCAGCTCTTGAATAGAGTTGCACCAAGTCTCAAAAGTGCGATAGCCGATGGTTCCTGGCTGCCAAGCACTTTGCATACGCCAACGCACACCGCGACGCGTCTGAGCGTTACTGACAAACGGCGCGCCCAACAAGGTGCCGGCGGTCAGTGCTGCACCGGCCTTGATAAAACCGCGCCTAGAGCCTGCTTCTGATGCCACGGCCTTGTCTCCGTCGACATCCAGTTTCTTATCGTTACTCATCATCACCCTCCTAGGGTTGCTTATCGTGCCGCTTTAGTACTCGGCACATTCTTATTGGAATGCGTTCTCACATCGTGAGACGAGCCAAAACTAGTCCGTATCGCAAAGATTTACAATAGTTGTGCTTTCTCATAATGTGAAATGCTAAAAAATCACGGGAAAACCCATGCCACCATCCGAGGCCAGATCACAAAGCATTCAGGTGATTGATCGCGCCGCCGAGCTGCTTGAAGTTTTGGGTCGTTATACCCAAGGGGCCAACCTCAAAGTCCTGGCCATTGAAGCCGGGCTGCACCCCTCAACCGCCTATCGCATTCTAACTTCACTGCATGCCCATGATTTCGTGGTCCGCGATGAGCAGGGTGCCTATAGCTTAGGACCG
Source organism: Ectothiorhodosinus mongolicus (assembly GCF_022406875.1). NCBI lineage: Bacteria > Pseudomonadati > Pseudomonadota > Gammaproteobacteria > Chromatiales > Ectothiorhodospiraceae > Ectothiorhodosinus > Ectothiorhodosinus mongolicus. The sequence continues at coordinate 1,992,618 of NZ_CP023018.1, forward strand.
GCGTTCATTAAATTCGCCTCGCGAGTGCGCTCGGATCTGGATCTGCGCAGCATCGCTCGGCCAGAAATGGATCGCTTACTGGGTCAGGTCGGGGAGACGGTCAACTTAACCTTGCGAGAAGGCGATAAAGTCATCTATGTGGAGCGCGCCTTGCCCGATCGCATGATGCGTGTTGAACAACTCATTGGCAGCCGCGCGCCTTTGCACGTCACGGCGGTCGGGAAAATTCTCTTGGGCGATGCGGGTGAAGAAGAGACTAGGTCTTACGCCAGACGCACGGGCTTGCCTTCTTATACCGTGCACACCATTAATGATGCCGACACCTTGGTGCGCGTCACAAAGCTGGCGCAAAAAGAAGGCTTTGCTTTGGATGATCAAGAAGCGGAAATCGGCGTCGGCTGTATTGGGGTCTTGATTCGCGATAGCAGCGGTAATGCCATTGCTGGTCTATCCATCTCCGCGCCCCTTGAGCGCCGCAAAGACGATTGGGCGGCCCTTTTAAAAGGGTCGGCAGCGCGCATCTCTGAGCGCTTAGGATTCCACTAAGATTGTTGAGTGTTTGCTGAGACCTGAAATAGGTAACCATAGCCTCTTAAGGTCCGCAAAATGTCGTCTTTGATACCCACGCTTTGCAGTTTCTGCCTTAGCCGCGTTACCAGATTATCAATACGCCGATTGTCGCAGTCCTGTCCCGGATAAATCCGTCCCGCTAGATCCTCACGCGTGACCGGACGGCCTCGCGCTTCAAGCAACGCCTCTACCAATAAATACTCGCTACAACCCAATACAATGGGTACGCCGCTCGGCGTATTAAGGGCGCTTTTCACGGCATCCAAGGTCCACTGAGTAGGCTCATGTGAGGCTCGCGAAATGCTCTCCACGCGATCCAACTGGCGTTTCACTACCGCCCCCAATTCGCGCAAGTCGAGCGGTTTACAGAGAAAGGCATCCACCCCCTCATTAACACACTCAATGCGATCTTCTACCGCCGAGCGCGCCGTCACGGCAATAATGACGACGCTCGGATCTCCTTCGCTGCGCTGCTTTTGGATCAGCGATAGCCCATCTCCATCTGGCAAGGTCAGATCCACCAATAGAATGCCGAACTCATGGCACTTGAGCTGCTCTTCAGCATCTGCGATGGTTTCTGAATGAGTGAGTTCAAAGCCTTGAAATTCCAGACATTCACGAATCTCTTCACTGAGGTTGAGATCGTCTTCAATTAATAAGATGTGGCGAGAAACTTGCATTGGGAAATTGATAGACTCCGAGCTTAACGTTGAATGTTCGCGTAACCGTGAAAACCATATCCCATATTGCGGTAGGTCTTTATGGGATCCTCACCATCAGCATGATTTTTCATCTTCGCCCGCAGCCGGCTCACCAATGTATCTAAACGCCGAGTGTCCTGAACGCTCTTATGCGGCTGCAGGCGCTGCGCCAAATCCTCCCGAGAGAGGATGCGCCCGCTATGTACAAAAAGCTCATGCAGGACTAATGCTTCGCTGCCGGTGAGCGTCACCGATTCATCCGTGGGTGTCGTCAAAGTGTGCAGACGAAAATTCAATAGCCACGAGGGCTGTGCAGGATTCTCCGGCACGGTTATCGCTAACTCTTGGCAGCGGGTGGCCAAGCGTTTCATGTAGGCACGCAGTTCTCCAGGCTCGGCGTAGTGGGGGACAAAGGTATCGGCTCCGGCGCTGATACAGGCCAACCGATCCGCACTGTTGCAGTTAGCGGCGTAAACGATGATATGGGGGCGATGGCCAAATTCGTGGCGCAGCTGCGGAAATAACCAGAAGCTTTTTCCGTCGGGAAGCTGTAGGTCGCAAATTAGCACATCGGGAGGCTCGAGCACGAACTGAGCCCTGACCTCAGCCAACGTCGTGACTGTTTGAATCGCATAACCGTACACCTTGAAATAACCATCAAGATCGGAAGACAGGACGCTGTCGCGCAATGCTAAAAGCAGCGATTGATTGGCCATTCTTCTAGCACCTCCAAGACCTAATTTAAAAAAGTGAATAAATTAACAAGAAAACGCTAGATTAAATCATGAAACGAGTAGTTAAATGACTAATTGCTAGAAAAAAACTACCAACAAGAGATTAATTTGTATCCCACCTCACTAGAATAGCTCATATGATCTAACTATCCGAGCCCCACGATTTTTAGGGCTCAATTCAATTTGATGTGAGGACGTGTGTGGCGCGCTCAAAGCAACTGCCAGTGACCCTAAATAAGATGTGGCTATTAACAGTCATTTTATTAGTTTTGGGTAATAGTGTCAGCGCGACCCATGCAGACTCAATCATTCTCGAGCGCTTCCTGCTGTCGGATCCCCCACCCACACAGCAAGCGCCAGCATCCAAGACTGATGTCCCACCAACGCCGAGTGCAACCGCACCAGCTGCGCTAAACGAGGCTCCAGCGCCACCGCCGGTGACACGAACAGGGGCCCCAGCCCCAGCCCCAGCC